>JBKJOK010000237.1:0-3775 GCA_046595595.1 Candidatus Limnocylindrales bacterium
GATCTCGGCCCAGGCCTGCTCGAGGGGCACCGCCTTGCGATACGGCCGATCCGTCGTCATCGCGCTCAACGCGTCGGCGATCGAGATGATCCGGGCCCCGATCGGGATGTCATCGCCCTCCAGCTTCGACGGGTAGCCGCCGCCGTCGTACCACTCGTGGTGATGGCGGACGATGCGGGCGATGTCGGTCATCGCCACGTGGGTGGAGACGATGTCGCCACCGATGTCGGAGTGGCGCTGCATCTCGGCGTACTCCTCGGAGGTCAACGGCCCGGGCTTCAGGAGGATCCGATCGGCGATCGCGATCTTGCCGATGTCATGAAGGTAGCCGCCGATCCGGATCGTCGTGCGCTCCAGCTCGGGCAGCTCGAGCAGGAACGCGATCCGCTCGCCCATCCAGCCGAGCTGGCGGCAGTGCTCGCCGGTCTCGAGGTCGCGCGCCTCGATCGCCGCCGTGAGGGCGAGTGCGACCCCGTCGAGAATCGAGGTGACGTACTGGTACTGGAGAGCCGCCCGGAGGATCCGTGTCCGCTCGAGGGCTGCGCTGATCTCGGCCTGGAACTCGCTGGCGGTGAATGGCTTGAGAAGCATTCCGGATGCACCGTCGCGCAAGGCCCGAATCGCGTTGTCGAGCGAGGCGTTGCCGCTCGCGACGACGACCGGGATCTCGGGATCGCGGGCGCGGATCTCGGCCAGGAAGGCGTGACCGTCCATGCCCGGCATCCGGATGTCGGTGACGATCAGGTCAAATCGCTCAGCCTCGAACAGGGCGAGAGCCTCGAGCGGGCCCGAGGCCGTCGTCACGTCGCAACCGAGCCGCTCGAGCAGGCGGGCCATCAGGCTGAGCACGACCGGCTCATCGTCCACGCACAGGACGTGGGCGACCGTGTCGCCGATCCGGCCCCGGCGCCTGATGGAGCGAATGATCACGAGGCCCGGTCCTCCTCGCTCTGGCCGTCCACTGCACCGACGCCGGCCGCCGGAAGTCGGATCTCGACGCTGGTCCCACGCCCCGGCGAACTGTCGAGGGTGATCTTGCCACCAAGGCTCCCGATCAGTCCATTCGCGATGGACAGTCCGAGGCCGGTGGCGGACCGCCCGCCGTCCATGGTCGGCCAACCGGAATAGAACGGCTCGAAGGCGCGCCGGACGGTCGCCTCGTCCATGCCGATCCCATCGTCGGTCACCGAGATCACGACCTCGTTGGCGATTCGCCGCGCTGCGATCGTGATCCGGCCGCCGGCCGGCGTTGCGAGGCATGCGTTTGCGAGGACGCTGGATAGCGAGTGCTCGACAGCCTGTCCGTCGAGGCTGATGGCGTCCATCGTTTCGACGGACTCCTCGATCGCAACCCCGGCCCGGCCCGCTTCCGACCGGACGGCAACAACGGCCCGGTGCAGAACGGCGGCCAGGTCAGTCGGCTCGATGTGCGGCGGGCGTGGGCTCGCGTAATCGCGCATGGCGGTGAGGATCTGGCGGGCCCGGAGG
This sequence comes from Candidatus Limnocylindrales bacterium, assembly GCA_046595595.1. Taxonomy (GTDB): domain Bacteria; phylum Chloroflexota; class Limnocylindria; order Limnocylindrales; family CSP1-4; genus CF-46. The sequence continues at coordinate 1,489 of JBKJOK010000237.1, forward strand.
GTTTCCTCGCGAATCGTCTCGACATCGCGCCGTGAAGGATGATCGGCGGGCAGCTCGGCGAGGACCAGCTCGGCGTAGCCCAGCACCCCGGTGAGCGGGTTGTTGACCTCGTGTCCGACGCTCGCCGACAGGGAACCGACCGCGTCGGCCCGGGCCGCCTCGATCGAGAGGGATTCGTTGCGGGTCCGGTCCTCGAGCTCGCGCCGGAGCTGGCCCACGAGGCGCCGGTTCGAGCGGGTCAGCTCGGTCACGGTGGCAAGCATCGCTGTCCGCTCGCGGAGGATCAGACCCTGCCGGAGGATCAGCAGGATCGCGCCCGAGAATACGAGGCCTCGGATGATCCCGTCGATCGAGTCGGGGGTAGGCAGCAGGATCATCAGGAAGAGCAGGCTGCCGATCAGCGGCCCGATGATCCGGGTCGTGGACCGGGCGAAGGCGAGGTAGCGGGCATTCGTCGAGCGCTCGCTTCGCCAGGTCGCCGCGCCGTAGCCCGAGACGAGGGTCCCGATCGTGAACAGAAGGCTCGGGAGCGGCCCCGGGTCCGACAGGCTCACCGTCGGTCCGAGCAAGCCAAGGTACGCCAGGCCGATGAGCCCAGCGCCGCCGAGCAGGGCGAGGGCACCGTGCAGGGCGATCGGATACCCGACGGCGAGGAGGGCCACGATGCCCGCCCCGGCAATGCCGAGGAAGCCCGCCGGATAGGCCATTGCAACGATGCTCTGTGCGGTCGGCAGGACGACGGTCGTTGGCCCGACGACGTACACCACGAGCGAACCGATCAGGACGAGGCCGAGCGCGCCGTCGAGATAGACCGCGGCCTCCTCCGCCGCCGACATCCGACCGCGAACGGTGGCGACGATGAGTGCGGCGCCGGGGCCGGCGACCCCGACGACCAGGAGGTCGACGACCGACGGGACGCTGGCGGTCAAGTTCATCCACGCCCAGAGAAGGGCCGCGAGCATCCACAACCCGAGGGCGATCGCAGCCCAACGCCGGACGATGCGGACCCGGCCGGTCGTGCCGCGGACCGACCAGGCCACCGCGACCGCGGCGCCGATGGCGGACACGGACCAGTGCAGGTGGTCCCAGATGGGCCGGACGGCGGGCTGGGCCAGAACGGCCAGGATCATCAGGGGCAGGCTCAGGAGCGTCGCCAGGATGAGGAGGCGCACGGCCTGCGAGTCGCGCGAGTAACGAGCGGGAGCTTCGCTCGGATCGGTCGCGGGTGCGCGGATGACGGCGGACATGACGGCACCTTACGTTCGCGGACGCTGAGGTTCCATCACCCGGTGGAGGGAGCGCGGATTACGGGGTTCGGCGTAGACGGGTCCGTGCCGCAGCCCGGGGAGATCAACCCGAAGCGGCCGCTCGCGCAACGGAGGTGGTGTGCTCGACGGCCACTGCGAGCGCCTCGACGATCGCTTCGAGCTCGGGATCGGTGACGACGAACGGCGGTCCGAGCAGGATCGTGTCACCGTCGACGCCGTTGGCGTTGCCCGTCCCCGAGTAGACGAGGACGCCCGCGTCGCGCGCGGCATGGACGATCGCCTCCGTCAGGCGGGCGGCGCGCGGAAACGGCCGTTTCGTGGCCCGGTCGGCGACCAGCTCGAGTCCTACGAGAAGGCCCCGGCCGCGGATCTCGCCGACGTGCTCGTTCGCCCCGATGCGGTCCGTGAGCAGTGCCTGGAGCCGCTCGCCCTTGACCCGGCTGGCCTCGACCAGGTCCTCCTCGTCGAGGATCCGGAGGACCTCGCGGGCGACCGCGGCGCCGGCCGGCGCATGCGAGTACGTGAAGCCGTGGACGAAGCCGCCGTGCCCGATGACCGCATCGTGGATCGCGCCGGACGCGGCAACGAATCCGAACGGCCAGTAGCCCGAGGTCGCGCCCTTGGCCGCGACGACGATGTCGGCCTTCGTGGCCCAGTGATCGAGCCCGAACCAGCGGCCCGTCCGCCCGAACCCGGTCATCACCTCGTCGGCGATGAGCAGGACCCCGTGACGCCGGCAGACCTCGGCGATCCGCGGCCAGTAGTCGTCAGGCGGGACGGCGGCGGCCAGGGTCGCCCCGACGATCGGCTCGGCGACGAACGCCGCGATCGTGCCCGGCTCCGCGGCGGAGAACGCGCGCTCCAGCTCGGCCACCAGGCCGTCGGTGGACGCCAGGGCCTGGCTGTCTGGATCGTCGCCGCGATACGGGTACGCGGCCGAGACGTGGCGGAACCGCCCGAGCCATGCCTCGTACGGCCGGCGGAGCGGCCGCCGGCCGGACAGGTCGAGGGCGCCGAGG
>JBKJOK010000254.1:0-6443 GCA_046595595.1 Candidatus Limnocylindrales bacterium
CGTCGGCCTCGGCGAGATGGACACCTTCGTCGACTTTTACCGCGACGTCATGGGCTTCGCCCAGCTCATCCATTACGACGACAAGGTCATCCACACCGACTACAGCGCCCTGATGTCGAAGGTCATGACGAACGGCAACGGCCGGGTCAAGTTTCCGATCAACGAGCCGGCGCCGGGCAAGAAGAAGAGCCAGATCCAGGAGTTCCTCGACTACTACCTCGACGCCGGGACCCAGCACATCGCCCTCCGGACCGACGACATCGTGGCCACGGTCCGGGCGCTGCGCGGCCTGGGCGTCGAATTCCTCGGCATGCCCCACGCCTATTACGAGCAGCTCGGGGCACGGGTCGGCGACGTCGGCGTCCCGATCGAGACCCTCGAGGAGCTCGGCATCGAAGCCGACCGGGACGAGGAGGGCTACCTCCTCCAGATCTTCACGCGGCCCATCCAGGACCGGCCGACGTTCTTCTTCGAGATCATCGAGCGGCACGGCTCGCGCGGCTTCGGGGTCGGCAACTTCAAGGCACTGTTCGAGGCGATCGAGATCGAGCAGGCGCGGCGCGGCAACCTCTAGGCAACGGGGGACGCAACTCCTGGACTGCCGATGACGGTCGGCAGTCGCCCTCGAGGGGACCAGTGGCCGGGCACGGCCAGGATCCGGTGCAGCCCTACTCGCCGATCACCCGGAGCCGCGGTCCGTCGTCCCAAACGCTGTCGCTCGTGGCCCCCGCCTCGGACGGCCGGAGGATCCCGTCGCCCTCGGCCAGGACCGACTCGAGGGCGACCGCGCTCATCGGCCGGGCGAACAGGTAGCCCTGGCCGTAGCGGCAGCCGAGCTCGGCCAGCCAGCGGGCCTGGTCGAGGTGCTCGATGCCCTCTGCGATGACCTCGAGGCCGAGCGTCCGCCCGAGGTCGACGATCGCCCGGGCGATGGGCGAGATCACCCCGTTGTTCGACACGAACGAGCGGTCGATCTTCAGGGTGTCGATCGGGAAGCGCTCGAGGTAGCTGAGGGACGAGTAGCCGGTCCCGAAGTCGTCGAGGGCGAGGTGGACCCCGAGCGCCCGGAGCGAGTCGAGCCGGGTGATCGTCGACTCGGTCCGGCGCATCAGGCCGCTCTCGGTGATCTCGAGCATGAGCGTCTGGGCCGGCAGGCCGGTCTCCTCGAGGGCCGATCGGACCGTCGCCACGATGTCGTGCTCGCGGAACTGGCGGGCGGACAGGTTGACGCTGATCCGGAGATCGGGCCGGCCGAGGCGGATCTGCCAGTCCCGAGCCTGGCGGCATGCCTCGCGCAGGACCCAACGTCCGATCCCGACGATGTCGCCGCTCTCCTCGGCCAGGTCGATCCACTCGTTCGGCATGAGGACGGGGCCATCGGGCGGCTGCCAACGGACAAGGGCCTCGACGGATTCGATCCGGTGCGTCGCCAGCTCGACGATCGGCTGGTAGTCGAGCCGGAGCTCGCCGCGCTCCTCGATCCCGCGCAGCCGGCCGGCCAGGTCGGCACGTTCGGCCGCACCGTCGCGGAGGGCGGGCCGGAAGACCTCGGCGCCGCCCCGCGACGAGCCCTTGGCGGCATACATCGCGACGTCGGCGTTGCGCAGGAGATCGTCGGCCGTCTCGCCGGTCGGACTGCCGATCGCCACCCCGATGCTGGCGGCGACCCGGAGGACGAGGTGGCCGAACGCGATCGGCTGGCGGAGGGCCTCGGCGAGACGGGTCGCGACGGCGAGGGCGTCGGCCTCGTCGACGATGTCCTCGATCAGGACGGCAAACTCGTCGCCGCCGAGCCGCGCCGCCGTGTCGGCCGGCCGGAGGACGTCCCGAACCCGGCCGGCGGCGATCGCGAGGACCTCGTCGCCGCGGGCGTGGCCGTGGCTGTCGTTGAGCGTCTTGAAGTCGTCGAGGTCGATGAAGAGGACCGCAAGCTGGCCACCGGCCCGGCGGTTGCGATCGACGGCGTGCTCGACCCGGTCCCGGAACAGGACCCGGTTGGCGAGGCCGGTCAGCCCGTCGTGGAGGGCCTGGTGGCGGATTTCCTCGTACAGCCGGGCGTTCTCGAGGGCCATCGCGGCCTCGCCCGCGAGCATCGTCGCAAGCTCGACCGCGCGGGCGTCGAACGCGCCCGGCCGCGCCGACGTGACCTCGATCAGCCCGACCGTCCGGCCGGCGGCGATCAGCGGGATCATCGCCATCGTCTGCTGCCGGATCGACGCGAGGTACGCGACCTCGGCCTGGTCGGCGGCCGGATCATGCGTGTCGATGACGATCGAGCGCTGCTCGTGGAGGACGGCCCGGGTCGCGGGGAACGCCTCGACAAGGTAGCTCTCGTTGACCGTCTCGCGGCGGGCCGGCGGGTGGTAACCGAGCGTCACGACCGTGTCGCTGGCTCGATCCCAGAAGCTCAGGGCGCAGTCGTCGGCGCCGACGGCCCGGGCGATGTGGACGGCGATCCGGTCGCCGACCAGGCGCGGGTCGAGGGTCTCGGCGAGGTCGCTCGACATCGCCACGACGCTCCGAAGGTCGGCGGCGGTGCCCTTCAGTTGGCGACTGACCTCCCACAGGAAGATGATCAGGAAGGCGTACGCCAACACCAGCGCCAGAAACGCAAACGCGGTCTGGCCGGCCTCGGGCATCGTGTTGGGCGGGACGACCGTCGCGGCCAAGACGGACCACGCGCCGGTCAGGCCGCTCAGGATCAGCAGCCGGAGCAGGATCCGGGTCGAGACGATCGGGATCACGATGACGGCCGGGAGCAGCGAGCCGATCGCCAGCGCGGTGCCCAACGACGGCTGGAGTCCGGACGACGCCGCAAGCAGGACGAGCGTCCCGACCGCCATGCGGGTGGCGACGACGTCGCGCTGATCGGTCCCCATCTGGCGGACAAGGGCGAAGAGCCAGGCGCCGTAGCCGATGCCCATGACGCCGAGGAGGACTGCCCGCCACTCGCCCTCGATCGCGCCGCTCGCGCTCTGGGCGACGCCAAGCCCGATCGCGAGCACGGCGATCACCCGGAACAGGCGGACGATCGCGGTTGTCGACGCCGGCGCCGTGTTCGTCGCGAGGCGAGCGGATTCCTCGGAGGGACGCGCATCCATCGCCAGAGGGTCGCATCCCCGACCGGGCGCCGTCATCCCCCGATTGACGCAGCCCGGTGGCCGATCGGATGCTCGCCTACACTCGGCGGATGACCCCGCTCGGTGTTCGACCGCCATGAAGCTCGCCCACGTCCGCGAGCGACATGCGCCCGCCGGCGCGCCGTGGCGCCTGGTCGCGGCGGCAGCGGACGAGGCTGGCCCGCTCGCCGCGCCCGCGCCCGGACCGGCCAGCTGGATCGACCTCGAGGTCGCCCGCCGCCGCGCCGTCGCCGCCGATCCGAACCTCGCCCACGATCGGGTCCTCCATCGCCAGCCGGTCACGACCCTCGACGACCATCTCGCACGCGGTCTGCGGGTCGCGGCGCTCGGTGAGCTGGTCGAGGGGTTCGTGGCTCGCGGCGAGCCGGGCGATGACGACGCCGTGCTCGACGCTGCCGATCTGGTGTTCGGACTGCCGATCCTCCGGCCGCCCAGCCTGCGCGACTTCTACGCATTCGAGGGGCACGTCCGGACGATGTGGGAGCGGCGCGGCGGCGAGGTCCCCGAGACGTGGTATCGCCTGCCGATCTTCTACTTCAGCAACGTCTCGGAGATTCGTGGGCCGGACGAACCGGTCTGGTCGCCGGCGGCTTCGTCGGAGCTCGACTACGAGCTGGAGGTGGCCGCCCTGATCGACACCCCGGTGGCGGACCTTCCCGAGGAGCGCGGCGAAGAGGCGATCGGTGGCTACACGATCTTCAACGACTGGTCGGCCCGCGATCTCCAGCGCGAGGAGACGGTCGTTCGCCTCGGGCCGGCCAAGGGCAAGGACTTCGCGTCGTCGTTCGGGCCGTGGCTCGTGACCCCGGACGAGCTCGGGGTGGCGACGGCGCGGGCGGCCGGGGCGACCGGTCCGGACCTGGCGATGACGGCCGAGGTCAACGGAGTCGAGACGTCGCGCGGACGCTGGTCCGACGCCCAGTTCTCGTTCGGGGCGATGGTCGCCCGCGCCTCGGCCGACGTCCGACTCCGGGCCGGCGACCTGCTCGGCTCCGGGACGGTGGGCACGGGCTGCCTGCTCGAGGTCCGGGATGCGACGCTCGGCCGCTATCTCGAGCCCGGCGACGAGGTCGTCCTGCGCGTGGATGGGCTCGGCGCGCTGCGGACGCCGATCGTCGATCGGCCGGCCCGCCGATGACGACCATCCCGATGTCCACGTCGGATTCGCCCGCGGCGGTCACGGATCCGCTGTCGTTCGCCGATCTGCCGGGCGGCCTCGACACACCCTGCCTCGTCCTGGACCTCGCCCGCGTCGAGGAGAATATCGCCCGGCTTCAGGACGAGATGGACCGACGCGGCATCGCCCTCCGGCCGCATGCCAAGACGCACAAGAGCATCACCGTCGCGCGAATGCAGCTCGAGGCAGGGGCGCGCGGGATCACCGTGGGGACCCTGGGTGAGGCGGAAGTCTTCGTCGGCGCCGGGATCGCGGATGTGTTCCTCGCCTATCCGGTCTGGGCCGATGGACCCAAGGCCGCCCGGGTCCGCGCCCTCCATGACGCTGCTCCGGCGTTCCGGGTCGGGATCGATTCGATCGGAGGCGCCGAATGCCTGGCGGCGGCCGTCGCCGGCTCGGGACGCCGAGTGGGCGTCCTCGTCGAGATTGATCCGGGCAGTGGACGGACGGGGGTCGCGACGCCGGAGGAGGCTGTCGAGGTAGCTCGGGCCGCCCGCGCAGCGGGACTCGCGGTCGAGGGCGTGTTCAGTCACGGCGGTCACGGCTACCGGATCGGCGGCGCCCAGGCGGCCGGAGCCGACGAGGTCCGGACGCTGAGCGCGGCGATCGCGGCGCTGCGCGCGGACGGGTTCGCGGCGCCGGTCGTCAGCGCGGGCTCGACGCCGACGATGTTGTCCGCAGCGACCGGCCCGGTGACGGAGATGCGGGCCGGAACCTATGTCTACGGCGATCGTCAGCAGTGGGCGCTTGGGGCGATCCCGGCCCGGGGCTGCGCGCTGGCCGTGGCCGCGACCGTGGTCTCCGTCCACGACGACCGGATCGTCGTCGACGCCGGGGCAAAGGCGCTGACCAAGGACCGTGCCGACTTCCTCGTCGGGTTCGGGGCGATCGTGGGCTACCCGGACCTCGTGATCGAGCGGGTCAACGACTACCACGGGATCGTGGCCGCGCCGGCGGGCGCCGAACGGCCGCGCCTCGGCGAGGTCATCACGATCATCCCGAACCATGTCTGCCCGGTCGTCGACCTCGTCGACTCGGTCGTCGTTGTCGCCGCCGACGGCGCGGTCGAGAAGTGGTCGGTGGACGCCCGCGGGCGGAGCGGCTGACGTGGCCGGCCGCACGCGCGTCACGATCGAGCCGATGACCGACGCCGACGGGCCAGCCGTCCTCGAGATCTACGGCCAGGGCATCGCCACGGGCGTCGCCACGTTCGAGACAGTCGTCCCCGAGTGGCGCGCCTGGACCGCATCGCATCGGCGCGACTGCCGGTTCGTCGCCCGGCTCGACGGCCGCGTCGTCGGCTGGACGGCCGTCGCCCGGTACTCGTCGCGCGAGGTCTACGCCGGCGTCGCCTGGGAGAGCATCTACATCGATGCGGCTGCGCGTGGTAGCGGCGTGGGGGCGGCGCTCATCGCGGCGCTCATCCCAGCTACGGAGGCAGCGGGCATCTGGACGCTGATCGCCGGCGCTCAGGCCGAGAACGCGGCCAGCCTCGCCCTCCACGAGCGAGCCGGCTTCCGCCGGATCGGGGTCCAGGAGCGGATCGGCCGCGACGCGACCGGAGAGTGGCGCGACGTCATCCTGCTCGAGCGCCGGAGCTCGACCGTCGGCGCGTGAATCGCCGACCTAGGAATCACCCGGCAGCATCCGGAAGCCCTCGGCGGCGAAGTCGGCGTCGAGCGTGAAGGCCTGTTCAATCCCGAAATCGCGCATCACCACGAACGAGACGGCATCCGCCAACGAGTAGCGTCGATCTGGTCGGTCGCGCAGGAGCTCGACCGCCGACCGGATTCGATCGACCCCGCTGTCGATCACATCGATCCGCGACGAACGCATCAGGCGATCGACGAGGTCCAGGGCAACGGCCGGACGCGACCGGCTCAGGGTCAGGGCGTGGAGCTCGGCAACGACCAGGTCCGTGGTGACCAGCCTGATCGCGTCGCGCAGAAGGCGTTCGTACTCCGCCTTCGCCTCGGGATGCCGGTCCGTGCCCGCCCGCGCGGCAGCGTAGACGGCGCTCGTGTCGAGGAAAACGCCGCTCACGTTCGAGAGGTGGGCTGGTCCCGGCTCGCCGGCGCCTCCGCTGCGGCCTCCGTCTCGAGACCGATCGCGAGGTAGGCATCGTG
>JBKJOK010000262.1:0-19312 GCA_046595595.1 Candidatus Limnocylindrales bacterium
GCGGGTAGGCCTTCAGGCCATCGACCTTCTGTCCGCGCATCTGGTCGGGTCGCAGGTAGCCGTATTCGGTGGCCGGCTGATCGGCGTGGACGCCGAGCGTGACCAGCGGGCGCTCGATGTCGAAGCAGCCGCTGGCGAGGGACCGAACGGCCGCCTCGATCACCGTGCGAAAGACGTCCTCATCCTCGATCCAGTGGTCGGCCGGGAGGACGACCATGACCTCGTCGTCGGGCCGCTCGATCACCCGGCTGGCGAGGGCGATCGCGGCCGCGGTATTGCGGGCGGCCGGCTCGACGATCAAGCCGACGTCCGGAACCTGATCGCGGACGAGCTGGCCGTAGCGCCGATCCGTGACGACGAAGATGTCCATCTCGTCGACGAGCGGGAGGACGCGGCTGACCGTCCGTTGAAGGAGGGTTTCGGCGCCGACGAGTGGCAGGAAGGGCTTCGGGCGATCGGGCCGGCTGAGAGGCCAGAGCCGGGTCCCGCCGCCGCCGGCCAGGATGACCACGTACATCGCCCGATGATAACGGGCGCGTGGCGCTCGCCGGCTCGGCTGATCCCATCCGGGACTGCCGGATCAGCTCGTCCCATAGCTGCTGGCTTCCGTGTCGCTCAGACCTGGATGATCGTGATCCGGTCGACCGCGCCAGCCGCCTCCACAAGAGCTTCGATGTCCTTGTGGTCCGAGGTGACGATCACGGCTGGCAAGGAGCTGACGGCTTCTGCCACAACGATCGCATCGACAACATCACGTACGCCGGACCGCGCCCGGAGGACGCCTGCCTCCATCGCTCGCTCGGGCGACGTCTCGAGCATCTCGTGGACGTCATTGATGATCCGATCGATGTGAGCGTGGTCGTGCCGGCACGCTGCGATGGCAGTCAGCTGGCAGTGGCGGATCGCGGCCGGCCGGCCGATCGACCTGCCTGTCGTCGATCTCGGAGCGGTCGTGCTGGTCCTCCTGCCGGGCGAGGCATACGTCGAGTACCAGCTCCTCGCCCAGCGCCTCCGGCTGGACGCCACGGTCCTCGCCCTCGGCTACGGCGAGTCGGCCAACGGCTACATCCCGACGTCGTCCCAGCTTGCCGAAGGCGACGACAACCTCGGCGACTTGTATTGGGTGTCGGCGTCGGCGGAGAAGGTGCTCTCCGACGGCCTGCGGCGGGTGTTGGCCCGGGATCAGCCCGGTCGAGCCGAGTCGCCTGCGACCACGTGACCGTCGAGCCGGCCGTTAGCCTCGGCCTGGTCGGACGCTGATCCGGCCTCCAGGCCGGCCGAATCGCCGTAATCGACCGACGCCGCGACGGGCTCCCGCTCGGCCGGCCTCGCACGCAGCGTAATCGCACCGCCGGCCGCGATCGCCAGGGCGCCCGCGATCGCGCGTGGCTGGGCGGGCTCGTGGAAGAGCAGTGCCCCGCTGAGGAAGGACCACACCAGACTCAGGTAGGCGAGCGGCGCCAGGTCGCTGGCCCGGCCGAGTCGGTAGGCCGCGACGAGGAGGCGGTGGCCGACGAGGGCCGACAGGCCGACCAGCCCGATCCCCGCCCAGTGCGCCGAATCGGGTGGCGTGGCCGGGATCGCCACGAACAGGATCGTCGACGCGATCATCCCGACCAGGCCCGAGTAGAACATCGTGACGCTCGGGTCCTCGGCCCGGAGCTCCCGGGTCAGCATGCTGAAGAGCGCGTACGAGGCGGCCGTTCCGAGCGGGATCAGGAACGCTGGGTTGAGGTAGCTGGGATCGAGCCCGATCAGCCCGACGACGCCGCCGAACCCGACGATCGCCCCGATCACCGACGAGCCGCTGATCCGTTCGCCGAGAAGCGGACCGGCCAGGCCGACGACGATGAGGGGCGTGGTCGAGGCAAGCGTGCTGACCTCGGCCAGCGGCAGCAGGGACAGCGCGAGGAAGAACGACGCGGTCGCGCCGACCATAGCGAGACCGCGCGGGACCTGGACGCCGAGGCGGCGGGTCACGAGGAGCTGGCGCGGGCTCCGTCGACCGGCGAGCAGGACCAGCGCCACGAGGTAGGACACGTGCCGGCCGAACACGACGTCGACGACCGGTACGTTCGCGACGAGGCTCTTCGTCAGGGAATCGGTCGCGACGAACACCATGCCGGAGACGATGAAGATGAGCGCGCCGCGCCGGCTCGGCGGGAGGCCCGCCAGGCCGCGTCTCACCCGCGGGCCGATCATCCGCCGGTTCGGGTTGAGGGCCGGTTCCGGAAGGGGACCGGCGACGTGACGTCAGGCCGGCAGGTCGACGGCAAACCGGCCCTCTGGATCGAAGTCGATGGGTTGGGCCGGACCGGCGATCTCGTTCGCGGGATCCTCCGCCAGGGCGGCGAGGAGCGGCTCGCTCGCGAAGAACCATTCGAGGTGCTTCGTGTCCAGGATCCGGGCGATCCGGGCCTGCGCCGGGTCGACCCGCAGGCAGCACGCGATCGCCACGTCGAGGGCCTCGCGATCGGTGTCCACAGTCAGCGCGATCCGAGCGCCCTCCGGCGTCTTGGCCGTGATGCAGTTCATGTAGGTCTTCACCCGGTCCATCCGGTCGGCCGCGCGGCGGAGAACGACATCGGCCATCCCGATCCCGACCGCATTGCCCTCGGTCGCGTCCGTCAGGTCGCGGACGACGATCCGCTGGATCGACGGCGGGCGACCCGTCGGGCCGGTGTAGTAGCGGCCCACGACGTTCGAATCCATGCCCAGCCCGCTGATGTCCTTGCCGATCCGATCGATGACGAGGACGTCGAGCTCGGCGAACGGCAGCCGCGCGAGGAAGCCGTCGGCCTCGTCACGGAGCTCGCGCTCGCGCTCGTACATCCGGGCGGCCGCGACGGCCTCGATCCGGCTCAGGCGGGCGTAGCCGTTCTCGACCAGGGCCAGCCCGAACGGGATGTCGAGGCGGGACAGGGTGTATCCGGCGACCGCCGGGATCAGGTCGGCGAAGGCCGCGAAGCCGCGGCCGTGAAACGTGTCGGCGCCATGCTGCTTGCCCAGCCCGATCGCGACCATCTTGAGCAGCCCGCTCTCGACCGGGCCGCTGAAGTCGGTGTGGGGCTTCACCCGGTTGATCGGGATGATCAAATCCGCCTCGTCGTGGGCGATCCGGTCGACGAAGACCGGGATCCCGCCCTCGATCTCGCCGATCCGGACCGTCTCCATGCTCGAGCGGATCACGCAGCCGATCGTATCCTCGCGGATCCCGAGCGACGCGAGGACCTCGACCTGGCCGTCGGCGGTGGCCCCGCCGTGGCTGCCCATCGCCGGCACGACGAAGACCTCGGCGCCGAGCGACCGGAGGTTGCGGACCGCGGCCCGGGTGACCTCGGCGATCCGGTCGATCCCCCGGCTGCCGACCGCCAGGCAGACGCGCGACCCGGATCGGATCGTCTGCGCCATGGTCGCGAAGGCGGCGTCGACCGCCTCGTCCACGTCTTCCACCTCGGTGCGGGCGAACCGGTGCCGGACGAGCGCCCAGCCCGGCAGGCGGTCAATCCGGAAGACTGCCAGGGGATCGGCGGGGTCGGGTGCATCGCCGCCGGCCGCGGGCCCGACGGCGACGTCATCGAGCGATCCTTGCTGCGGGCTAGTCATCCTCAGATGGTCATCGCGCTGAAGCCGCCGTCGACGCGCACGATCGAGCCGGTCACGAAGCCCGACGCCGCTTCCGACGCCAGCCAGACCACGGCCCCGACGAGCTCATCGGGCTCGCCCAGTCGACCGGCCGGCGTGTGGCCGACGATGGCCGCGAGCCGGTCCTCGGACAGGAGCTTGCGGTTCTGCTCGGCCGGGAAGAACCCGGGGGCAATGGCGTTGACCCGGATGTGGTGCGGGGCGAGCTCCGCGGCGAGGTACTGGGTGAGGTTGTTGAGCCCTGCTTTCGCGACCGAGTATGTCAGGACGCGGCTGAGCGGCGGACCGGACGAGGCCGACGAAATGTTGATGATCGATCCCCCGCGGCCCGCCTCGACCATGGCCCGGCCGAAGACCTGGCAGGCGACGAACACGGACGTCAGGTTGGCGTCCAGCAGGCGGTGCCACTCCTCGAGCTCGATCTCGAAGAACGGCGTGGCGCTGTTGACGCCGGGGGCATTGACCAGGATGTCGACCGGTCCGAGACGCCGTCCGATCTCCTCGAGCGCCGCGCCGAGCGCGGCCGGATCGGTCGCATCAGCCGTGACCGAGATCGCGGAGCTGCCCCTCTCGCGGACGGCCGCGGCGCGCTCCTCGCCACGTTCTACGGACCGTCCAAGGACCGCGACCGCGGCACCCGCGTCGGCGAGGCCGTGACAGATCGCGCCGCCCAGAACCCCGGTCCCGCCAATCACGGCCGCAGTGCACCCGCTGAGATCGAAACGATCCGTTCGTGTCGGCAGGGTGGTCTCCTCGTATTGGGAGTCGCGAGGGGCGATCAAGCGCCAAGTATGGGACTTGTGCGCCCGTTGTCCAAGGGTCTATTGTTGGACAATCGACCGCACTCGCCCATCGTCCGCCTGGAGGAGCCCCAGCCCAGTGGTCAAGTACGTGTTCGACACGCGCGACGTCGTCCGCTACCGGTTCCCGACCCACACGAACGACCTGATCATGGATCGCCGCGACGCGACCGCATCGGAGGCGTTCTTCGTCATCCTCGAGCCGGGCGAGGCTCCGCCGCTCCACGTCCACCCTGACGTCGAGCAGGTCTTCTACATCCTCGAGGGCGAGGGCACGATGGCGGTCGGGGCCGACGAATCCGAGTCGGTCGAGCTCCGCGTCGGCGACTTCGTCCGGACGCCACCGGGGACCCCGCACGCCGTCCGGTGCACCGGCTCCTCCCGCTTTGTCTACCTCAGCATCGATTGCTTCGTCGCCGGTCCGCCGGCGGCCGAGCCGACCTGGGACAGCCACGTGCGCACGATGTGCGCCGAGTACGGCTGGGACTTCGACTCCGTCAGGCTCGGCCACCTCGAGACCGACGCCGGAGTCCGCCCCGCCTCGGGGGCGTGAGCCCGAACCCGACAGCCGACCGATCGGCGACCGACCGACCGGCAATCGCTCATGGAGGCGTCCCGTTGATCCGCCATCTCGACGACCTGACCGTCCAGCCCGAGCCGTATGCCGACTACCGGCCGATCTTCGAGACGTCCCGGCTGAACGTCACCCACGTCCGGATCCATCCCGGCCAGACCGTCCCCGCCCACACCCACACGGACGAGGACCAGGTCTACTGGGTCGCGTCCGGGTCGGGCTTCGTCGAGCTCGGCGGCGAGCGGACCGACGTCTCCGCCGGCAGCGCCGTCCTCATCCCGCTCGGCACGGAGCACCTGATCACGAACACCGGGAGCGAGCCGCTCGACTACGTCTTCTTCGTCGTGTTCATCCCGGAGCGGACATGACCGCGACCCAGCTCCGACACGGCCGGCTGGTGACCGAGATCCTGCCCGATCGAGCGCAGGTCGGCGCGGCTGCGGCCGCCCACGTGGCCGAGGGCCTGACCGCCATCCTCGCCACGCAGGACGACGCCCGGCTGGTCTTCGCCGCCGCTGCCTCCCAGGGCGAGTTCCTCGACGCGCTGGCCGCAACGCCCGGCATCGACTGGGGGCGAGTCGCGGCCTTCCACCTCGACGAGTACGTCGGGCTCCCGCTCGGCGACGAGCGGTCGTTCGGGGAGTGGCTCGATCGCCGGATCTGGTCGAAGGTCCGACCCGGCCGGGTTGAGAAGCTCGACGGTGCGGCGGCGGCCCGCGATCCCGATGCGGAGTGCGCTCGGTATGGGGAGCTGCTCACCGCGGGCGGGATCGACCTGGCCCTGATCGGCGTCGGCGAGAACGGCCATCTCGCGTTCAACGATCCACACGTCGCCGACTTCCACGACCCGCTAGCGGTCAAGGTGGTCGAGATCGACGACACGAGCCGCCACCAGCAGGTCCGCGATGGCGCGTTCGCGTCGTTCGAGGCGGTTCCCCGCCTGGCGATGACCGTGACGATGTCGGCCCTGCTAGCGAGCCGCGCGGTGTCGGTCGTCGTGCCCGGCGCCCAGAAAGCGCCCGCGGTCGCGGCGATGCTGGAGGGTCCGATCACGACCGCCTGTCCGGCGTCCGCCCTGCGCGACCATCCGGACGCGGTGATGTTCGTCGACGATGCAGCGATCTCGGGAGTGATGCGATGACCGGTATTCGGGCCGCTGACGCGGCGACCGATCTGGCGATCAACGGCGGGACGCCGGTCCGGACCACGCCGATCGGGCAGTGGCCGGTCTTCGGCAAGGAAGAGGAGGAGCTGCTCGTCGCGGCCCTCCGGTCCGGGATCTGGGGCTCGATCGACGGCACCTACGTCAAGGACTTCGAGGCGGCGTTCGCCGCCGTTCACGATGCCCGCCACGGCGTCTCCCTCGTCAATGCCACGATGGGCCTGACGGTCGCGCTCAAGGCCGTGGGCGTCCAGCCCGGCGACGAGGTCATCGTTCCGCCCTACACCTTCATCGCCACCGCCAGCGCCGCCCTGATGCTCGGCGCGATCCCGGTCTTCGTCGACGTGGATCCGGAGACGCTTCTGATCGACCCGGCCGGGATCGATGCCGCCGTTACTTCCCGGACCCGGGCGATCGTCCCGGTCCACCATGGCGGCTCGCCGGCCGACATGGACGGGGTGATGGCGGCGGCTCGGCGCCACGGCCTGCGCGTGGTCGAGGACGCCGCCCAGGCCCACGGCGCGGCCTGGCGGGGACGGCCGGTCGGCGCGATCGGCGACATCGGCGTGTTCAGCTTCCAGTCCTCGAAGCCGGTCAACGCCGGCGAGGGCGGGATCATGCTGACCGACGACGCCGAGCTCGACGAGCTCCTCTGGTCGTACCGGAACGTCGGCCGGCGCCGCGGCGGCGAGTGGTACGAGCACGTCCGGATCGGCTGGAACCTCCGGATGACGGAGTTCCAGGCCGCCGTCCTGCTCGGCCAGCTCCGCCGGATGCCCGAGCAGCAGGCGCAGCGGACGACGGCAGCCGCCTATCTCGAGACTGGCATGGCCCGGATCCCCGGTGTTGCCCCTGTCAAGGTCCCGGACGGGGTGACCGCGCACAGCTGGTACACCTACCACTGGCGCTGGCTGGGCGAGGCCGACGGCGGCATGCCCAAGGCCGAGTTCGCCGCCGCACTTCGGGCCGAGGGCATCCCGGTCTTCGCCGGCTACGTCCCGCTGAACCGGAACCAGGCGATCATCGACGAGATCGAGCGACTGGGCGGTCGGCCGGCCGACCCCTGCCCGAACGCCGAGCGGGCCGCCGCCGACGAGGTGATGGTCTTCGCCCTCCCGACCCTGATGGGTTCGACCGCCGATCTTGACGACGTGCTGACCGCGGTGGCGAAGGTGGCGGAGACGCGCCGATGACGGCCGCCAACGACACGCTGACGATCGGCCTGCTCGGCTGCGGAACGATCTCGACGCAGCATCTCGAGGCCATCGCCGCGGTCGACGGTATCCGGCTCGGTGGCGTGGCCAGCGCGTCCGTGGAGCGCGCCCGGACTGTCGGCGAGCGCTGGGGCGTGCCGTGGACGACCGACGTCGGCGAGCTCCTCGGGCGTGACGACATCGACGCGGTCTCGATCCTCACGCCATCGGGCCTGCACCCGTCCCAGGCGCTCGCGGCGCTCGGCAGGGGCAAGCACGTCCTGGTCGAGAAGCCGATCGCCCTGTCCGTCGCGGCCGCCGACACCGTGATCGCCGCAGCGGCGCGACAGGGTCTGATCCTGGCGACGGTGTCGCAGCGGCGGTTCGAGCCAGCCATTGCTACCCTTCAGGCGGCCGTCGCGGCCGACGCGCTCGGGACGATCTCGCTGATCCTCGCGGAGGGCATCTACATGCGCCCGCAGTCCTATTACGACAGTGCCGACTGGCGGGGGACGCTCGACCTCGACGGCGGGGTCCTGATGAACCAGGCGATCCACCTCATTGACGTCGTCCGCTGGCTCGGCGGGCCGGTCCGCTCGGTCGCAGCGCATGCGGCGACCCGGACCCACGCGATGGAGGCCGAGGACGGCGCGATCGTCAGCATCCAGTTTGTGAGCGGGGTGCTCGGCTCGATCGTGGCGACGACCTCGGCAGATGCGGAGCGGCCGGGCGAGATCCGCGTCCACGGGGACATTGGTCACGTGCGGATCGTCGGCGAAGCGTCCCCCGAATGGCAGATCCCGGGCCGGGCGGCTCCGGAGACAGCACCCGCGGCGGCCCCAACCGCGACAGGCAGCCCTGCCAGCGCCACCTGGGGGACCACGGCCGCCGGCTACATCCGGCAGTACACCGACTTCGTCGACGCGGTCCGGACCGGCCGCGCGCCCGTCGTGACCGGCGAGGACGGGCGCAACGCGGTCGAGATCGTGACCGCCGCCTACGAGTCCGCCCGGACCGGCCGCTCCGTCAGTCTCGAGACGGTCCCGTCGCGATGACGGACATCCGATGAAGATCGGCGCGGCCGCCGTCGAGATCACGCCCCCCGTCGGTCTTGCCATGGACGGCTACGAGGCGCGGATCGGCGGAGCGGCCGGCATCCACGACCCGCTTTGGGCACGCGCCCTGGTCGCCGAGAGCGAGGATGGGACCGCAATCGGCTTGGTGATGGCCGATCTCCTCCAGATCGAGCAGCGCCTCCAGGACCCGATCGCGGCCGAGGTCCTCCGGACCACTGGCATCCCGCGCGACCGCCTCCAGCTCGCCGGAACCCACACCCACAGCGGGCCTGCGCTCGCCGAGCCCTCGGAGGCCGAGGAGGCCGTGGGGCGCGCGATCGCCGGGGCCGTCGCGGACGCGTGGGCCGGACGACGCGAGGCCGTCGCCGCGGTGGGCGTCGGCTCGATCGACGGGATCGGCGCCAACCGCCGGCCGAACGGCGGGCCCCTCGACGATCGCGTCACCGTCGCCCGCTTCGACGACCTCTCGGGGCAGCCGATCGCGACCCTCGTCAACTATGGCTGTCACCCGACGACGCTCGGCCCCGACAACAATCTCTATTCCGCCGACTTTCCGGGTGTTGCCTGCGCCCGGATCGAAGATGCCCTTGGCGGCGTCGCCCTCTTCTCCACCGGCCCGCAGGGCGACGTGAACCCGGGCGGCTATTCGCCCGAAGGCAGCATGGTCGGCGTGGTGGTGCCGTGGCGAACCTTCGAGTCGGCCGAGCGCTACGGCACGGCGATCGCCGAGGTCGCCGTCGCCGTTCACCGCGGATTGCGACCGGAGCCGTCGGCCCGGGTCTGGGGCAGTGCCGAGATCGTCGAGCTGCGCCGCAAGCCACTTCCCGACGCCGGCGTGGCAAGGAAAGCCGCCACGGCCGCGGCGGTCACCGCCGCCACCGTCCGGGCCGCCGATCTCTCTCCGGACGCCACGTACCACGCGGTTGTCGCGGCGGCCTATGCCGATCTCATCGCCGGCCAGGCCGCGGATCCCCGGCGCGACGAGGACGTCGCGATCCGGATCAGCGCCCTGGCGTTCGGGCCGCTCGTCCACATCGGCGTCTCGGGCGAGCTGTTCACGGCCCTCGGCCAGCGGATCCGGGCGGCCGTCGGCGACGACCGGACCTGCATCGCGGCCCTCTGCGACGGGACGGTCGGCTACCTGCCGACGGCCGATGCGTTCGCCGTCGGCGGCTACGAACCGAACGCCAGCGTGCTCGTCGCGGGCGAGGGCGAACATCTGGCCGACGCGATCATCCGGCTTGCCCAGGGCGCACCCGCGGCATGACGTCGATCCCACGACCCGAGGAGGACTGAATGGCGGCTCCCATCCACGCCCGATATGCGGACGAGGCGATCGGCCTGATCTCCCGGCTCGCTGCCGAGGAGGGCGAGGCGATCATGGAGGCCGGGCTGGCGGTGGCCGACCGGATCGCCGGCGATCACCTGATCTACGTCATCGGGCCCGGCGGGCACTCGCAGATCGGGGCGGAGGAGGTCTTCTCGCGCGCCGGCGGGCTCGCCTGCATCGTGTCGTTCATCGACGACGGCTTCTACCTCGGCCACGGCGCGGCCCGCTCGATGCGGATCGAGCGCACCCCGGGCTATGCCAGAGCGCTGCTCGACGAGGTCACCTACGAGCCGGGCGACGTCCTGATCATCGTCAACGCCTACGGGATCAACGCCGCGACGATCGACAGCGCGCTGTACGCCCGCGAGCACGGCATGACGAGCATCGGCGTGACCTCGATCGCCAACCAGCGCGGGCTTCCGGCGGGCCACCCGAGCCGCCATCCGAGCGGCAAGGACCTGTGCGACCTCGTCGACATCGTCGTCGACACGAAGATGCCTCTCGGTGACGCCGTGATGAAGATCGACGGCGTGAGCGAGAAGGCCGGGCCCGTCTCGACGATGGTCAACGCCTACGCGCTCAACGCGATCATGCTCGAGGCGATCGACGAGCTGGCCCGGCGGGGGATCGAGCCGCCGGTCTGGCGGAGCTCGAACAGCCCCGGCGGCGACGAGGCCAACGTCGCGGTGATCGAGCGCTACAAGACCAGGATCAAGAACCTTTGACCCGCGACGGGATGGTGGTCGCGCCCCGGCGGACGCTGGCCGACGAGCCACTTGCATCCACAATGTCGGATGATCTACTGTCGGACAATTGCGGGCATCCGAGGAGGGATCCATTCATGGCCTTGCGTCGACCGGAGACCCTCACCACGGCCGTGGCGTCGCACATCAAAGAGGCGATCGTCAGCGGGCTGTACGCCCCCGGCGCGCGCCTGCCCGAGGTCGCCCTCGCCGCGGAGATGAGCACCTCGCGAGGCACCGTCCGCGAGGCGCTCCGGACGGTGGCCGACGGCGGCCTGATCGAGATCATCCCGCGACGCGGCGTCTTCGTCTCGCAGCTGTCCGTCCGCGCCACGTGGGAGATCTCGAGCCTGCGAGCGCTGCTCGAGCCGTACGCGGCCCGCCTCGCGGTCGAGGCTCGCGGGTCGGATCCGACCATGCTGGCCCAGGTCAGCGCGGCCTTCGAGGGGCTGCGGGAGGCGGTCAAATCGGCCGATCCCACGATCGTCGCCGACGCCGACATGGCCTTCCATCGGTCCGTGTTCGAGCACTGCGGCCACGAGATGCTGCTGAGCCGGCTCGACTCGCTCCAGGTCCTGTCCCGCCGGATTGTCCTGACGAACCAGATCTCGTCGGCCGACGCCCCGACGCTGGTCGCCCAGCACGAGCCGATCCTGCACGCGGTCGAGCTGCGCGACGCGGAGCTCGTCGAGGCCGCGGTCCGGGCCCACGTCATCGAGGCGGGCGAGCTGCTGATGACCCGGATGGCGCCGCTCGAGGCCAACCGGCGCCACTCCGATCCGCATTCGTTCGGCCTCGGCCGATGGCCCACCGGAACCACGCCCCATCCCCGGAAGTCGCAGGAGTCCAGTCGTCCGCGGCTGGAGCACGAGAGGTGAGGTGCGTTTGAGGAACGATCGGCGCCGTGCCGAATGGCTTGACATCGGCGATGGGACGAATGTCTCCACGCCGCGGAGGAGGAGCGACATGAACCAGACCCACTCATGGAAGAAAGGCCTCGCGCTCACAGCGACGCTGGCCCTCGCGATCGGAGCCTGTAGCCCGTCCGCGACGACGGCCCCGGCGGCGACGAGCGGAGCGAGCGCCCCGGCCAGCAGCGCCGACGGCTCGTCCGCGGCACCGTCGGCCGTGGCCAATGCCTGCGGCGACGCCCCCGTCACGCTCAACGTCTGGGGCGGCTACCCCGAGATGGATGCCGTCTACAAGAAAGCCGGCGAGGCCTACACCGCCGCGCATCCGAACGTCACGTTCACCGTCTTCAGCACGGACCTGCGCGGCTTCGAGCAGAAGCTGACCACCGCGCTGCCGTCGAACACGGCCGGTGACGTCGTCATCCGGACCTCCAACTTCCTGGCCCGCTTCATCGACCAGGGCCTGCTCGCCCCGGTGCCGGCCGACCTGCTCGCGACGGTCAGTTCCGACCGTTACATCGACACCGTCCTGACCGATTCGAGCTACAAGGGCAACGTCGTCGGCGTGCCGCTGTTCTCGTCCGGCTCGGCCCTCTACTACAACAAGGACATGCTGGCTGAGGCCGGCCTGTCAGGTCCTCCGACGACCATGGACCAGATCTGGGAGTACGCGAAGAAGCTCGCCAAGGTCGACGCCAGCGGCAACGTCACGCGATCCGGCTTCAGCTTCCGGCTCAGCGGCCAGGGCAGCGGCGTCGCCGAGAAGTTCTGGATCCTGCTGCTCCAGTACGGGCGCGAGATCGTGAAGGAGACTTCGCCCGGTAAGTGGGCCGCAGACTACAACGGTCCCGAAGGCGCCAAGCTCCTCCAGATCTACATGGATTCGCTCCGCGACAAAATCGACTCGCCCAACATCGACCACGATGCGAAGGCATTCGAGACGAAGGCGACCGCGATGTTCGCCCGCGAGCCGTGGGTCGTCGCGGACATTGCCACTAACGCCCCCGACCTCGTCGGCAAGTACGGTTCGATCTCGTTGCCGACCGCCGACCTCGGCGCGACGGAGACGATGTACGTGCCGACCGCGGCCCCCAACGCCGCCTGCTCGTGGGACTTTGTCAAGTTCCTGACCGAGCAGGACCAGCAGCTTTCGATCCCGACGATCGCCGGCTGGCTGCCCTCGCGCAAGGACCTCGACCTGACCGCGTTCCTGGCCGCCAACCCCGGCTACGAAGGCTTCCTCAAGAAGCCCGACGGGATCAAGGTCTCGCTGACCCCGCCCCTGGCGGAGTTCGACGAGCTCGAGACCAAGCTCGCCACCCACCTCGTCGACGCCTACGCTGACTACGCCAATCTCGCCGGCCAGCCCGACAAGATCCAGGCGCTGCTCGACACGTGGGCCGCCGAGACCAACCAGATCCTGGCCACGAACGGCCACGGCAGCTGAGATCGTTCGAGACCGGCGCGTCGCGGACCCCGTCCGCGGCGCGCCGGCCCGCCCCTGAGCCCGTCCATCGGAGGATCCGCGGTTGATCTCCCCGTTGGCAGCGGTCCGGTCGGTGCCGCGACGCCGCTGGCTTCGCTACCGGTTCGTCTTCCTCGTGCTCGCGCCTGTGATGGCCCTGTTCATCTACCTGCGCGTGATCCCGACCGGGCAGGCCGTCCTGATGAGCTTCTTCAAGTGGGAGTTGATCAAGCCGGCCGAGAAGTTCGTCGGCCTCGACAACTACGTCAATCTCCTGAAGGACGACAACTTCCGCCTCGCCTTCTTCAACACGACGATCTTCGCGGTCGCCACGACGGTCCTCTCGGTCGCCCTTGCGCTGCTCCTCGCGGCGCTCCTGGCGCGCTTCGTCCGGGGCCGGTTGGGCGGATTCCTCGAGCTCCTGTACTTTGCGCCGGTCCTGATCTCGGTGGTCCCGGTGACGCTCGGCTGGCGCGAGATCTTCAACTACAACAACGGGATCCTGAACGCCGGCCTCGGCGTGGTCGGGATCGCCAAGCAGCCGTGGCTGAGTGACTCGACCCTGGCCCTCGTGGCGGTCGTGATCCTGTCGGTCTGGAAGCAGCTCGGCTACAACATGATCATCCTGCTGGTCGGGATGCGGGCCATCCCGTACGTCTACCACGAGGCCGCAGCCGTCGACGGCGCGGGGCCGTGGCAGCAGTTCCGGCGGATCACCCTGCCGCTGCTCGCTCCGGTCCTGCTGTTCGTGATCGTGATCACGACGATCTCGTCTTACAACGTGTTCACCCAAGTGTACGTCCTGGCCTCGGACGTCCAGGGGGCGCCGGGCAAGCTCGTCCGGGTGCTCGTCTACGACATCTTCGAGAACGGCTTCCGGTTCTTCAACATGGGCTACGCGGCGGCCGAGGCGGTCTACCTCTTCCTGATCGTGATCGTCCTGACGATCATCCAGTTCCGCTTCCTGCGAGGGTCGGCGCAATGACGACCAGGCGCCTCGGGCCGCGCATCGTCCGCTGGCTGGTGATCGGCGCCCTGGCGGTGGGCGGCATCGTGATGATCTTCCCGATCTTCTGGCTGATCAGCACGTCGCTCCGGCCGGCGCCCGAGCTGCTGCTCGTCCCGCCGCGCCTGCTGCCGGTCCACTGGACGCTCGACAACTACGCGAAGGCGTTCGCCTCGGCGCCGATGCTCCTCTACCTCTGGAACAGCTTTGTGTTCGCGCTGGTCTCGACGGTGTTCATCGTCCTGACCTCGACCATGGCCGGCTACATCTTCGCCAAGTTCCAGTTCCCGGGGAACAACATCCTGTTCATCCTCGTGCTCGCGACGGCGATCATCCCGTTCGAGATCTACATGGTCCCGCTGTTCATCCAAGTCAACGCCCTCAAGCTCGTGAACACCCAGCTCGGACTCTTCCTGCCCTTCCTCGTCCTGAGCTACGGGATCTTCTTCATGCGCCAGAACACAGCGACCAGCGTGCCCGACGAGCTCATCGATGCGGCCCGGATCGACGGGATGTCGGAGACCGGGATCATGCTCAGGCTCGTGCCGCGCCTGCTCGCGCCGGCCATCTCCGCGCTGGCGATCCTGGCCTTCATCCAAGCCTGGACCGCCTTCATCTGGCCGCTCCTGATCCTCAGCAAGCCGACGCTCTTCCCGATGGAACTCGGCCTGTCGCAGCTCGCCAACACCCGGGTCGACTTCGGGCTGACGAGCGCCGCCGCAGTCATCGCGATGCTGCCGACGCTGATCGCGTTCCTGATCCTGCGCCGGCGGATCGTCGAGGGCATCACGCTGACCGGGCTGAAGGGTTGAGCCGGCAGGGATCGATCCGGACCGACGGGTCACGCGACCTCGTCGTCGAAGGACGCTCGGTCGAGGACGGCCGGCCAGTCCGGCTGTCGATCGCCGCCGGGCAGATCGCTCGGATCGAGCGGGTCGCCCCCTCGGACGGGGCCGCCGCATCCGCCTCGACAGCCGCCGAGGACGACGGGTCGACCAGCTGGATCTCGCCGGGCTGGCTCGACCTCCAGGTCAACGGCTTCGAGGGCCACGACCCCAACGCCGCCGATGCCGAAGCGGGCACGACGTCGTCGATGGTCCGGGCGTTGTGGCGACACGGCGTGACCGGGAGCTGCATCACGATCTGCACCGAGTCCGAGGAGCACATCGTCCACTCCCTCGCAGCGGTCGCGGCCGCCTGTGAGGCCGATCCGCTGACCGCGGCGTCGGTCGTCGGCATCCATGTCGAAGGCCCGCACATCGCCCGTGAGGACGGGCCCCGTGGCGCCCATCCCCTGCGTCACGTCCGGCCGCCCGACGTCGCGGAGTACCGTCGCTGGCAGATGGCCGCGGGCGGACGGATCCGGATCGTCACGCTCTCGCCCGAGTACGACGAGTCGATCGGTTACATCGAGGTCCTCGTCGCGGATGGGGTGATCGCGTCGATCGGGCACACGGCCGCGACCTCGGATCAGATCCGGGCCGCGGTCGACGCCGGGGCCACCTGGTCGACCCACCTCGGGAACGGCGCCCACGCGACGATCCGGCGCCACCCGAACTACATCTGGGATCAGCTCGCCGAGGACCGCTTGAGGGCCGGATTCATCTTCGACGGGCAGCATCTCCCGCCGGCGGTCATGAAGAGCGTCATCCGGGCGAAGGGCGTCGAGCGGAGCATCCTCGTGAGCGACGCCCTCTTTGTGGCGGGCCTCCGACCCGGCGTCTATCAGCTGCCGGACGGCCAGCCGGTCGAGCTCCAGCCCTCCGGCCGCCTCGAGCTCCAGGGGACGCCCCTTCTCGCCGGCGCCGCGGTGCCCCTGCCGGTCGGGGTCGCCAACGCCGTGCGTCACGCCGGCGTGACCCTCGCCGATGCGTGTCGCATGGTCAGCGCGAATCCCGCTCGTCTGCTCGGCCTGCCGTCGCGGGCGGGCCACGAGAGCCTGCGGGTCGGATCGGCCGCGACCCTCACCGTGTTCCGGACGGCCGCGAACGGCCTGGACGTCGACATCCGGAAGACAATCGTCGCGGGGCGGGTCGTCCACGACGCCGATGCCGCCTGACGCGGGCGGATCGGGCTCGGGCAGCGTGGGCGGCGCGGGCTGGGGCGACGGAGATCGCGACCACGGCCTGATCGGATCATGGGACTTGGCGGGCG
The DNA here is from genome assembly GCA_046595595.1 of Candidatus Limnocylindrales bacterium. Lineage (GTDB taxonomy): Bacteria > Chloroflexota > Limnocylindria > Limnocylindrales > CSP1-4 > CF-46. The sequence goes on from JBKJOK010000262.1 coordinate 16,060, forward strand.
ACGCTCGCGACGGATCCGGCCACGGGCGGGAGGCGAAGCCGGTCGGCGGGGCGAACTTCGGTCCCTCCACCGATCCCGCCGTGTCCCGGCCGGTCGCCCGTCTCGCCGGAGATGGCGGCCGGTTCAACGTGGAAGGCGTGGCGATCCCGGGCCCGGACTTCAGCCTGAGCGCCTGGATCAACGTCCCGGCCGCGGCGCGCTCGGCGATCGGCGACATCGCCGCCCGGTTCGACCCCGACGAGCGGCGTGGCTTCTCGGTCGGGGTCCACCACGGTTCCCCGTGCGGCAACCACGGCAACGATCGCAACCTCTCCTTCGGGATCGATTCGGGCACGACGCCGGCCTGGACCGACCACGGCCGGCCGAGCGCCTCGACGATCATGGTCTGCGCGCTGGCCGTCCACGAAGGCTCGCTGTACTCGGCGACCTGGGAGGCCGGCCAGTCGGACACCGGCCACGTGTATCGGCTCGAGGACGAGACCTGGGTCGACTGCGGCACCCCCGGCGAGGCCAACGCCGTCACCCGGCTCGCCGTCCACGCCGGCGGCCTGTACGCCGGCACGTCGCGGCTGCGCGCCGGCGGATCGGATATGTCGCAGTCCACGAACCCGGCCGCGGGCGGCCAGGTGCTCCGTTACGAGGGAGGGCGCGAGTGGTCGGATGTACTCCGGCTCGACGGCGCCGACGCGATCGCCGGCCTCGTCCCGTTCGCCGGCGAGCTCCACGCGATCCCGATGTACTCCGAAGGGATGTTCCGCCTCGCGGCCGACGGCACCTGGTCGTCGTGCGGCTCGCCGGGCCGCCGGTTGCTCGCCCTCGGTGTCCACGCCGGCGCCCTGTACGGCGCGGGCAACGACCACGTCGACGTCGCCTCGGCGATCGCCCAGACCGCGGCCGGGATCGTCGTCCCGGCGCGCTCGCCGGAGGGTGGCGGCGGCGTCTTCCGCTACGACCCCGAATCGGGTTGGACCTCCCTTGGGATGCAGCCCGACACGACCCAGGTGTACTCGATCGAGACCTACGGGGACCGCCTCCACATCGGGACGTGGCCGCACGGAATCGTCTTCCGCCACGCGCACGGGCAGTGGGAGGCATGCGGCCAGGTCGGCGACGAGACCGAGGTGATGAACCTGCTCGCCTTCAATGGCAAGCTCTATGCCGGGACGCTGCCGGGGGCCGAGGTCCGTCGCCTCGACGACGCCGGCTGGACGCACGTCGGGACGCTCGATCGGACGCCGGACGTCCGCTACCGCCGGGCGGCGTCGATGGCCGTCTTCCGGGGCGAGCTGTTCGCGGGCACGCTCCCGTCGGGCAGGGTGCATTCGATGACCGCCGGGCTGGTGGCATCGGACGATCGGGCGCTCGGATTGGGTTGGCGCCACGTGGCGGCGATTCGCCGCGGTCCGGCCGTCGAGCTGTTCGTTGACGGCGACCTCGTTGCCCGGCGCGCCGGCGACGGCGTAGGATCCCTGGGCCTCGACCGGCCGGCAACGCTCGCTCTCGGCGGCGGCCCGCGCGGCGGCTTCGAGGGCGAGCTCGCCGACGTCCGGCTCCACGACCGGGCCCTGACCGAGCGACAGATCCGGGCCGCGGCCGCCCGCCCGCCGAGCTGGCCTTGACCATCCGAGCGGCACCGGCCGCGGCTCCCGGCTGGATCTCGGACCTGTTCGATCCAATCGCGATCGTGTCGGCAGGCCGGCTGGCCTGGGGGTTCCGGAACGAGGTCTGGAAGGTCGAGCTCGTCGACGGCCGGCGGCTCGCCGTGACGCGCTTCGTCGACGCTCGCGCGGCGCCCGGGATCGTGTCGCTGACCCGCGACCTGCGGCCGCGGCTCGAGGCGGCCGGCGTCCCGGTTCCGGCGTGGAGTGCGGCGGACGAGGCCTCGCCGGCGATCCTCGTCACGGACTACGTCGACGGCGCGGTCGGCGCGGCGGTGCTCGACGAACCGGGCGGCCCCGCCCTCGTCGGGTCGCTGCTCGGCGCGACGTGGCGCCGCCTCGCGGCCGTCGATCCGCGCCGCCTTGGCCTCGACGCGACCTGGACCCGCCCGGCCGAGCTGGCGGTCGCGTCGGAGGCGCGCCTCGATCGTTCGTCTGCGGCGCTGACCCGGATTGAGCAGCGCCGGTTGGCGGAGGCGATCGCGACCCTGCCCGGACTTCTCGCCGGACGTCCGGCGGGCTTCGTCCACGGCGACCTGGCGCCCGTCAACATGCTCGTCCGAGACCGGGGGCTGGCGGCCCTCGTCGACTTGGAGTTTGCCCGGCTCGGGGACCCGCTGCTCGACGCCGGCTGGTTCGACCTGATCATGGCCTTTCATCATGCGGCGGATGAGCCTGCGGCCTGGCGGGCCTTCGCGTCAGCCTCGGGCGTGGCGCTCGACGACCCGGTCAGCCGGGACCTCCTTCGGCTCCTGCCCCTCGTCCGGATCCTCGAGATCCTCGACGACCCGGTCCTCACCGCAGAGGGTCGAGCGCATTGGCTCGCGTTCCTCCGGTCGGGGCTTGCTGCCGCGTGAGCCCGGCGAGCCCCGGTTGCGTCCGGTGACCGAGCCACGGCAGCCCATCACGATCGTCCTGATGGGGGTCTCGGGCGCCGGCAAGTCGACGATCATGGAGCTCCTCGCGCCACGCCTCGGCGCGGTCTCGGCCGAGGGCGACGCCTTCCACTCGCCGGCCAACGTTCGCAAGATGGCCGCCGGTCAACCGCTCGACGACGACGACCGGTGGCCGTGGCTCGACGCGATCGCCCGGTGGATCGGGGAGCGCGAGCGCGAGGGCGTCGACGCGATCGTGACGTGCTCCGCCCTGCGTCGTCGGTACCGCGACCGGATGCGCGCCGGCCACGAGTCCCTTCGGTTCGTCCACCTCGTGGTGCCGCCTCCGCTCCTCGCGCGCCGGCTCGCCGAGCGGGTGGGCCACTACATGCCGGCCTCGCTGCTCCCGACCCAGCTCGAGGCGCTCGAGTCGCTCGGTGCGGACGAGCCGGGGTTCGAGATCGCGGCGGACCGCCGGGCCCAGGAGGTCGTTACCGAGATCATCGAGCGGATCGGGCGGGGCTGAGGAAACCCTCAGCCGGGTCGCGCCTCGGGACCCGGAGGCTCCGGCGCGCCGGCTGCCGCGGCGAGCTCGCCACTCAGCCGAGCTCGCAGGTCGAGTGAGCGCGCATCGGCGGGGCGATCGAATCAGGCGATCGGCGACCGATTGTCCATGGCGCGTAAGACGGTCGAGGCCCACATCGCCAACATCTTCTCCAA
>JBKJOK010000028.1:0-3123 GCA_046595595.1 Candidatus Limnocylindrales bacterium
AGACGACCTCGTACATCAGCCCGGCGGCGCCGGACAGGATGAAGATCGCAAGGACAAGGCGGGGATGGCGCACGGTTCCTCCAACGGGGCCGGGGTCGCGGGCGAGTGTTGCACGTCCAGCACGAACAGGCGGGATCGGGCCCGGAAGGCGCCCGCGCCCGCTACGACTCAGAAGAGGTTGTACGCCCAGTACACGCCCATCGCCCCGACGAACACGCCGAACACGATCAGGAACCGCCACGTCCAGCCCATCCCGTCGCCTTCATCGTCGTCCTTCACGGCCGCCAGGCCGCACAGCAGCCAGATGAACGGGATCGAGTCGAGGGCGTAGCGGAAGCCGTACTGGAGCCAGCCGCCGCCGTAGTAGAGGAGGGTCGGGATCAGGATCATCACGGCCGCCAGCAGCAGCCACCACGAGCGGCTCGCTCGCCACGGCGCCCGCAGCGCGTAGAGCAGCCCGGGTGACGTGAAGAAGATCGACATCCCGAGACCGCTCGGCTGGAAGAACGGGAACTCGAGTTCGGTCAGGCTGCGGACCGGTTCGGGCAGGCGCAGGAACAGGTAGTCGATGTTCATCCCGAGGTGGGCCGTCGAGAACAGGCCCAGGTCGCGCTGCGCCTGGAGCCAGGCCGGCAGGGCCGCCAGGGCGTAGCCCGACTCGAGCGGCGACCCGAAGCGTGCGAGGTTGTACCAGAAGAAGAAGGCGATCGACGGAAGAACGCCGACCGTGAGCTCGAACCAGGCTCGCCACGGCCAGTGGCGCGGCTCCCAGATCCGGTCGCCGGCGATGAGCAGCGCGTAGGCCGGGATCGCGAAGGCGACCGGCGCCCGCGACAGGAAGGCGAAGCCCGCCAGCAGGCCGATCAGGAGCGCCCGCGGGCGTTCGCGCGTGAGCTCGATCAGGCACAGCAGGGTCAGCGAGGTCGCGATCAGCTGGCCCGTGTGCCACACGCCGCCGCGCGTCGTGATCCACCAGATCTGGGTCGAGAAGCCGAGCAGCGCCACGAGCAGGAAGCGATCCAGCAGCCGGCGCACGCCGATCCGGCCGACCAGCCACCAGGCCAGGCCCACCACGATCGCGGCCAGGGTCGCGTTGATCCCCGACTCCCAGTGGTCGGCGGTCACCGGGCCGATGACCGCGACGATCGGCATCAGCACGATCGCCGGGAACGGGCCGAACGGGACGTAGAACCGGTCACCGATCGGGATCACGTCCTGGAAACCGATCGCGCCACGTGGCACGGCGCTGTAGTCGATCCATGTGCGGCCGTGGAGGAAGGCGTCGGCGAGATAGAAGAAGTCGCCGTGGCGGGCATCGAACTCGCGGTTCGAGAACCAGTAGATCAACGCCGCGATGACCGTCAGGCCGAGCCCGATCCAGGCCCGGCCGTCGAAGCGGGCGAGGAACGGCCGGCGCGCCTCAAGCGGCGCCCGGGCGGCCGAGGCCAGGGTCATGCCGGCACCGCCCGAGCGGGCCGAGGCGGCCGGCGCGACCAATCGACGGCGAAGACGGCGATCAGCGCCGTCCACAACGCGAGCGGGTAGAGCGCCGCCGGCAGGCCGACGAACAGGCCGACCGTGGACGTCGAGAGCGTGATCAGGACCGCCCACCACTGGCGTCGCTCCAGCAGCCAGGCCACGGGCAGCAGCAGGAGCATCGCGTAGTGGTCCCACAGGATCGGCGAGAGCAGCTGGCTTGCCACAACGGCCACGAGGTACGACGCCTCGGACCGGAGCAGCCAGGCCGAGGCCACGACGGCGACCAGCACCAGGATCGTGGACGTCGCCTGAATCGCGATCGCGACCGGCTCGCCGAGCCCGGCCTGGAACGCGGCCGCGCCGGGCGTGAAGTTGTGGGGCGTCAGGATCGGGTCCGACACGTTGTACAGCAGGGTGAACATGTCCACCCAGATCTGGGGGCCGCCGAGCGTCAGGGTGGCGACCAGCGAAGCGATCAGCCCGACCACGGCGCCCACGGCGACGGCCGTCCAGCGCCGGGTCAGGAATGCCCAGCCGAGGACGATCCCGGGCTGGATCTTGACCAGCGCACCGAGCGCACCGACCACCCCGAATCGGGCCGGGCGATCGAGCCAGCGCCAGCCGAGGGCGAAGAGCAGGAGCAGGATCGGGCCGACCTGGCCGAGCTTCAGGGCGTAGGCGACCGGCCACGACAGGCCCGCGAGCAGGAGCGTCGTCCAGCGGACCGTGCGGCTGACCGGCATGAGCCAGATCCCGCCGACGAGCATCGCGACGGACAGACCGGTGAAGATCCAGGCCGCGACCGTCGCGTCGAGCCAGGCGAACGGCAGGACCATCAGGATGAACGGCGGCGGGTAGTAGAACAGCCCGAAGCCGCCGGTCACCTGGACGCTCGTGTCGTAGAGCTGCTCACCGGCGAACGCCCGCCCGGCGACCTGGTGGTACGACATGAAGTCGAAGCCCAGCGTCCCGGCCTGGGCCGAGGCCAGGATCGCGAGCCCCGGCAGGGTCGCGAACGCGACGATCGCGGCGACCGGCAGGCCCGCCCGGGCCAGCGCGACGAGCGAGAGTCGAGAGGCCACCGGATCAGTCAGCCGTCGGATCCTCGACGGGCGTCGGGAACCCCGACTTCTCGGCCCGGGCCAGGCCACGATGGAGGAGCGGAATCCGGAACAGGTCCCAGGCAACGCGCAGGGCGAGGGCCGGCCGGGCGCGCATCCGCGAGCCGCGCCGGTCGGACCAGCGGATCGGGACGACCGCCATCCGGTAGCCTCGCCGCCGGGCGAGGTGGATCAACTCGACGTCGAACACGATGCTCTCCACCTTCTGGCGGCCGAACAGGTCGTGGGCGGCCGCCCGGCTGAAACCCTTGAAGCCGCACTGGGTGTCCCGGACGGGGCCAACCACCCAGACCGACGCGAGGACGTGAAACGCCTTGCCGAACAGGCGGCGGTACCAGGGCTGGCTCTTGCGCATGTCGGAGCCGTCGGTCTGGATCCGGCTGCCGAGGGCGATGTCGTGGTCCGCAAGCGCCTCGATGAGGAGCGGGAGCATGTCCGGCGGGGTGGCCATGTCGGCGTCGCTGAAGACGATGTAGTCGGTCTTCGCGGCGAGCATCCCGACCCGGACCGCTGCGCCCTTGCC
>JBKJOK010000250.1:0-9495 GCA_046595595.1 Candidatus Limnocylindrales bacterium
CTCGACGGGAAGACGGCCCTGATCTTCGGGGTCGCCAACGACCACTCGATCGCGTGGGGGATCGCCCAGGCGCTCCACGACGCGGGCGCCGAGGTCGGCTTCTCGTCGATCGAGTCGCTGATCGAGAAGCGCGTCCAGCCCCTCGCCGACTCGATCGGATCGACCTTCGTGGAGCCGTGCGACGTCCAGAACGACGCCGACATCGAGCGCGTGTTCGCCCGTTGGGCGGAGACCCACGACGGGCTCGACATCCTCGTCCACGCCCTCGCCTTCGCCAAGCGCGAGGACCTGACCGGTCGCTTCGTGGACACCTCACGCGACGGGTTCGCCCTCGCCCATGATGTGTCGGCCTATTCGCTCGTCGCACTCACCCGGGCTGCCCTCCCCCAGCTCCGGCGCGGCTCGTCGGTCCTGACCTTGACCTACTACGGGGCCGAGAAGGTCGTCGCCAACTACAACGTGATGGGCGTCGCAAAGGCCGCGCTCGAGGCGTCGGTCCGCTACCTGGCCGCCGACCTGGGTCCCGAGGGGATCCGGGTCAATGCGATCAGCGCCGGCCCGATCCGGACGCTCGCGGCGGCGGGCATCGGCGGCTTCAAGGGGATGTACCGCGGATTCGTGGACATCGCCCCGCTGCGGGCCAACATCACCCCCGAGGACGTCGGCAAGACCGCGCTGTACCTCGCCTCGGACCTGTCGTCGGCGGTGACGGGCGAGGTGATCTACGTCGATGGCGGCTTCAGCGTGATGGGCGTCCCGAGCGGCGACTGACGGTCCACGAGCGGCCCGCCGGGGGGCCGCGCACCGCGACGAGCCCTGATCCCGCCCGGGGATCAGATCTGCACGAACGAGCACGACCGAGTCGCCCGTTCGGCCTGATTCGGTCGCCTGCGACATTCGACGACGCTCATTGATGGGGATCTGATCCACAGGACGCATCAAGCCGACGATCACCCCGTCGGGCTCGGTCGCTCGATTCCCCGGCTCAGGTCCTCCGGATGAAGTCCTTGGCCATCGCGGCGTGGTAGACCTTCGGGCGCTCGGCGATGAGGTCGCTGTCGTCGTCGCCACCGGCGGCGGCGTCGAGGTCGATCCAGACCGCTTGGGCGCGGTTGACAAGGATCGTCTCGAACCGCTCGGAGGTCGGCTGATCGGCCTTGTCGTAGGTGATCGTGGCGTCCGTCAGCGGGACGAGGATGTCGCGCCCGGCCAGGACGACGGCGGGATCGGTGGACGTGACCCAATCCGCCGCGCCGATCGGGACGTGGAGGGAACCCGAGACGACGAAACGAGTCAGCCCGATCCGGGCGCGATGGACCTCGGTCCTGCGTCGGCGGCTGTCGAGCCCGCGCCGGCCGGAGACGAGGACGGCAACGATCGATCCGACGGCAAGGGTCACGTCGGCCGTCTGGGCAGGGTTCGACGCCACGAGATCCTCGATCTCGGCCGCGCGGACGACCACTCGCGGAACCGAGTTGAGCATGTCGCTCAGGCGGTCGTCGGCGAGCGGAATCAGGCCGCGGATGCGGCGATCGGCGGTGAAGACGATCAACTCGACTGGCACTGTGGACCGATGATCGCCCACGGCCGATCGACGGGAAACGACCCGTTGGTCCTAGTCCGCGGCCCGAATCTCGTAGCGGGCGAGGCGCATCGAGGCGAGAACCGTCACGACCACGATCGCGACCACGGCCAGCCCGAACCCGCTCCCGCCGACGACCGACTCGAGCGTGTCCGGCGGGGCGAGGACGGACACGATCCCGCGCAGGTACTCGCGGACGCTGACGATCTGGGTGCCGGGCAGCGCCCCCGACAGCAATCCCTCCCAGAGCAGCGAATACCCAAGCCCGATGACCAGACCGCGGCTCGTAGCGGCGCTGAGGGCCACGAAGATCGCGCTGTACACGAACGATCCGATCAGGACCGCCAGGGCGAACGCGAACGTGATTGCGAGCTCGTTGGGGGCCGTGCCGCCGATCAGGACCCCGGCCAGGATCGTCGAGGGGAACAGCAGCACCGCCGTCAGGCCGCCGGCGACCGCCAGCTTCGGGAGGACGATCGACCAGCGCGGGATCGGCTTGGTCAGGACGTGGACGGCGGTCCCGTCGTCGAGCTCGCTGCCGAGCGCCGCCGTCCCGAAGACGAGGGCGACGAGCGGCAGGACGCTCGTGATCAGGAGCCCCTCGAGCGACGGGACGAGGGCCCGTGGCCGCGGGCCGCTGCCCACCTGGACCAGCAGTCCGAGCAGGACCGGCGCCCCGGCAAGGAGGAGCATCAGGATCGTCCGCCGCCGGCCGAGGAGCGAGCGGGCCGTGACCGACGCGATCGTGAGCATGACGTCCAGCACGTTCATCGCCGGCTCACGAGGTACTCGAAGACACTCTCGAGCGAGTCGTCGGTCGGAGCGACCTCGAACAGGCGGACGTCGGCGTCGCGAGCCACCCGGGCGACGATCCGGGTGAAGCCCGAGAACTCCGAGACGCGCACGGTCAGCCGGTCGTCGCGGAGCTCGGCGCCGAAGACCGCGGGCTCCGCGAGGAACGCCGAGGCAAGCCTCCGATCGTCCGACGAGCGGACCCGGAACGTGTGCGGACGATCGGTCATGAGCCGCCGGATCTCGCGGTAGTCGCCGGCCGCTGCGAGCCGGCCGGCGTGGATCACGAGGATGCCGTCGGCCAGGCGCTCGACTTCCTCGAGGATGTGCGAGCTGAACAGGATCGTCCGGCCGGCCGCCGCCATCGAGCGGAGGAGGTCCATCATGTGCAGCCGCTGGCGCGGATCCATCCCGTTGAACGGCTCGTCGAGGAGCAGGATCGGCGGCTCGTGGACGAGGGCCGCGGCGATCTTGACCCGCTGGCGCATGCCCTTCGAGTACGTCCCGACCTGCCGATCCGCGGCGGCCGCGAGATCGACCAGCCCGATCGCCCGCTCCGTCGCCGCGGCCGGATCGGCCAGTCCCTGGAGCCGGGCGGCGAGGTCGACGAACTGGCGCCCGGTGAGGAACGCGTGGACCGCCTCGCGCTCGGGCACGAGCCCGATCCGGCGGTAGATCGACGGCTCGCGCCAGGCCGGTCGGCCGGCGATCAGGACCCGGCCCGACGACGGGCGGAGCAGCCCGGCGAGCAGGTGCAGCAGCGTCGACTTGCCCGCCCCGTTCGGGCCGAGCAGGCCGGTGATCCCGGCCCCGAGGCTGAAGCTCACGTCGTTGATCGCGACGACGTTGCCGTACCAGCGCGAGACGCGGTCGAGGACGATCGGCTGGGTCAGGTCGACCACGGCCGGATCGACCGCCGCCGGGTCGTTCGCGGGCGCCGCCGTCACGTGGCGATCCGGGCGAAGCGGCGCACGATCAGAACGACCGACACGACGATCATGGCGACCGCGCTGACGACGAACGTCCACAGCGGGAACTCGAAGAAGAAGAAGGCAGGGTCGAGGTCGAGGCCGAAGAACACCGTGTTCGTGCCGTCGATGACGCTGCTCGGGCTCAGGAGGACGAGCAGATTGCCGATCGTGCCCGAGCCGAGCTCGACCACGATGCTCGACACGATCCCCGGCAGCACGAACAGGGCGATGATCCCGGCCGTCGCGTAGGCCCGCCGTGGCGTGAACGCCGAGACCGCCATCGACATGCCGCCGAGCAGGCCCGCGATCGTCAGCGCCTGGGCCAGGACGGGCGGGACGTTCGACAGGTTGGCGGTGAAGCCGTCCGCGACGTCGGACGAGAGCAGCACCCGGCCGAGGAACAGGATCGTCATCGGCAGGAGCAGGAGCACGAGGAGGGCAAGACAGAAGCCGGTCAGCCGGGCCAGCGCGTAGTCCGAGCGCCGCACGGCCCGGGCGAAGTACAGGGGAAGGACGCCGTGGCGCTGGTCGCGACCGAAGAGCTCGGGAGCCTGGGCGGCGCAGAACAGGGCGATGATCGCCGAGATCGCACCGAAGTAGGTGGAGAAGCCGACGAGCCCGAAGCCCTCCAGCTCGCGGTCGATCCCGAGCCGGGCGACGATCGCGAGGACGCCGACGACGAGGACGGCGGGCAGGACCGCCATCGCGCCGAAGATGACCGGCGCGACCTTGGCCCGGCCGCCGCGACCGAGACCGAACGTCGTCCGGAAGCTGTGGCTGACGAGCGACCGGATCGCGTGGGCACGGCCGAGCCGGGGACCCTCGTAGCGGCGGTAGCCGAGGTCATAGATGTTGCCGCTGCGGGTCACGGGCGGGGCCGTCACGGGGCGGCATTCCCGGCAGGATCCGGCGCGGGTTCTGGCGCGGCCTGGATCACGACCGGCAGCCCGACGGGCGCGTCGCGGAAGAGGTCCTCCAGGCGATGGCGGCGCTGCTCCATCCGGACGAGCGGCAGGCCGAGCTCCACGACGAGGTCGCGGACGATGTCGAACGGCGTCTCGTCCACGAGGTCGACGAGCACCGCCGGACCGTCGATCGCGACCCGCAGGCCGCGGCCAACCAGGCGCTCGGCGAGGGCATCACGACCGTCCTCGACCTCGACCGCGAGCGTCCCGGTCCGCTCTGTGAACGAGCCGAGCGGTGCCGAGCGCAGCAACTTGCCGCCTTCGATCGCGACGAGGTGGTCGCACACCCGCTCGATCTCGCCGAGCAGGTGCGACGCGACGATGACCGCGATCCCGAACTCGTGGCCGGTCCGTCGGATCAGCTCGAGCATCTCGTCGCGGCCGGCCGGGTCGAGCCCGTTTGTCGGCTCGTCGAGCAGGAGCAGGCGCGGATCGTGGACCAGGGCCTGGGCGAGCTTGACCCGCTGCTTCATCCCGGTCGAGTAGCCGCCGATCGCCCGGTAGCGCTCCTCGTACAGTCCGACGTGGCGAAGCACCTCGGCGGTCCGTTCGCGGGCGGCGGTCCGGGGCAGGCCGGAGATCAGGGCGAGGTGCGACACGACGTCGGTCGCGCTCATGTCCGGCGGCAGGCAGGCGTGCTCGGGCATGTAGCCGACGAGCTCGCGGATCGCGATGCCATGGGTCCGAACGTCGAGGTCGAACACGGTCGCCGAACCGGACGTCGGGTCGAGCAGGCCGAGGAGGATCTTGAGGAAGGTGCTCTTGCCCGCTCCGTTCGACCCGACGAGACCGACGATCCCGGGCTCGATCTCGACGGTGAGACCGTCGAGTGCGGTGACGCCCCCCGCGTAGCGCTTCGTCAGGCCGGTCGTCGAGATCAGGCTCACGGGCCGAAGGGTACCGTGCCATGGGTGTCAGGCGAGGCCCGGCGACGCCCGGCGACGCCCGGCTCCCGGCGGCGGGATCGCGGCGAGCGCGGGTCAGGCGGGGATGCGGGAACCCGAGTGATAGCGCTCCATCAGCTCGGTCACGGCCGTCCGCGCCGCCTGCCACTCGGCCTGGTCGCCGAAGATCTCGGCGTCCGGACCCCAGCGCTTGAGCTGCGCCATCGCCGTCACGATCGCCGAGTGCTGGTAGGAGCGCCCCCGACCGCCATCGAGCGCACCGGTGACCAGGTAGCGCCGGACGAGGTCGAACGGGGCCTGCCAGCGGCCGATCCGAACCATCTCGCCGGCCCGCAGGTTCTCGAGGTAGTCGTCGTCGCCGACCGGGAACTGGTCGTGCTCGTCCATGTGGGTCACGAGATCGATCCGGTGGTGGCTCGCCCGGTAGGAACGCAGCCGGCCGTCGTCGCCCGCCTCGGCGTAGCAGATGGGGCAGGTCGGCAGGGTCGCCTCGGCCCGTGGCGCGGCCCCGATCGACAGGCCGCAGCGCCGGCAGAACGCGACGTCGCCGCCGGCCGCGAGCATCCCGCACTGGAGGCAGACGCGATCGGCGCCGGGCGACCGGCCGGGGGCCGACGGGGTCGCCGGACGGGGCTTGGTCGATCCGAAGAGCTTCATGCCGGGCGGCCCTCGAGGCGAGCCGCGCCCATCAGGTTCCAGACGATCTCGAGGGTCCGCCGGGCGGCGGGGATCTGGTGCGGCTCGAGGAGGAGGAGCGGAAGCTCGGTCCCGCTGGCGCGGATCGTCGCCCGGATGACGCCCACCGGGCCGTACGCGTCGAGGTGGACGTCACCGAGCTGGTCGTAGCTCCAGTGGCGAGGCCCGACGGCCGGCCGGGGCCGCGTGGCCGTCGCGGGATAGATCGTCAGCCCGGAGCTCGTGGCGCGGAGGCTCGTGCCTTCAGCTCCGGCGATCTCGAGGAACGGTCGCTCCGTGTCGTCCCGGTGCCCGTCCGGGCCCGTGGACGCGGATCCGATCTCGAAGGTCTGCATCGCGTGTCCTGCCTTGCTGTTCGTCGTCATCGGTAGATGTCTGGGGCTGGCTTCGGCTGGTGTGCACGATGCCCCCTGCCGCTCCCGATCCGTGGCGTCTCGGCTCCTGACCAACGACCCCGGGCCGGTCGCCGTGACCGGACTTCAGCCTGCCGGCGTGGCGGTCGAGTCGAGCTCCGCCGCGCCCGCGCCGGCGGCGTGCCGCGCCCGGCGCAGCCGAGTGGGCTCGGCGAGTGCATCCGTGTCCACGACGGAGGCAAGCGGCTGGTGGTCGCCGGCAATCGTCATGACCCGGTTGCGGCCGGCCTCCTTGGCGCGGTAGAGCGCCTCGTCGGCCAGGCTGAGGAGCGAGACCCGATCCTCCGCGTCGTCCGGCACCGATGCCACGCCGATCGAGATCGTGATCCGCTCGGTCTGGCCCGGTGCGAGGCTGATCAGCGTGCCTTCCGTGCGCGCCCGGATCCGTTCAGCGACGGATGCGGCCGCCGCCGATCCGATCCCGGGCAGGAAGACCGCGAACTCCTCGCCGCCGTAGCGCGACGCGACGTCGCCGTCGCGCATGCACGATCGAAGCACCGCGGCGAAGGCTTTCAGCGCGACGTCGCCGGCCGGATGCCCGTGGCGGTCGTTGAACTGCTTGAAGTGGTCCACGTCGATCATCAGGACGGCAAGGGACTCGTGGCCCGCGCGCGCGGTCAGGGCATGCTCGAGCGAGAGATCGAATGCGCGGCTGTTCGTCAACCCGGTACGGGCATCGGTGTTCGCTTGACCGTGCAACGCGATGAGGAGGCGGCGATTGCCGATCGCCAGGGCGGCGTGCTCGGTCAGCCGGGCGATGTGCGAACGCAGCTCGAGCGGCAACGCGCCGGATCGCTTCCAGTACAGGTGGACGGCGCCGACGGACTCGCCGCTGGTCAGGGGCACGCAGGCCAGGGTCCCGCCCGCAACGGGATAGATCGGGCAATGGACGCTGAGCTCATCGGACAGGTCGTCGCTGACGTAGATCGCGCCGCGCAGCACGCCAGCGCATCGGCCGAGAGCATTGAGCGGCAGGACCTCGGCGATCGCCTCTCCGGTCCGGGCTTCCGGGACGGCGCGGTCCTTCGACCGGTTCAGGATGTGGACAACGGAAGCATCGGGCGACGCCAGCCGATCGAGGGCGGTCAAGCCGGAAACGGCCACCTCCCGATCGTCGACCGCGAACGAGGTGACTTCGGTGAATCGATTGAGGATGCTCGACTGTCGGGCATCCCGCTCGAGCGCCTGGCCGAAGCGGCGAACGACGATCAAGGCGACGCCGAAGGCGACCAGCAGGAATCCGAAGGCGGCGGCGATCCCGACGATCTTGACCCCGACGGCGCTCTCCTGCCGCTTGGCGAGCTCCGCATCGGCGACGCGCATGGCCGCGCCGAGCTGGACCATCGAGCCGTCGATCCGGGCGTGATCGCCCACGGACTGACGGCGGAAGTCCTCGATCACCGCGGTGTTGTCTGTCCGGACGGCGGTGATCACCGGATTCGCGAGCGTCGCCCGCCAGTCCAGGCTGGCGGCCTCGAACGCATCGAGCGCCCGGAGGATCTCGGGCTCTTCGGTCGCGAGTGAGCGCAGGTCGGTCGTCGCCGTCAGTTCGTGCTCGACGGCGGCATCGAACTTGATGGCCATCGAGGTGTCCTCCGAGAGGACGAAGTCGTCCAGAGTCGACTGCTCGGTCGCCAGCGCCGCCGAGAGCTCAGTCGTGACGCGGCGGATCGCGCTGAGGCGATCCGCGACGGCCGCGACGTTGGCCGCGTCCGCGTCGGTGACGACGGCGACCAGGCCGCCGACGGTGAACGAGGCAGCTGCCATCGTCCCGATGAAGGCGAGCACGCGGTTGTTTCGCGACACGGTTCTGCGCATGACGGGAGGATCGCGCCCCGACGGACCGGGCGTCAGCGGGTCAAAGGTCCGGAGGGGAACCCAATGGGGCTACGCCGTCCTCGTCAGGATGACGCAGACGCGTCGTGGTCTCAGTCGGTTGCCGGCCGAGGCTCGCCGGCGAGACCGGCCGCGACGGTGTCCGGGACGCGGTCGCCCCACTCCACGTCGCGCGCCGCGCGGTAGCGAGGGCCCTCGCGCCGACTGACGACCTCCCGGTGGATCCGACCATCCGCCGCGCAGACGCGGATCTCGACCATCCCCGGCCGCGACCGCGGGCGGCCGAGCACGACCCGGGCGGCCGCCTCGGCCGGCGACCGGCTGACGACGACGTATGCGAATGGCTCGTCCTCCCAGGAGCGCGTTGCGGCCTTGACCCGCCGGTGCAGCTCGCTGCGCTCGAGGCGGACGAGGAAGTGGCACCAGTCCGCGCCGGCGATCGGGCAGGCTCGAGAGCCAGGACATGGGGCCGCGATGTGGCCGCCCGCCGAGATCAGCTCGGATCGCGCGTCCATCAGCCGCCGGTAGCCGGCGCGACTCCCGGGTTCGACGAGGACCAGTGCGCCGCGCGTCGCGTCCCACAGCCGACCGACAAGAGATGAGCGATCAGCGTCGGATAGCTCGCCCAGCACGTACGCCGCGCTGACGAGATCCGCATCGGCGAACGTCGATGTCGCGAGTGCCTCCGTCCGCCATGCCGCCGTCGCCATCGAGCGGATGCCCGCCGCCGCAGCGAGCCGGCGGCCGAGGTCGACGACGGCCGGCTCTCGATCGATCAGGACGAGGTCGTCGAGCGACGGCCATACCCGGACGGCAGCCCACGCGGCGGCTCCGCTGCCGGCGCCCACGTCGAGGAGCCGCCGCGGGGCGAAGGTCGGCAGGCTGGCCGCGGCCTCCGCCATGGCGCGCCCGGAGGCGGCAAACGTCGCGGGCATCCGGGCCGCCGCATAGGCAGCGGCCGTGCGTGGGCCGCGGACATGGCCGCCGGGATCCGGCGATGAAGGTGTCGTCCGGTACCCGACCGAGAGAGCCTCCGCCGTCGCGCCGAGCCCCGGCTCGGGGCGGACGGATCGGCTGAGGGCCCGGCGCAGTGCCATCGCGCCCTCGAGCAGCGACGACCGCGGATCTGCGATGGGTCCGGGCGGGGACGTGGGCATGTCCGGGACACCGTACCGCCGCGGGGCCGCATCTGGGCGCCGCGCGGGGCCGCCTGCGGCGAGCCCGGAGCGACTCGGCGCAGGCCCGGGATCGAGAGCGAGTGGAGCGGGAGACGAGGTTCGAACTCGCGA
The DNA here is from genome assembly GCA_046595595.1 of Candidatus Limnocylindrales bacterium. Lineage (GTDB taxonomy): Bacteria > Chloroflexota > Limnocylindria > Limnocylindrales > CSP1-4 > CF-46. The sequence goes on from JBKJOK010000250.1 coordinate 9,450, forward strand.
CATGCAGCTTGGAAGGCTGCCGCTCTGCCAACTGAGCTACTCCCGC
>JBKJOK010000256.1:0-1640 GCA_046595595.1 Candidatus Limnocylindrales bacterium
GTCAATCGCGCCCGACCTGACCTTTCGCAGCCGGACCCGCTATCTCGACGAGCTGACCGGCGAGTGGACCTCGGAGACCGAGGTGATCGAGAACGCGTCCGAGATCGTCGAGCTCTATAACCCGGCCGACATCTACACGGCCTTTGCCGACGCCGCCCGCGAGGCCGCCGGCCTGGCCGCCGAGCCGACTGCCGAGGGCGACCTGCTGGACGCCGCCGGGATCGGGGCCGACGAGGGGATCACGATCGGCGGACCCGATCCGTACGCCGCCGCGGCCGACGAGTGGGCGGCGACCCAGCCCGAGCCGGTCGAGGTCGACGACGACGAGCTTGCGGCCCAGCGCCTGTACGACCTGGCACTCGAGTTCCAGGAGCGGAGCCAGCGCAGCGAGTCGCGTCTCCTCGAGCAGTTCGAGGACGCGTCGTCGGTCCTGATCTCGAAGATCGGCGACCTGATCATCAACGACGACGATGACGAGCGACTGACCCTCACCGCGTCGGGCGAATTCCGGGCGGAGGTCCTCACCGAAGAGGACAACGAGTGGCGGCCGCTCGCGTCGGCCGAGGAGCTCGTCGAGTACTACGACCCGACCGACGTCTTCGGCGACCTGGCCGATGCGCTCGCCGAGGCGTTCCCGTCGATCGCCCCCGAGCTGGCCGTATTCGAGGCCGAGGCCGGGGCCGAGGGCGATGACGACGAGGACGAGGAAGAGGACGAGGGCGCCGACGCTGCTCCCGCCGAGGCCGACGCCGGCACCCCCGCGACCGACGAGCCCCCAACCGACGACGGCGCGGCGCCGACGGAGGGCGACGCCCGCCGGTGACGATGCGCCTGGTCCGGACCGAGCTGGTCGACAGCCGCGAGATCCTCCCGGGCCAGTGGCTCCAGTCGTTCCTCGCTCCCGAGCTCGCCATCGGATCCCGGGCTGGCCAGTTCGTCCACGCCCGGACCGGCGACCTGTCGGGTCTCGTGCTCCGGCGGCCGTTCTCGATCAACACCGCCGACCCTGCGACCGGCGTGATCACGATCCACTTCCGGACGATCGGGCGCGGGACCGAGTGGTTCACCCGCCTCCGGCCCGGCGACGCGGTCGAGATGCTCGGGCCGCTTGGCCGCCCGTTCGAGGTGGACCCGCGGTCACGCCACCTGCTCCTCATCGCCGGCGGGCTCGGGATGGCCGGCGTCCGCTCCCTTGCCGACGAGGCGATCAACCACGGCCGCCAGGTCACGCTCCTGTTCGGGGCGGCGTCGGCGCGGGACGTGTACCCGTCGTCGCTCCTGCCCGATGAGGTCGAGTACGTGATCGCGACCGACGACGGCTCGGTCGGCCATCGCGGGTTCGTGACCGAGCTCGTCCCGCACTACGAGGGCTGGGCGGACCAGGAGTTCGCCTGCGGACCGGCGCCGATGCTCGCGGCCCTCGCCCGTCTGGCGGAGGGTCGCGGGGAGCGGCTCGGCGTGGCGAAGCTCGGACGCAAGCGCGGTGGCGGCAAGCCCGACGCCATGGGCTCGACCGCTGCCCGACGCAAGGCGTTCCTCCAGGTCTCGATGGAGCAGAACATGGGCTGCGCGGTTGGGGCGTGCCTCGGCTGCGTGATCATGGGCACGAACGGCGTTCCCCAGCGGGTCTGCCGCGAGGG
>JBKJOK010000017.1:0-8299 GCA_046595595.1 Candidatus Limnocylindrales bacterium
GCGGCGGGCGCTGCTCCGTGTCTTCGGGTCGGCCAAGCGGGTGCGCGAGGCCCCGGTCGAGCAGATCGCCGCGGTGCCGGGGATCGGCGCTGCGCTCGCGGCCCGGATCAAGGCGACGCTCGAGGCCTGAGGCCGGCGTCCGGCCCTGACGCCCCGTTCGGCCCTGACGCCCCGTGTCCGGCCCCGAGGCGCGCCGCGGCCGCTCGGTCGCCGGCCCGCCGACACTCGCCGGCCCGCCGGCCCACGGCGGCCGCTCGGTCGCCGGAACTCGCCCCACGAGCGTATCGAGCAAGGCGTGACACGCCGGGCCGCGAATCGGACAAGATTCTGCTGACGGGGCTCACCCGGCGAGTGACGACGTGCAGGTTGGAGCGCGTAGCGGTCGAAACTCGTCGGATACGGTCGCCCGATGAGGATCGCGGGCCGCCGCGCGGGCAGAACTCGTCGGATACGGTCGCCCGATGAGGATCGCCGGCGGCCTCGCGAGGATTGGCGCTGGGAGCGTCAGACGAGGAGGATCGCGCTGCCGGACGGCTTCTCGCCCCTGCGGAGCGCCGCGAGGGCGTCGCGACCGCGGACCGGAAACGCTTCGGCGAGGTCGGTGGCGGCGAGGCGGAGGACGTGCCGATTGTGGCGCGTGTCGGCCACGACGAGGAGCATCGTGTCCACGCCCGCGTCGCGACACTTCAGGGCAAGCCTCCGGTGGAGCGCCTGCACATCTCGAATCCGGGTCTCGGCCTCCGTCGGGAGCGACCAGCCCCGTCCCTCGATGACCTCGTCCCACGCCCGGAGGTCGCCAATAATCCCGAGCGGAACTTCAGTCGGGTGGCGCAAACCGGTCGGGAGGAGTGCGCGGAGGCTCGCCAGCAACGCGAGCTGGGCGGCGTCACGCACCGGATCGCCGTTCGGATAGGCGCGCAACGGGATGTCCAGTCCGAGTGCGGACGCCAGCACGACCAGCGTCTCGTAGGCTACGTGCGGCGACTGCCCGCGCTCGATGCGGCCGATCGCTGCCTGCGAGATCCCGACGAAGCCGCCGAGTTCGCGTTGGGTGAGGGCCGCCTGGACCCGGGCCTCGCGCAACTCGTCGCCCATGTTCCGCAGGGCCCGCTGAACCAGCCGTCGTCCTCGATCGAGCCGTCGCTCCCGTGTCGCCATGGGCACACCATGCCCGCAGGCTCTTCCCTGGCGATCACCGCCCGATTTTCGCTCGCCCGGCGAGCGTATCGAGCAAGGTATGGCCCTGGACGCCGTTGGATCGGCGAATTCGGGCAGATCTGGCTCGTGGGGCGATGCAGCCGCGCACTTCTGGGCGGTCGGCGGGTCAAACGTGTCCCATACGCTCATGGGGTGGGGATCGCGCCACGACACCGCGCCGGGATGGGCCGCGGGCGACACCGCGCCGGGTGGGGATCGCGCCGCGACACCGTGCCGGGATGGGCGCCGGGGCGACACCGCGCCGGGATGGGCGCCGGGGCGACACCGCGCCGGGGTCGGGTCATTGCGGGTCAGGTCATCGCGGGGCGGCCATCGCGGAGCGGGCGCGACGGAGCCGGGCGACCTCGCCTCCGGCCCGTGGGGGCCTTTCCTGTATGATCCGCCGGGCATGCGCAAGACCGGTCCCTACCTGATTCTGATCATCGGGCTCCTCGCCCTCATCATCGACTTCGTTCCCGGCATCTCCGTGCCAGATGCCGCCAGCGGCGAGAACCGGGTCCTCGAGACCAAGCTCGGCCTCGACCTTCAGGGCGGCCTGCGCGTCGAGTACCAGGCCAAGCAGGCCGGCGACCGGATCCCGCGTCCCGAGGACCTCGACGTCATCCGCGGGATCATCGAGAACCGGGTGAACGCGACCGGCGTGTCGGAGCCCGTCGTCCTGACCCAGGGCAGCGACCGGATCGTCGTCGAGTTGCCCGGCGTCTCGGACCCGAACGCGGTCCGCCGGCTCGTCGGCCAGACCGGACGGCTCGACTTCGTGCCCCTCGGTGCGGTCACGAAGAACGCCGGCGACAAGATCGACCCAGCCCAGTTCCCGACCCTCTTCTCGGGCGAGGAGCTGTCGAGCGCGGCGATCGCCACGGACCAGACCGGCAAGCGCGTCGTCACGTTCAACCTGAAGTCCACGGGCGCCACGCTGTTCGAGAACTACACCCGCCAGAACATCGGCAAGTACTTCGCGATCGTGCTCGACGGCAGCGTGATCTCCGCCCCGGTCATCCAGAACGCGATTCCCGGCGGCAACGTCCAGATCAGCCAGGACGGGATCGGCGGCTACCCGCTCAAGGAGGCAACCGAGCTCGTCACGGTCCTCCAGTTCGGCTCCCTGCCGTTCCCGATCCAGGAGCTGTCGAACGTCACGATCAGCGCGACCCTTGGTGAGCAGTTCCTGAACAAGAGCCTCCTCGCGGGAGCGGTCGGCATTCTGCTCGTCATGGCCTTCATGCTGATCTACTACCGCCTGCCCGGGATCGTCGCGAGCTTCGCCCTCATCTACTACAGCCTCGTCCTGCTGGCGATCTTCCGTCTGCTGCCGGTCACCCTGACCCTCGCCGGGATCGCCGGCTTCGTCCTGTCGATCGGCATGGCGGTCGACGCCAACATCCTGATCTTCGAGCGGATGAAGGAGGAGATGCGGGTCGGCAAGTCCCTGCCGGCGGCAGTCGAGGCCGGCTTCGGGCGCGCCTGGAACTCGATCCTCGACTCGAATGTGTCGAGCCTGATCACCGCGACGATCCTGTACCTCTTCGGCTCGTCGACGATCCGCGGCTTCGCCCTGGTCCTGATCCTCGGCGTCCTGGTCTCGATGTTCAGCGCGATCGTCGTGACCCGCTCGATCCTGCGCTTCATCGTGGCCCGCGAATGGTCGCGCAAGGCCGCGCTGTACGGGGTCAGCCAAAAGGAGTTCGTCGCCGGCGTCGGCGCGACCGGGCGGACCCGGCTCCGGGGTGAGGCGCGCACGCGTGTTTGACATCATCGGCAAGCGCCGCTGGTTCTTCCTGATCTCCGCCCTGGTCACGATCCCCGGCCTCTTCTTCATTCTCCTGACGCCCCTGACCGGCGGCAAGGAAGGCCTCCAGTTCACGATCGACTACACGGGCGGCACGACCTGGCAGATCAAGTTCGCGGATCCGAATGTGACCGCAGACCAGGTCGCGACGGTCTTCCGCGAGAATGACCTCCAGGCGATCGTCGTCCGCCAGGGCGACGGGTTCATGGACATCAAGACCGAGGCGATCGGCCTGCTCGCTCCGCTGCCGACCGCGACCCCGGTCCCGACCGTCGCCGCATCGGGGTCCGCGAGCGCGGGCGCGTCCACGAGCCCGAGCGTGACGTCTTCGACTCCGCCGCCGAGCGGCTCGGCAGCCCCGTCCTCGAGCCCGGCACCGTCCACCTCGACCGCGCCGTCGCCGAGCGCCGCTCCCTCGCCGTCGCCGAGTCCGTCGCCGTCACCCAGCCCGACGGCGTCGACGGCACCGTCGGCCTCGGCGGCCCCGAGCGGCGCAGCCGGCCCGTCTGCCTCCGCCTCGCCCTCGGCCCCGACCGGCAACACCCAGCTCCCGACCGACGGCAAGGGCGGCGAGATGGTCAAGGCCCTCGAGGCGAAGCTGGGCAAGATCGCCGAGCAGGCGTCGCTCACCACGATCGGCCCGGTCGTCTCCTCGGACCTCGTCAATCAGGCGCTGATCCTGATCCTCGTCGGCTCGCTCGGCATCCTGCTCTGGATCACCTATCGGTTCCAGGACGTGAAGTTCGGGTTCACCGCGCTCGTCGCCCTGGTCCACGACGTGATCGTGGTCGTCGGCATCTTCGCGATCCTTGGCTCGTTGTTCCGGATCGAGATCGACGCCCTGTTCGTGACCGCGATGCTGACCGTCATCGGCTTCAGCGTCCACGATACGATCGTGGTCTTCGACCGGGTCCGCGAGAACCGCGCCCGGCACGCCGGCGAGCCGTTCTCGGAGATCGTCAACCACTCGATCCTCCAGACGTTCGCCCGCTCGATCATGACCAGCTTCACCGTCGTCCTGACCCTTCTCTCGCTGTACCTGTTCGGCGGGGCGGCGATCCAGAACTTCGTCCTCGCCCTCCTGCTCGGGATCATCTCGGGCACCTACTCCTCGATCTTCAACGCGGCGCCGCTGCTCGTCGTCTGGCACGAGTGGGAGGACCGCCGACTCGGCCGGAGCGGCTCGAGCCGTGCGCCGCGGACCCGCCGCGCCGCCTCCTGACCGCCCGGATCGGGCTGCCCGGGTCGGTGGCCGTCGGCCCCGAGCCGTCGGCGCGGAGCCGTCGGCGCCGCTCCGTCGGCGCCGAGCCGCAATGAACCGGCCGTGAACCGCCTGTGCATTCGCCGGTGAGCGACCCGTGGCATCCTGACCGGGTGATCGAACCGCGCTTCGCCTGGCGGATCGCCGATCCCGTCGCCGCCTCGGCCGCGCTCGCGGACGCGGGAGCCGGACTGGGACTCGGACCCCGGGCGATCGGACTCCTCGCCGGCCGTGGCCTGACGACGGCCGCCGACGTGACGGCCTTCTTCGCCGACCCGCTCGATGGTCTCCACGATCCGCGCCTGCTCCCCGATGCGGACGCGTTCGTCGACCGGATCGGGCGAGCGCGGGCGGACCGCGAGAAGGTGATGGTCTTCGGCGACTTCGACGCGGATGGCCTGACCGGCCTCGCGATCCTCGTCCGGACGCTCCGCCGGCTCGACATCGACTCGATCCCGTACGTCCCGAGCCGGCTCGACGAAGGGCACGGCCTGTCGCTCCTTGCGGTCGAGGCGGCGCGCGAAGCCGGCGCGACGTTGATCGTGACCGTCGACTGCGGCTCGACCAGCCTGCCCGAGATCGCCGCCGCCCGCGCCGCCGGGATCGACGTGATCGTGACTGACCACCACCGGCTGCCACCGGAGCTCCCCGCGGCGGTCGCGATCGTCAACCCGCAGCGGGCCGACAGTCGCTACCCGGAACGGCGTCTGGCCGGCAGCGGCGTCGCGTTCAAGCTCGCCCAGCTCCTCCTCGCCGACGAGCCCGGCGGCCCGGAAGCGGCCCTCGACCTCGCCGACCTTGCGACGATCGGGAGCATCGCCGACCTCGTCCCGGTCCTCGGCGAGACGCGGGCGATCGTCAGGCTCGGCCTTGCCCGGATCGCGGCCGCGCCCCGGCCCGGGATCGCGGCGCTCCTGGCGTCGGCCAACGTCCGGCCCCAGGCGAGTGACGTCGAGACGCTGTCGTTCGCGGTCGCGCCCCGAATCAACGCGGCGGGTCGGGTGGGGGAGTCGCGGGCGGCGGCCGCCCTCCTCCTGACCGACGACCGCGACGAGGCGGACCGGCTGGCAGCCGAGCTGGAGACGGCGAACCGGACCCGGCGCGACCTGACGACCCAGGCGATGACCGAGGCCCGGGCGCTGGTCAGCCAACTGAAGATCGATGCCGGCGAGGCTGCGCCAACCGACAAGGCCGGCGAGGCCGGCGCGCCCGGCGACGCGGCCGCTCCCGCCCTCCACGCCACGATCGTCCACGGCCCGTGGCCGGTCGGGATCGTCGGGCTGGTGGCGTCGAGGCTCGTCGAGGACCACGGCAAGCCGGCGATCGTCGGGGCGGACCTCGGCGACGTGATCCGGGCGTCCTGCCGGAGCAACGGCCGGCTGGACCTCGGGGCCGCCCTCGATGCCTGCGGCGACCTGTTCATCCGCCACGGCGGCCACGCCGGAGCCGCCGGCTTCGAGATCGAGGCCGCCCACTGGCCGGAGTTCGTTGCCAGGTTCGATGCGCTCGCGGCCAGCTCTGTCCCGGACGACCCGCGCCTGCCGCTCGCGATCGACCTCAGCCTGCCGGCGATGGACGTCGACTACGCCCTCCATCGCGATCTCCGCCGCCTCGCCCCGTGCGGGATCGGCAATCCGGAGCCGCTCATCGTCGTCGAGGGCCTCGTCGTGACCCGCGTCCGGCCGGCCAGCGGCGGCCACACCCAGCTCACGCTGAAGCGCCGGCTCGACGTCCTCGACGGAATCGCGTTCGGGCGGTCCGACCTGATCGAGACCGTCCACGAGGGCGATCGGGTGGACGTCGTCGCCCGACTGACGAGCCGGACGTTCGGCGGCTACGAGTCGCTCCAACTCGACATCCGCGACGTCGCGACGGCCGGCCTTCACGCGGCCGCTGGGGCCACGCCGGACGCCGCTCCGGCCGCCCTCGAGCGCGACCCTCCGATCCTCGTCGTCGGAGCCGCCTCGTGACCGCCCGCCGGAAGGCGTCCACCCGCGACTCGCGCGACCCGTACGGGATCGGCCCGGTCGCGGGCTACGTCGGGCCCATCGCCGCGGTCGTCGCCCTCGTCATCATCGCGATCGTCACGCTCAGCCTGCTCAACGGACAGGTCCCGTTCCGGACCAACACGTCCGGTCGCGGCGACCCCGGTCCGGCCGTCACCCCGGCTCCGTCGAACGTGGTCATCGTCGAGCCCAAGGTGACGTTCCCGGGCTCGATCGTCTACGCGAAGAGCGGCAACGTCTGGATCCAGTCCCGCGACGGGAGCAGGCAGCTCACCGACAGCGGCAGCGACTCGATGCCGAGCTTCGCGCCCGACGGCTCATGGGTCTACTTCATCCGGATCGCCGAGAGTCGCGCCAAGTTCCCGGCCGGCGGCGGCCAGGTCCGGGCCTGGTACGACATCTCGACCCCGAGCCTGATGCGGGTCAAGCCCGACGGCAGCGGCTCCCAGCGGCTGCTGACCGGCCGGTACACCTCGGGCAACTCGACCTGGTTCTACTGGCTCCGCCAGCCGACGCCGAGCCCCGACGGGAAGACGATCGCGGTGATCTCGGATGGGCCGAATCCGCTCCAGAGCGACGTCGTGCTCCAGACGTGGGACGTGGCGACCAGGAAGTTGACCAACCTCAACGTCGGCAAGTCGGGCAATCTCGGCCACCAGGACCCGGCCTGGCGGTTCGACGGCCGGTACCTGCTCTACGTCCGCAACGGACGCGAGCTGACCCGTGGCGCACCCCAGATCTTCCGGTATGACGTGACGACGAAGAAGACGCGTCAGTTGACGGGTCCGGGCTACCTGTCGCCGGCCTGGTCGCCGTCCGGCGCGTTCATCGCGGCCACGAAATCCGACTCGTTCGGGACCGACATCGCGATCCTTGACGCGGCGGGCAAGGAGGTCCTGCGGGTCAGCGACGACGGCCACTCGTTCTCGCCGGTGTGGTCGCCGGCCGGCGACGCGGTCGCGTTCCTCCACCTCGCCGGAACGATCGTGGACCTCCGGTTGGCGAAGCTCGACAACGCGACCGGGCGCTGGACGGTGACCGAGACGGTCGACCTGACGAAGGTCTCGGGACTCGACGGGGCCTCGCGCCCAAGCTGGTTCGCGCCGGCGTCGGAGCTGCCAACCAGGCCCAGCGCGGCTCCGTCGGCCTCGGCTTCCCCGGCCGGCGCCAGCGCTCCGTGACCGGCTCCAGCGCTCCGTGACGGCCGGCGAGCCGTACCTCGTCCGCCTCGCGCGACGGTCGGCAGCGACCGGGACGGTGCTCTGCCTCGGCCTCGATCCGGACCCGGACAACCTGCCGGACGGCTTCAGTCGCGACCTCTCCGGCGTCGAGTCCTTTGCCCGCCTTGTCCTCGAGGCGGCGGCGCCATTCGCGGCAGCCGTCAAGCCGAATCTCGCGTTCTTCGAGGCGTTCGGCTCAGCGGGGCTGGCCGCCCTCGAGCGGATCCGGGCCGCCGTCCCGGCCGGGCTCCCGGTCGTGATGGACGCGAAGCGCGGCGACATCGGCACGACCGCGGCGCGCCAGGCGGTCGTGCCGATGTCGCCGCGCTTCGCGTCCATCACGACGGGGAGCCCGGCCGGGACCGCGGCCCGGACCCGCTCGAGCGCGGCCAGCCCCGCCGAACCGAACGCCTCGAAGAAGGCGAGGTTCGGCTTGACGGCCGCCGCGAATGGGGCCGCCGCCTCGAGGACCAGGCGGGCAAAGGACTCGACGCCGGCAAGGTCGCGGCTGAAGCCGTCCGGCAGGTTGTCCGGGTCCGGATCGAGGCCGAGGCAGAGCACCGTCCCGGTCGCTGCCGACCGTTGCGCGAGGCGGACGAGGTACGGCTCGCCGACCGTCACGGAGCGCTGGAGCCGGTCACGGAGCGCTGGCGCCGGCCGGGGAAGCCGAGGCCGACGGAGCCGCGCTGGGCCTGGTCGGCAGCTCCGACGCCGGCGCGAACCAGCTTGGGCGCGAGGCCCCGTCGAGTCCCGAGACCTTCGTCAGGTCGACCGTCTCGGTCACCGTCCAGCGCCCGGTCGCGTT
>JBKJOK010000083.1:0-4267 GCA_046595595.1 Candidatus Limnocylindrales bacterium
CGCGGCCCAGGGCCCGCACCTCGGGCTGCCACAGATGATCCAGTCACGCGCCCAGCTCGGCTACCGCGGTGTGGTCGTTGCGCTATTCGGGTCGTTCGTGACGTTCATGCTGTTCAATGTCGTCGACGTCATCCTTCTCGGCAGCGGACTCAACGGGATCTTCGGCTGGGAACCGGTGGCGATCGCCGTGGGGACCACGGTCATCGCCGCTGCGCTCGCTATCTACGGGCACGATCTGCTCCACCGGGTCTTCCGGCTGCTCTTCTTCGTGGCGCTCCCGTTCTACGTGATCCTGACCGTGGCGATCGTCACCGGGAACGTAGGCGGCACGGAGGCACCCGCCGGTGAGTTCGCCTGGGCGGCCTTCCTCGCCCAGTTCATCGCCGCCGCCGCCTACAACATCACCTACGCGCCGTACGTCTCCGACTACTCGCGCTACATGCCGCGCTCGACCCGGACGACGCCGATCGTCCTGTCGGTCTTCCTCGGGGCGGGCGGCTCGGCGGTCTGGCTGATCGCCATCGGGGCCTGGCTGGCGACGAACCTCGCCGCAACGGACGCGCTCGTGGCGCTTCGCGACGCGGGCGACCTGGTCTTCAGCGGTCTCGGATCGCTTCTCGCCATCCTGTCTGTTCTGGCCCTCGTCGCCACGATGGGGATCAACGCCTACAGCGCGATGCTCTCGGCGGTCACCGCCATCGACTCCGTCATGCCGATCAAGGCGACCCGCACCCTGCGGATCGTGACGATCGTGGTGCTGGCGATGGTCTGGGCCGCGGCCGCGCTCAGCTTCGGTGGCGACGCCGTCGGGGCGCTCTTCAACAGCCTCATCGTGATGCTCTACCTGATCGTCCCGTGGACGGCGATCAACCTGGTCGATTACTTTTTCGTCCGGCGCGGCCGCTACGCGATCCTGGACCTGTTCACTCCGAGCGGGATCTACGGCAGCTGGGGCCAGCGCGGCCTGACCGCCTACGCGATCGGGCTGGTCTCGATGCTGCCGTTCATCGTCATCCCGGGTGTCGTCACGGCGCCGCTCGCCGAGCAACTCGGGGGTACGGATATCTCGGCCCCGATCGGGTTGCTCGTATCGGCCGTCGCCTACTACGTCCTGACTCGCTCCCTTGATCTGGCCGCGGAAACGCCGGCCATCGAGGCCAGCGAGCGGACCATCGCCGAAACGATGCCATGAGCGATCCCGAGGCCGAGGTGGCCGCAGCCGCGGCCGCGCTCGTGGCCGCCTTCGGGGCCCACGATGTCGCCGGGTACTTCCGGGCGTTTGCCCCCGAAGCGACATTCCTCTTCCACGCCACGCCGCGTCTGCTCGAGTCGAGGGCCGCGTATGAGGCCGAGTGGCGATCCTGGGAAGCCGACGGGTTCCGGGTCCTTGGCTGTCGATCGATCGAGCAGGTGGTCCACCCGTTGACCGCCGATGTGGCGGTCTTCACCCATCGGGTTCGGACCCGGGTCCGCGATGCCGACGGCGAGCACGACCTGGCGGAGCGCGAGACGATCGTCTTCCGTCGCGAAGTGGACGGCCGCTGGCTCGGCGTCCACGAGCACCTCTCAGCCGAGCCATGAGCGAGCGCGCGGACCGCGGACCGGTACCGGGCGGAGCGCCGATCGGGCCGCCGGATGCGCTCGCGGTCCCCCGATTCGCGGGTCCGGATACGTTCGCGCGGCTGCCTCGGCTCGAGGACGTCGGGTCGGCCGCCGTTGCGATCGTCGGCGTCCCGTTCGACTCCGGCGTCTCATACCGGAGCGGCGCCCGCTTCGGCCCGTCGGCGGTCCGTGCCGGATCGAAGCTCCTCCGCCCATACCACCCGGCCCTCGACGTGGAGCCGTGGCGGATCCAGCAGGTCGCCGACGCCGGCGACATCGCCTGCAACCCGTTCGACATCATGGCGGCGGTCGGCGCGATCGAGGCCGGGGCGATCGATCTGCTGGCACGGGTGGATCGCCTCGTGACGCTGGGCGGCGACCACACGATCGCCCTGCCCCTCCTGCGCGCGATGCACCAACGCCATGGGCCGATCGCGCTCATCCATTTCGATGCCCACCTGGACACCTGGGACACCTACTTCGGTATGCCGTACACCCACGGCACCCCATTCCGCCGCGCATTCGAGGAGGGGCTCCTTGCCGCCGACCGGTCGGTCCATGTCGGCATTCGGGGCCCGCTCTATTCGACCCAGGACCTGGCCCAGGATGCCGGCATGGGCTTCGCGATCATCTCGACCGCGGACATCGCTCGCCACGGGGTGGACGTCGCCATCTCGGGCATCCGCGAACGCGTCGGAGGCGGGCCGGTCTATCTCAGCGTCGACATCGACGTCCTCGACCCGGCCCACGCACCGGGGACCGGGACGCCCGAGCCAGGCGGGCTGACGACCCGGGAACTGCAGACGATCCTGCGTGGGCTCGACGGCCTGGACCTCGTGGGTGGCGACGTCGTGGAGGTCGCCCCCGCCTACGACCACGCCGAGTTGACGGCTCTGGCGGCGGCCAACGTGGCCTACGAATACCTCGGCCTGTTCGCCCGGGCCCGGTCGCGGTAGGGCGAATGGCCTCCGGCCCGTCGTCACCGATCCGGGCGGTGGCCGCAGCGGTCTCCGCCCGGCGAACAAGTGCCGTCGAGATGGTCGCGGAAGCGCTCGACCGGATCGCCCGTCTTGACCCGGCGATCAACGCGGTCGTCGCGCTTCGGGCCGAGGCCGCGTATCGCGAAGCCGAGGCCGTTGACGCCGCCGTGTCGCGGGGCGCGCCGGCCAGACCCCTGGCGGGCGTCCCGGTCTTGGTCAAGGACCTCGAGGACGTGGCCGGCATGCCCACGACCCAGGGGTCGCGACTCTTCGCGGACGGCCCTCCGGCGGTGCATGACAGCCTCATCCCGGCTCGCCTGCGGGCTGCCGGCGCCATCATCGTCGGCAAGTCCAACCTGCCCGAGTTCGCAACCGAAGGCTTCACCGACAATCTGTTGTTCGGGCCGACGCGGAACCCGTGGGCGCTTGCCTGGTCACCCGGTGGGTCCAGCGGTGGCTCGGCCGCCGCGGTGGCCGCCGGACTCGTGCCGATCGCGACCGCCAGCGACGGCGGCGGCTCCATCCGGATTCCGGCGGCGTTCTGCGGACTCGTCGGGCTGAAGCCGACCCACGGGGTCATCGGCCGCTACCCGCCCCACGACTGGATCGACTTTTCCACCTTCGGCCCGTTCGCCACATCGGTCGCCGACCTTCGCCTCCTTCTCGAGGTCCAGTCCGGACCGGCGGCCGGCGACCCGACGGCTCGCCCGCGTGGCTGGGCCATGGAACCGACGCCACCTCCCGCCCGCCTCTTCGCCGCCCAGCGGACGAGCGACCTCGGCCCCCTGCCGCCCGGGATCGCTCGCTCATTCGAGGAAGCGGTCCGGGCCCTCTCGCAGGTGCTCTCCTTGCCGGTGACCTGGATCGAACCCCGCGACTTCTTCACGGACGGCGATCCGGACCTCGATTGGTTCACCCTGGCGACTGCCGAGCACGTGGCCGCGCTCGGCCGGGAGCGGGTGGTGACGAACCTTGGACGGCTGCATCCGGCCACGCGAGCCTTCATGGAGGTGGGCCTGGCGATCGGGGTCGACGAATACCTCGCGGCGCGTCGTCGCCGGTTCGGCTATGTGCGGCGCCTCGACCAGCTCCTGGGTCGCTCCGACATCCTGCTCACGCCGACCGTCGCCAGCGAAGGCTGGGATGCGAATGGTCGCCTGACCCCGGGGCATGAGCCTGGGATGCTCCCGCCCGAGGTCTACTCGACGGCCGTCCAGAACATGACCGGACATCCCGCGATCTCGCTCCCTGCCGGGCGCTCTGGGAACGGCGTCCCGTTCGGCCTCCAGGTCACGGCGCCGCGCCACGGGGACGATCTCCTGCTCGGCATCGCCGAGGCCTGGGAGGCGGCCCATCCATGGCCGGAGGTGGCACCAGGGTACGAACCGTTCGGGCGTTCGGGGACCGCTGCGGTTTGACGTCGTCCGGCGCCGCCTCGGTGGCCTGTGGGGTCCGAGCGCTTCATGCGGCAGGCACCCCGAAAGACAGCCGGCCGAACGGCCGTGGCACCGCTGAGGTCCACCTTGCCGCCTATGATGCCGATCCGGGGAAGAGATCCAGAGGTGGAGGGCCGGACATGCCTGCGGACGCGGTCGCGACTGTCGTGGCGCTGTGGCGCTATCCCGTGAAATCGATGATGGGGGAGCAGCTCAACGCGGCCGAGGTGACCGACCGCGGACTGCTCG
>JBKJOK010000246.1:0-3775 GCA_046595595.1 Candidatus Limnocylindrales bacterium
GCTCGTGGTCCCGAAGAAGTACTTCTGGAAGAGCTCGAAGTGGATCCGCGGCCTCGAGTTCCTCGACCACGACCAGCTCGGCTTCTGGGAGCGCTACGGCTACCACAACGATGCCGATCCGTGGCAGGAAGAGCGCTTCAGCGAGTAGCCCGGATGTGACGGCCGGCTGGCGCGAACCACTCCGCCGGCTGAACGCTCAGAAGCCTCCGATCGCGCCCGATTCGAGGAGCCGCTTCAGGCTGGCGAGGTCAGTCGTGAGCTTGCGCCGGACGAGGACGGCAAACACCGGGTCGACCAGCCGCAGCGCGCCGCTCAGCGGAGCGTCGAACGTCGCCCTCAGACGGGTCCCGCCGAGGAGCGGCTGGAGGAGGAACGCGCCCCGGAACGGGAACGGCCCACCAGACGTGACGTAGCCGAGCATCCGGTCGGGGACGAACTCGACGATGGTCGAGTCGACCTCGAGGTGCCGCCCGAGGAAGACGCTGGCCTCGTGCGCAGTCGAGCCGACACCGATCGGCCCGTGGGAGGTCGCCCGGGCCGAGCGCGCGGTCGACGACCAGCGATGGTTCTGCTCGACATCACAGAGGACGGCGAACACTGCGGCCGGCGGCCGAGCGATGACCACCGCCACATCACCGGTCGCCATCGCCGCTCCCCTCGTCCCCGACCGGCACGGACAGGAACGATCCCACTCGTGCCGCCGCCAGAACGACATCGTCCATCCAGACGGCATGCCCCGCCCCGGCCACGATCTCGAGTCGGGCGTTCGGGAAAGGCGCGATGAAGTCACGCGCAACGTCTGGGCCGCCGAACGAGTCGCCGTCGCCCCACAGGGCCAGGATCGGAGTCGCGATCGCGTGGCGCGTTGCCGGTGTGAGGACGAGTCGCGGATCGAGGCCGCGCATCGGGGAGAGGAACGACCGGCTCGCTGCGAGCTCGTTCGGCAGCGTCCGCGTGTGGTTCAGCAGGGCGGCATACGCGGCGATCGCCTCGGGCGAGACGCGGCCGGCGTCGATCGCCTGGCGCAGACCGATCCCGCGGAACATGGACCGGACTGCGCGATCGTTGACCGGTAGCCGGGCCATGAGGGCTCCGAAGCCCGGCGTGGCGCCCAGCCGCATCGCGAGTGGCATGCGCCCGAGCGGCGCGCCTGTCGTCCAGCCGAAGAGCACGAGGCGACGGACGCGATCCGGCACGGCCAGCGCTCCGCGCAGCGCGAAGTAGCCGCCGAACGAGGTCGCGACGATCGATGCCGACGCCAGGCCGAGGCCGTCGAGGAGGTCCGGCAGGAGGTGGTCGGCGAGGCTCGCCAGCTCAGCAACGTCGGTGATCGGCCGCGGCAGCGGTTCGCTCAGGCCGGTCCCCGGACGGTCGACGACGTGGCACCGGAAGCCGGGCAGGGCGGCGACGAGGTCGGCCCAGCTGCTTCCCGAGGTCGCCGCACCGTGGAGGAACACGACCGGCTCGCCGTGGGGTGAGCCCATGGCCTGGACGCGAACCTCGGTGCCGACATGCGCCAATCGGACCCGGCGCTCGTCCGGTTGCACATCAAGAGAGTCCCACAGCCGACGCTCGGCCTCGCGATAGCGCCGCTCCGACGCCTCCACTGCCGCGTTGCCTCCTGCTCCGTGTTCGATCTGGGTCGTGACCCGATATATCGTGATATGGAGTATCGCTGCCCGGCTCACGGCGTCAAGGGTCAGACCGCCACGGGGTCAGAGCGCCTTGCGAGCGGCTCGCCGAACTGGCTCCGGTACAGCTCGGCCGGGAACAAACCGGCTGACATCAGTATCCGTGGCGGTCGAGATGGCGCTCGGGTCCGGCCATCCCGCGGCACCGTCCGGCCGCGGCGTCAGCGCACGGCTGGGCCACTCGCACCCCTGGAATGGCAGCTCAGGCATCGCTCGGCTGAGCCCCCCGACAGGCGTTGTCGCCGGGCCGACACCTGGGCGAATCCAGGTAACGGGAGCCTGAATCGCACGTCTTCCGGTCAGCGCCGTGGATCCCCGCGGCCCCGATCGGAGGGCTTCCCGTGCCTGTTCAGACATCGTCGGTCCCGCGGCTCATCACCGCGATCGCAATCGTCGCCGGACTCCTCGGCGCATTCGCAACTCCCGTCGCCGCTGACACGACGCCGCCAGGCGACGCGAGCTACAGCCAGAACGGCGCCTCGGCCGAGCTCTACGCCAGCTCGTGTACCGCGAACGGCGACGGCACGGTCACCTGCGCCGACCAGCAGATCTACATCTTCATCGGCAAGATGACCGACCAGGTCACCGGCGTGACCCACACGAACCAGGTCTGCGTCGCCATTTCCGACTACACCTTCACGGAGGAGTCCGGCGACTACGTCGGGACGCCGCGGTTCGAGGGCGGCTGCCGGGTCGACGTGCCGAGCGGCACCATTCGGATCGATTCGAAGCTGCGGACAGCGGTGCTGATCTCGACGCGTGTCACCGTCATCGACGAGCTGTGCGAGAAGTTTGGCTGCGAGCCGGGCTCGGAGCGAGACGTCCTCGTTGATGCGACCTGGACCGGATTTGGAGAGCTCCGTTCCTCGAAGTCGCGTGGGTCGTTCGACGACGGATTCTGTCGGTCCAACGAGTCGTTCAAGGGGTCGGCCCGATCGGCCGATGTGGTCGGTTCACTCGACGGCGTCGCCATCACGGGCGACTACTACGGCCAGCTTTGGTCGGGCCGGTACAGCTTCCGCTCGAGCTGCACCGAGGCCTGACTGCCGGCGGCGCTGCGGTCGATCAGGCTCGACCTCGAACGGCCCTCCCCGCGATCGGTGAGGGCCGTTCGGCGATCCGCTCGGGACGGCCTCGCCCGCGGCGCTCGTCTCGGACCTCGCCGGTGGCCACTGCTGTAGGCTCGCAACGACCGGCTGCGACGATACTCGGCCGCTCGCCCACACGAGGTTGGAGCCGAATGATGGCAATGGACTGGACGTACCCCGCCAATTCCGGAGACGCCGGGATCTTCGAGATCGGGCGTCGGCTGGCTGAGGCACTCGGTCGCGCCCCGGACGCGACCAGCTTCACGTATGACCCCCGATCGATGCTCCGAACGACCCGCGAGATCGAGCGGGCGGCGCGCGGCGGCCACCTCCTCGTCGGCTTCCAACGGGTCGAGAAGCTGCTCGTGGAGGCGGACCGCTACGCGGATCTCCGCGCGGCCGGAACAGACGTCACGGTCTGGGCCATCGGACCGCGTCCAGACGATCCGCGACTGGCGGAGCTCGACTACCGCGAGGCGCGCGCCGACACGAGCCGGCTCGACGCTCAGTGGTTCCTCGTCTCCGACCGGCCGGAGCCGCTTGCCTTCGTGTCGTACGAGCTTGGCGATCCAGCCGGCTTCGGCGTCGGAGGTGCGGCCACGCCGGGCAAGCGGTTCGTCGGATTCGTGTCCGATGATCCGGATGTCGTCGCCATCCTCGTCGACACCCTCCGTCCGCTCGGCGCGCCGCCATCGCCGCGCGCGCCGCGACCCCTGTCGGAGGCCGCCCGAACGATCGCGGCGGCCGGCGATTCCGCGGGCACCAGCGCCTCGCCGGCAGCCGACGCCGGTGACGGCTCGATCATCGTGCCCGTGGGACGCGGTGCGGATCGCGATGCGGTCGTCGCGGCCCTCGCCATCGCACGCCGTGACGGACGCTCCCTCGTCTTCGTCGATCGTGGCGCCGAGGGGTTCACCAGCCCGTACTCGGACCTCCGTGGCGACGACGCCGGCCGCCCGTCACCAGAGCGCCTGTTCGACGCCGAGACGGCTCGGC
>JBKJOK010000076.1:0-16900 GCA_046595595.1 Candidatus Limnocylindrales bacterium
CGTCCCTGGCCGAGGCGCGTCTCCTCGAAGTTGAACCACGCGCCGGTCTTGCTGACGACGCTCATCGCGACACCGACATCGAGCAGGCCGCCTTCCTTGGACACGCCCTCGCCGTACATCACGTCGAACTCGGCGACCCGGAACGGCGGCGCGACCTTGTTCTTCACGACCTTGATCCGGACCCGGTTGCCGACCGATTCGGTGCCGGTCTTGATCGTCTCGATCCGGCGGATGTCGAGCCGGACCGACGCGTAGAACTTCAGGGCCCGGCCACCGGGCGTCACCTCCGGGTTGCCGAACATGACCCCGATCTTCTCGCGGAGCTGGTTCGTGAAGATCAGCGAGGTGTTGGAGCGCGAGACGGCGCCGGTCAGCTTGCGCAGGGCCTGGCTCATCAGTCGCGCCTGGATGCCGACAAAGCTGTCGCCCATCTCGCCTTCGATCTCGGCCCGTGGCACGAGCGCGGCGACCGAGTCGAGAACGACGCAGTCGATGCCGCCCGAGCGGATCAGGGTCTCGGTGATCTCGAGGGCCTGCTCGCCGGTGTCCGGCTGACTGACGAGGAGCTCGTCGACGTTGACGCCACAGGCCCGGGCATAGGCCGGGTCGAGGGCATGCTCGACGTCGATGAACGCGGCCACGCCGCCGCGGCGCTGGGCCTCGGCGATGACGTGCTGGCAGATCGTGGTCTTGCCCGACGACTCCGGGCCGAAGATCTCGGTGATCCGGCCGCGCGGGATGCCGCCGACGCCGAGGGCGAGGTCGAGCGCGATCGAACCGGTCGGGATCACGTCGATCGCCTGGATCGAGTTCGACCCGAGCTTCATGATCGAGCCGGTCCCGAACTGCTTCTCGATCGCCGCGATCGCCGCCGTCACGGCCTTGCCGCGCTCGGCCTGGGCCTTGTCCTGCGCCTTGTCGCTGCCGTTCCGCTCGTCCGCGGCCCGCTCGCCGATCATCGCCATGGGTTCGTCACGCTCCTGTCCTGTGGTCCTGGACCGACAGGTCGCGCTCCCGGGCGAGACCTCGGGTGGTCAACCCTCGTCGGTGTCTTCCTCTTGGCGGACCGGCTTTTCCTTGCGCGGCTTCCGGATCAGCTCCGCCTGTGCCGACGGGGCCTCCGAAAGCGACGTCAGCTTGGGCAAACCGGACTTGTCCTTCGGCTTCTTCTTCTGTTCCTTCTTGGGTCGATCTCGAGAAGCCATCGATGTGCCTCCGGCTCTGATTGCAGGCTAGCGACTGACCATTCACGCGGACTGCACCGCGACTTCACTGGCGCTCAACCGACCGGCGCGCGCGGCCAGTTTCGGCAGTTCGACAGGGAAGGTTCCGGACCTGATCGCGGTCCGGATCCTGAGCATGAAGTCTAGGGTGAAGGTCAGGTTGTGACAAGTCGCCAGGCGGTACGCAAGGAGCTCCTTCGCCCGGAAGAGATGGGCCAGATAGGCCCTCGAGAACGTCCGGCAGAGGAGGCACGGGCAGTCCGCCTGGACAGGCTCGGGATCGTCGAGGAACCGGGCGTTCTGGAGGTTCAACCGACCGCCCGGAACCCACAGCTGGCCGTTCCGGGCGACCCGCGCCGGCAGGACCGAATCGAACAGGTCCACTCCGCGATGGACGGCGTCGAGCAGGTCCGCGGGCGAGCCCAGGCCCATCAGGTAGCGCGGTCGCGGGTCGTCGTCGAGGATCGGGATGGCCACGTCGAGGGCCGCATTGCGCTGCTCCGGGGTCTCGTCGCCCGCCAGGCCGCCCAGGCAGATCCCGTCGAACGGCAGGGAGGCGATGAAGCGCGTGCTCTCGGCCCGGAGGTCCGGCTCGAGGCCGCCCTGGACGATCCCGAACAGCGCCTGGTCCGATCTCGTGTGGGCGGCCAGGGAGCGCTCGGCCCAGCGGTGGGTCCGAGCGGTCGCGTCGGCGACGACGGCCCGCGCCGAGCTCGGGAAAACGGGCTGGTCGAAAGCCACCGCGACGTCCGAGCCGAGCGCCTCCTGGACCGCGATCGCCAGCTCGGGCGTGAACCGATGGGTCGAGCCGTCGAGGTGGCTGCGGAACGTCACGCCGTCCTCGTCGACGACGCGCAGATCGCCGAGCGACACGACCTGGAAGCCGCCGGAGTCGGTCAGGATCGGGCCGTCCCAGGCCATGAACCTGTGGAGTCCGCCGAGCCGCTCGATCCGCTCGTGGCCCGGTCGCAGGTAGAGGTGGTAGGTGTTGGCGAGGATGATCGACGCGCCGACCTCGTGGACGTCGTCGGGGTGCAGCGCCTTCACCGTCGCGTTCGTGCCGACCGGCATGAACTGCGGGGTCTCGACGACGCCGTGGGGCAGCTCGAGGCGGCCGACCCGGGCACGGGTCGCGCCATCCGCGGGCGGCGGGACCTCGACCGAGAACGTCGCGGCGCCGGTCACGTGTCGGGCTCGGTCGTGTCGGTGGCGGCCGGTCCATTGGCTGCGTCCGGATCCGCGGGCAGGTCCCACAACCCGACCAGCTCCGGCTCGGGGCGGCGCGGCGGCGGGATCTCGTAACCGAGTCGGGCCAGGTGGACGCGCGCCGCCTCGGTTGCGATCCGGCCCTGCGGCGTCCGATCGAGGAACCCGAGCCGGAGCAGGAACGGCTCGTACACGTCCTCGATCGTCTCGACCTCCTCGGCCAGCACGGCGGCGAGCGCCTGGACGCCGACCGGGCCCGACCCGAACTTCTGGATGATCGAGGCGAGGAGCTTGCGGTCCGTGCCGTCGAGGCCCTCGTCGTCGATCTCCATCTGGCGCATCGCCGCAGTCGCGGTCGCCTCGTCGACCCGGCCGTCGCCGTGGACCTGGGCGTGGTCGCGGGTCCGCTTCAGAAGCCGGTTCACGATCCGCGGCGTCCCTCGGCCGCGCCGGGCGATCGCGCGGGCGGCGGCGTCGTCGATCGCGACGTCAAGGATCCGGGCCGAGCGATCGACGATCGCGGCCAGATCGTCCTCCTCGTAGAAGTCGAGCCGGTAGGTCGCCCCGAAGCGGTCGCGCAGCGGACCGGAGATCCGGCCGGCCCGGGTGGTCGCGCCGACGACCGTGAACGGCTTCAGGCTGAGGCGCAGGCTGCGCGCACTGGGACCCTTGCCGATCATCACGTCGAGCGCGTAGTCCTCCATCGCCGGGTAGAGGATCTCCTCGACCGAGCGATTCAGGCGATGGATCTCGTCGATGAACAGGACGTCGCGCTCGTCCAGCGCCGTCAGGATCGCGGCCAGGTCGCCGGCCCGCTCGACGGCGGGACCGCTGGTGTACCGGACGTTGACCCCGAGCTCCCGGGCGATGATCGTGGCAAGGGTCGTCTTGCCGAGGCCGGGAGGGCCGTAGAGGAGGACGTGATCGGCGGCCTCTCCCCTGCCCTTCGCCGCCGCGAGGAGGACCGACAGGTTGGCCTTGACCTCACGCTGGCCGATGTACTCGTCGAGCGTGCGCGGCCGAAGGGCGCCCTCGACGACAACATCGACCTCGTCCACGAGATCGGGCGCGAGGATCCGCGAGAGGTCGTCGGTCACGGCGGGAATCTACCACGATCCCGAGCGTTTCGCACGGATGTTCTATCTGGGTGTCCGGAACCGCCGCCTCGTGCACGGCTACCGGACGTTGCAACGAAGAAGCTCTCGCTCATCCTTCCTGGCGCACGGTTGCCGGGCATCCTGACACTGGAGACTGGCTCGCGGCATCTGTTCGAGGGATTCCTTCGCCGGATCGCCTTCCCACCGTGCACACGATCACGGAACGATCCCCTGCGACCTGCGCCGAATCCCCACTCGCCCGGTAGGGCATCAGGGCACAATGTGGTCGATGCGACTCTCCCGGCGGTCCGAGTACGGCATCCGCGCCCTCGTCGACCTGGTGCGGAGCGAGTCCGCGATGACCGACTCCGATCACCCCCATCCTCACCTCGCCCCGGTCGCCCTCGCGACGCTCGCGACCCGCAACAACCTGCCGCCGAAGTTCCTTGAGCAGATCATGTCGACCCTGAAGCGCGGCGGGATCGTTCGGACGACGCTCGGCGCGCACGGCGGCTACGCCATGGCCCTGGATCCGGGGGCCGTCAGCGTCGGTCGGGTCATCCGTCTGCTCGACGGCGCCCTCGCTCCCCTGCCCTGCGTGAGCCTGCGCTACTACGCGTCATGCTCGTGCCCGGACGAGGCGACCTGCTCGCTGCGCGACGTCATGCTCGACGTCCGCGACGCGATGCTCGAGATCCTCGACAAGGAGACGCTGGCCGAGCTCGCCTCCCGCAAGGGCCGCGCCGCGATCGACCCGCGCGGGATCCACGCCGACGCCCTGGCCGGCAACCGGCCGTGATCCGGCGGTGATGCCGCGGTGATCCCGACCTCGACTCCCGGCGCCCTCGCGCGCCTGGACGACTTCACGGCCGATCCGGCGGGCGGCAACCCGGCGGGCGTGTGGATCGGCGACGTCCTGTCGCCCGAGCTCGGCCTTCGCGATCCCCGACCCTGGCCTCGAGTCGCCAGGCTGACGGCTGATCGTCGCTCGCGGCTCAGCGACTGCGAGCCACCGGACCGCGCGACTCGACCGGCCGGGCGCATCTGGTGCAGCGACGGCATGAACGGACGTCCGGACGGCCGGCGTCGGCCCACGACGGACTGAATCCGCGCCTCCGCCCGTCATTCCGTGCACCCGACGCATCAGCCGTCGTCCGAGCGCTGGCCCAGCCGTCGGTTGACCCACTCGGTGCATGATCGGCCGGCGGCGCCGACTCAGTCGCGGAGGAGGCTCCGAAGCGCGGCCTTGACGCGGTCCTCGAGCGTGCCGCCGATCTTCGTGTCGGCCAGGGCAATCCGCGACGCTTCGCGCGCCTCGGCCAGCGAGTAGCCGAGCGCCTGGAGCGCGCCGACGACCTCGCTCTCGGCCGCCCCGATGCCCGCCCCGCCCGACATCCCGCTAGCGGCGACGCCCGCTGCCGCGACCTTCTCCTTCAGCTCGAAGATGATCCGGTCGGCGAGCTTCTTGCCGATCCCCGGGATCGCCACGAGGACGGCCTGGTCCTGGGCCATGATCGCGAGCTGGAGGTCCGGCGTCGGGCGCGAACCCACGATCGCGAGCGCGACCTTGGGTCCGACACCGGTCACCGTCAGGAGCAGGTTGAAGAAGCCGAGGTCCTCGGTCGTCCGGAACCCGAACAGCGCCTGCTGGTCCTCGCGCACGAGGTGGTAGGTGAAGAGCTTGACGATCGAGCCTGGCGCCGCGGTCGCGAGGATGGCCGGTGCGGCAAATACCCGATAGCCGATCCCGCCGACCTCGATCACGAGCGAGTCGAACGCGACGGCCCCGACCTTGCCCTCGACCGACGCGATCACGCCGCGACCGTCGTCATGGCGACGAAGGATTTGCCATTTGCCCAGGGGGTGGGCGTTAGACAGGAGCCGGGAGTCGTTCGAACGTGGTCGAGGTTCAGAGTTAGTCGAATCCGGCTAATCGACGGGCCGCGCGCTCCCGATCGGACGCCTGGTGCCCTCCCGGGTAGCGTATGGCGAAATCCCGTGCGGGAACGGCGCTTCACCGGGCCGGGTCGCGGTTCCGGCGGCCAGCAGGCGCGGCCACGGGCGCCGGTGCCCGCTTCTCGCGCGCCAGCGCCTCGCGGACGGCGGTCTCGTACGGCGTCGAGCCGCGCGTGATCGGATTGATCGCCGAGCGGTCCATCACGGTTGCCGTCGCCTCCGACGAGCGCCCGGTCTGGCCCATCCCGTTCGCGATGCAGACCGCGATCGCGAGGGCGTCGGCCGCGTCGTCGGGGGTCGGCAGCGAAGCCATCCCGAGGACGAGCTGGACCATCCGCTGGACCTGCTGCTTGTCGGCCGCGCCGTAGCCCGCGATCGCGCTTTTCACCTCGTTCGGGGTCGCCTCGCGAACCGGGCGCCCCGCCTGGGCCGCCGCCAGGAGCACGACACCCCGAGCGTGACCAACCGCGATGGCCGTCTGGGCGTTCCGCGAAAAGAAGACCCGCTCGACCGCGACGACATCCGGATCGTGGAGCGCGATCAGCGCGGCAACATGGCGGTGGATCGCGAGCAGGCGCTCGCCGAGGGGCAGGTCGGGCGAGGTGGTGAGACAACCATGGTCAACGGCCCGGAGGCGGCCGGCCGTCTGTTCGATCAGGCCCCAGCCGAGGGCCGCCGTCCCGGGGTCGATGCCCAGGACGATCACCCGGCGACCTCTGCGAAGACGTCCTCGGGGATATCGAAGTTGGCAGTGACCCGCTGGACATCGTCGAGGTCCTCGAGCAGGTCGACGAGGCGGAGGGCCTGGCGGGCCTTGTTCGAGTCGAGGACGACGGTCTGCTTGGCGATCATCGTGTTCTCAGCCGAGTCGACCGGGACGCCGGCCCCCTCGAGGGCCTTGCGAACGGCTTCGAGGTCGCCGGGCGAGGTGTAGATCTCGATCGTGTCGTCGGACTCGGTGTCGACGTCCTCCGCACCGGCGTCGATCGCGGCCAGGGCGATCTCGTCGGCGTCGGTCTGCGCGTCGCGCAGGACCGCGATCAGGCCGCGTGGCTCGAACTGCCAGGCGACCGCGCCGGAACCCGCGAGCTGGCCGCCGGTCTTCGTGAAGATCGAGCGGACCTCGGCGGCGGTCCGGTTGCGATTGTCGGTGGCCGCCTCGACGAGGACCGCGATGCCGCCCGGGCCGTAACCCTCGTAGACGATCTCCTCGAACTGGTCGGCGTCGCCGCCGCCGGTCGCCTTGTCGATCGTGCGCTTGATGTTGTCCGACGGCATGTTGACCGCGCGTGCCTTCTCGACCGCAAGGCGGAGCCGGTAGTTCGCGTCAGGGTCACCGCCGCCCGAGCGGGCGGCCACGCTGATCTCGCGGGCGACCTTCGTGAAGGTGGCGCTGCGCTTGGCGTCGGTGATGCCCTTCGCGCGCTTGATCGTGGACCACTTGCTGTGACCGGACATTGCGGGCCGGAGTATAGCCGACGACGGCCGCCGGACCCCCCTATCATGGTCGAAACCGAGCCCAGGACGGGCCCGTTCCGCCCGCACCCCGAGCCCCCATCGTCGGTCCTTCGTGCAGTCGTGAGGTCTCCTCCGCCGATGACGATGAAGCAGGTCGATCCCGCCCATCTCCGCAGCATCGTGCTGACCGGCCACGCCGGCGGCGGCAAGACGACACTGGCCGAGCAGCTCCTCTTCCGGGCCGGCGCCATCAACCGCATCGGCAAGGTCGATGACGGAACGGCCCACCTCGACTTTGAGGCCGAGGAGCAGAAACGGCACGAGTCCCTCAGCCTGGCGGTCGCGACGTTCGAGCACGATGCGACCCGAATCACCCTGGTCGATACGCCCGGCTATCCGGACTTCGTGGCCGAGGTCATCTCCGGCTTCGCCGCGGCGGACGGCGTCCTGTTCGTCATGGACGCGTCGGCCGGCGTCGAAGCCGGTCTCGAGTCGGCCGTGGCGCTCGGCCGCTCGACTGGCCGGGCGGCCTGCTTCTTCCTGAACAAGTCCGACCGCGAGAACGCCGACCCGACCGCCGCCCTCGATGCGCTCCGCGAGCGATTCGGCAACAAGATCGCGCCGCTCCACCTCGCGATCGGCAAGGGCGAATCGTTCCGCGGCCACGTCGATCTCGTCCATCGCAAGGCGTGGGTCCTTGACGACGGCAAGGAAGTCGAGATTCCGATCCCGGCCGAGCTGGCCGACGAGGTCGCCGCCCGGCGCGACCAGCTGCTCGAGGCCGCCGCCGAGGCCGATGACGACGTGATGGCCAAGTACCTGGACGGCCAGGAGATCTCCGACGTCGAGCTGGATACATGCCTCCATCGCGGCGTCCGTGACTCGATCCTGGCTCCGGTCCTCGTCGGCAGCGCGCTCAAGGGCATCGGCATGAACGCGCTGCTCGACGCGTTCATTCGCTACATGCCGACGGCCGCCGAGGAGCCGCCGGTCGATGCCCGCGACGCGCGGACCGACCAGCCGGTCACGATCACGCCCGATCCGACCGGTCAGGTCGTGGCCCGCGTCTTCAAGACAGCGGCCGATCCGTTCGTCGGCCGGCTGACCTATCTGCGAATCCTGAGCGGGACGCTCCACGGCCAGGCCCACGCCTGGAACGCCAACCGCGACGAGGACGAGCGGATCGGCCAGCTGCTCCTGCTTCACGGCAAGGACCAGGAGCCGATCGGCGAGCTCCAGGCCGGCGAAATCGGCGCCGTGGCGAAGCTGTCCGCAACGGAGACCGGCGACACGCTCTCGTCGCGTGACCATCCCCTGATCCTGCCGCCGATCGACTTCCCGGCGCCGTCGCTGGCGGTCGCGATCGAACCCCAGACCCAGGCCGACCTCGACAAGATGGGCGCCGCCCTCCAGCGGATGCTCGAGGAGGAGCCGTCGGCCCGGGTCGAGCGGTCGCCGACCGGCGAGCAGCTCCTCGTGGCAATGGGTGATGCCCACATCGCGGTCATCTCCGAGCGACTGAAGCGCAAGTTCGGGGCGGCGATCGTGACCAAAGAGCCGAAGGTCTCCTACCGCGAGACGATCCGCGGCAAGACCCAGGTCGAGGGCAAGTACAAGAAGCAGACCGGCGGCCACGGGATGTTCGGCCACGTCTGGCTGGAGATCGAGCCGAACCCCGGCGGTGGCGTCGAGTTCGCCGAGCGGATCGTCGGCGGGTCGGTCCCCAAGGGCTTCTTCCCGGGCATCGAGAAGGGCATCCGGGAAGCGGCCGCCGAGGGCGTGATCGCGGGCTATCCCCTGTCCGACTTCCGGGCGACCCTTTACGACGGCTCGTTCCACAACGTCGATTCGAATGAGCTGTCATTCAAGATCGCGTCGTCGATGGCCCTCAAGAAGGGCGTCCTCGAGTGCCGACCCGCCCTCCTCGAGCCGATCATGGCCGTCGAGGTCCGGGTCCCCGAGGCCTACATGGGTGATGTCAATCGCGACCTCCACACCCGCCGCGGGCGGGTCCTCGGAATGGATACCGTGGGCGAAGGCGTGCAGGTCGTCTCGGCCCAGGTGCCCCAGTCCGAGATCTTCTCGTACGCAACGGAACTCCGGTCGCTGACTCACGGCCGAGGGACGTTCACCGCCGAGGTCGATCATTACGAGGAAGTGCCGCAGCACATCGCCGACAGGGTGATCGAGACGCATCGCAAGGAAGCCGAGGCGTCGGGCGCCCACGGCGGACACTGAACCGGCCGGACGTGATCGGGGGCACGGACGGTTCGACTGGTCCGAATGACGAGGCGCCGCCGGCGCCGGACAGCGCGTCACGGGCGACGGCCGTGCCGCCCTTCCCGACGATCCCCGACGACCTCGAGCGCCGGATCCGGCGCGACCTCGGCCGGGGCCGGTGGATCGTCCGGCTGACCTGGATCGCCGCCTTCGTCAGCCTGTTCCTCGGCCTTGTGGCGATCCGCCAGGCCGCGCTCCTCGTCAGCATCGATCGCGACCTGGTCACCACCGAGGAGGTCCAGGCGGCCGGCGCCGCGTTCGATGTCGCCCGGCTGGTCCTCGTCGGCGTCGTCGCGATCGGCGTCCTGCTCGCGCTCCGCTGGCTGCGCGGTGCGTTGCCGGTGTTCGCCGAGCTGCGCGAACTCGGGGTGATCGCCGGGCCGCCCGCCGCGGCCGGGAGGGGCCGCCTCGACCTGCTCTGGCGGGATTCGGGCGTGCCCGCCGATCGAGCCGGTTGGTCGGACCTCCGGGTCGGGCCCGGTCGGCGGGTCGCGTGGCTGGCCGCCGGAGCGGTGGTCGCGGCGACCGCGGTCGGTCTCGTCGCGGCCCTCTGGCTCGGGGCCGCACGCGACGCGGAGATGTCCCGGCTCCTCCGGGTCGCGAGCGGCATCGACGGCGGGCTGTGGCTCGTCGCGAGCATCCTCGTCGGGGCGGCCTGCGACGCGATCCTGTGGCGGGAAGCTGCCGCGGCGCGGGCACTCGGGGTGTTCATCCCGCTCGTGGACGCGCCGGGCCGGGCGATCGTCCGGCTCGTGCCGCCGGTCCTGGTGTTCCTGGCCGGGACGATGGTGGTGTCGGGCCGCCCGGATCCCTGGTTCGTGCCCTGCCCGCAGTCCTCGCTGACCTGCGACGGGATGCTCGTCCCGGTCGATCACGGGGCGAAGTCGGCCGCCACGATCTGGATCGTGTACGCGATGCACCACGCGGTCGGTGAACCGATCGGGACGCTCGCGATCGCGGTCGGCGGTCCGGGCGGGAGCGGCCTCGCCGATGCTGAGCCGATCCTCGAGAGCCTGGACGAGGATCTGGTCCGGACCCATGACATCCTCTTCTGGGACCAGCGCGGGGTCGGCGCATCGGAGGGTCGGGACTGCCCCGAGGCCGGCGCGCAGTACTCGCTCGCGCGCCCGGGTGCGGATGCGGCCGAGGCCTTCGTCGGCGCGTGCCTGCGGGAGGCCGGCGCCGATCGGACCACTCCCGCCGACCTCGCCCGGTACGCGACCGCCCAGGCGGCCGAGGACCTGGACTCGATCCGCGAGCGCCTCGGGATCGATCGGTTCGCCTTGTACGGCGAGAGCTACGGAACCGAGCTTGCCCAGGTCTATGCGGCGCTCCATCCCGATCGACTGACGGCCCTCGTCCTCGACGGCTCGGTGGATCTCACCCGCTCGGCGAACTCGTTCTGGGCCGACGCCGCGCACGGCTTCGAGAGCGTGCTGTCCGACACGCTCGCCGCCTGCGTCGATGACCGCGAGTGCGCCGCCGACGTCAGCGATCCGACGCAGGCATACCGAGCGGCATTGGGCCGGTTCGAGCGGCCCCGCGACGTGACCTTCGGCGATCGCGACGGCGTCCTCCGCGAGCACCCGATCGACAGCGTGGCGATCGAGACGGCCGTCGACTCGCTCCTCTACGACCCCG
Organism: Candidatus Limnocylindrales bacterium; assembly: GCA_046595595.1. Classification (GTDB taxonomy): domain Bacteria; phylum Chloroflexota; class Limnocylindria; order Limnocylindrales; family CSP1-4; genus CF-46. The sequence continues at coordinate 10,862 of JBKJOK010000076.1, forward strand.
CTGGGCGGATGCTCATCCAGCGGGCGGTCGCGGCATTCGACCAGGGCGACGAGATCCCGCTGGCCCGGCTCGCCGACTCGTTCGCCACCGGTGACGGGGCCGGAAGCGTCTCGTTCTTCAGCTATCACGCGATCACCTGCGCCGATTACCGCGTCTCGCCGACGACCGATCCGGGCGATCTGGCGGCCGTCCTGGCCGCCGGCGACGGAGCGGGCGTGGACGAGCTCCGGACCGACGAGATCTTTGCCATCCAGTTCCCGTGCCTGTACTGGCCGTACCAGCCGGCCGACGCGTCGCGGCCGGCGCCCCTGACCACGACGCCGTTTCCCGTGTTCGTGCTGAGCGCCACGGGCGACCCCATCACCCCGGTCGGCCAGGGCCGGGCGATCGCGGAGCGCCTGTCCGACGGCTACCTGATCGAGACCGCGGGCGGCCCGCACGTGACCTTCGGGCGGGGAGAGTCGTGCGTGGATCGGCCGGTGGTGGATTTCCTCCTGACCGGGAAGCGGCCGAGGTCCCGGGTGATCTCGTGTCCGGGAGAGGTCGCCGATGCGTACATCCCGCTGACTCCGCTGTCGTCAGCCGGGTACGGCGACGCGCTCGACGCGATGATCGCCACGCAGAGCGAGCTGTTCGCCGACCCCGACTACGTGTTCTGGGACGGCGCGGACGAGCTCCGGATCGGCTGTCGGATGGGCGGCTTCGTCGCCGTCACGCCGGCCGCGGTCCAGGACAACATCCGGTTCGCCGGGTGTGCGTTCGTCGCCGGGCTGCCCCTGACCGGGACGGGGACGTACACGTTCGACGACGGAGCCATCGCCTGGACGGTCACGTTCCCCGACGGCCGCCTCGACTACGAGGCGAACGTCGACGAGTCGCACGTCGAGGGGACGTGGCAGGGCAACCCGGTGGATCTCTCGGGCTGAACCGCCGGATCGGCGAGGAGACGGGCCCCGCCGCCCCGAGAACTTCACCATCTACTCATCCGGGGACTGGTACGGCGCCAGTTCGGGCTGATCTGGGCGTGCATCGGCCGGGGCTGAGCGTGAAACCGACACGGGAAGGCGCCCGAGAAGCCCGATTCCCGCTGCACCAGTCCCACGGCGACTATTGAGCGAAGTTCCGGGCCTGTGGCGCCCTCGCCGACGGTCAAGCCACGGTCGAGCGAAGCTCGGGCCGCGCCCAGCCCGAGAACTTCGCCATCTACTCGCCCGAGGACTGGTACGGCGCGTCAGGTTGCGGCGCTGGCCGTGCGGTCCGGGCCGGGATCGTCCAACGGCGTCTCGGCGGCCGCGAGGACGGTCCCGAGGTCGAGCGTTCCGTCGTACAGGGCGCGGCCGACGATCGCCCCGACGCAACCGATCCGTCGGACGGCCCGGATGTCGTCGAGAGAGGCGATGCCGCCCGAAGCGATGATCGCGCCGTCCGTCGCGTCGGTGGCGCGCTCGAGGAGGGCGAGATCCGGTCCGCCGAGCAGCCCGTCGCGGTCGATCGCGGTCACGGCGAAGGTCGTGACCCCAACAGCGGACAGGCGTTCGAGGGCGACACCGACCGGGACCCCTCGCGCCCCGGCGACCCAGCCCTGCCCGACCGCGAGCCCGTCGCGCACGTCAAGGGCCACTCCGATCCGGTTTGGACCGTGCCGATCGACGGCCGCGCCGGCAAATTCGGGATCGGCAAGGGCCGCCGTGCCGATGACGACACGCTCGGCGCCAAGAGCGAGGACGGAATCGACGGCCTCGTGGTCGCGAATGCCGCCGCCGACCTGGAGAAGGGGCCTGCGGGTCCGGCCGAACGGCTCCGCCGACCGCTCCCCTGACGGCGGCAGCGCCTCGCCTGACGCGAGCGACGCCACGATCTCGGCCACGGTCCCGGTCTGCCGTCGTCCGCCAAGCAGCGCGCCGTCGAGATCGACGACGTGGATCCAGCTCGCGCCGGTCTCGGCGAAGGTCCGGGCCACGCTCGCCGGGTCCGTCGAGAACACATCCTCCCGGTCGAAGTCGCCCTGGCGGAGCCGGACCACGCGACCGCCGCGAATGTCGATCGCCGGGTAGATCGTGAAGGTTGACGTTGGTCGTGCTGACACGCTAGCATGGTAGCACGCTAACACGATGACATGATCGTGGCGGCCGGACGCACGAAACACCCGCACCCGGATGGGACCATCTGACATGGACGACTGGCGCTCCCCCGATGTCGACGAGCTGATCGCGGCCATCCTGCGTCTCGATGACCCGGACGAGGCTGCCGCCTTCCTGCGCGACCTCTGCACGCTCGGCGAGCTGCGCGACCTCGCCCAGCGCTGGGCCGTGGTCCGGCGCCTGTCCGCCGGCGAGCACTACGCGGCGATCTCCCGCGAGACCGGTGCCAGCACCGCCACGATCACCCGGATCGCCTCGTGGCTGAAGCACGGCGAGGGCGGCTATCGCCACGCCCTCGAGCAGCTCGACCAGGCTCGCGAGTCGGGGATCCTCTACCCCTCGGGGAGCGAGACATGACCGCCCTCGAACGCGCGGAACCGCATCGATTGCGCCTCGCCATCCCGAACAAGGGCCGCCTCGTCGAGCCGACGATCGAACTTCTCAAGGACGCCGGCCTCGTCTTCGAGGACCACGCCCGGAGCCTCGTCGCCCGCGTCCGGAACTTCGATCTCGACATCCTGTTCGTCCGGACGAACGACATCATCGAGTTCGTCGGCGATGGTGTGGCGGACCTGGGCGTCACGGGCGAGGATCTCCTCGCCGAGACGAGCGCGGACCTGCCCCGCCTGCGGTCCCTCGGCTTCGGCCAGTGCCGGCTCGCCGCCGCGGTCCCGACCGACAGCCCGGTCCGCTCGATCGCCGATCTCGCCGGTCTGCGCGTCGCGACCTCGCATCCGAACACCGCCCGGCGCTTCTTCGCGACGGCCGGCGTCGAGGTCGACGTGATCCCGATCTCCGGCGCCGTCGAGGTCGCGCCACGACTCGGCCTGGCGGAGGCAATCGTCGATCTCGTCTCGACGGGCTCGACCCTCGTGATGAACGGCCTCCGGCCGATTGCCGACGTCCTCGCTTCCGAGGCGATCCTCGTCGCCAACCCGACCGCGGTCATCGAGCGATCCGCCGGAGTCGACGCGATCGACACGATGCTCAGCGCCGTCATCGCCGCTCGGGGCCGCAAGTACCTGATGATGAACGCGCCGGCCGAGCGACTCCACGACCTTGAGATGCTGCTGCCCGGCCTCGAGTCGCCGTCGGTGATCCCGCTGGCCCATGCCGGGATGATCGCGATTCATGCCGTCGTCGGCGCGGACGACGTGTGGAGCCTGCTGCCCCGTCTCAAGGCCGCCGGCGCATCGGGGATCCTGGTCCTGCCGATCGAGAAGATCGTCCCGTGACGGCCGCCACCCGGGCGGCGGCTGCGTCGGACGGCCCGGTCCCGGCGACGACCGCCACGACCCAGCTGCCCCTCCGACTCCGGCGCCTCGACCTCGCGTCCGACGCCCCGGCCGACCGCGCCGAGCGCGCCATTCTCTGCCGGCGCGGCGCGGTTCCGGACGAGACCGTCCGGATCGGAGCCCAGGCGATCCTCGACGACGTCCGCCGGCGCGGCGCGGCCGCTGTCCGCGACGCATCTGCCCGGTTCGGCGGCGGCCTGGCCAACGGCCGCCTGGTCATCGAGCGGCCCGAGCTCGAAGCCGCCCGCGACGCCCTCGACGCCGCCGATCGACGGGCCCTCGACCAAGCGATCGCCAACGTCACCCGGTTCGCCGCCACCCAGCGACCGGCGACGACCCGGACCGAGATCCTGCCCGGCATCGAGATCGAGCGGCGCTGGCTGGCCCTTGACCGGATCGGCTGTTACGTGCCGGGCGGGTCGGCGCCATATCCCTCGTCGCTGATCATGACCGTCGTCCCGGCCCGGGTTGCAGGCGTGGCAGAGATCATCGTCGCCTCGCCGGCCGATGCCGACGGGGCCGTCCACCCGGTCCTTCTCGGGGCGGCGGGCATGCTCGGCGTCGATGCCCTCCTCGTCGTGGGCGGCGCCCAGGCGATCGGCGCCCTCGCCCATGGCCTGCCCGACGCCTCCCCGCCAGTCGCCCCGGTCGACCGGATCGTCGGCCCCGGAAACGCCTGGGTGACCGCCGCCAAGCTCGAGGTCGCGGGCCTCGTCGGGATCGATCTCCCGGCCGGTCCGTCCGAGGGGATGGTCCTCGCCGACGAGACCGCCGATCCCGTCCTGGTCGCCGCCGATCTCGTGACCCAGGCCGAGCACGGTCCGGACTCGCCGGCGATCCTCGTGACGACGAGCACGGACCTCGCCGACGCCGTGGAGCGCGAGATCGCGGCCCTCCTGCCCCGTCTCGAGCGGCGCGACATCCTCGCCCGGGCGCTCGAGACCCACGGCCGGATCGCGATCGCCGCTGACCTCGACGCCGCGCTCGCGTTCGTCGACTCCTACGCACCCGAGCACCTGTCCATCGACATTCGGGATGGCGATGCCGCCGTGGCCCGGATTCGCCACGCAGGCTCGATCTTCGTCGGGCCGTGGGCGCCCGAGTCGGCCGGCGATTACGCGACCGGCGCGAACCACGTCCTCCCGACCGGCGGCCTTGCCCGCAGCTCCGATCCGCTCGGTGTCGAGGCATGTGGCCGCTGGACCCAGATCCAGCGCGTCGACGAGCACGGCCTGGCGGCGATCCGCGAGACGGTTGGTCGCCTCGCGACCGCCGAGGGCCTGACCGCCCACCGCAACGCGGTCGAGGTCCGCTTTCGCGACCGACCCACGCTCGCCGGGACCGAGCGATGAGCCCGACGCCGGTCACGTTCGGCCTCCCGACCCAGCCCGCGTCGTACAGCTGGGAGGCCACCGACGAGGAGGTCGCCGCCCGGTTCGGGATCGCCATCGAGGACATCCTGCGGTTCGACCTGAACACGTCGCCCGCCCCGCCGGAGATCGCGGCCGGCATCCTGGCCTCAGGGGCCTTTGACGCACCGCTGTCGGAGTACCCGCCGTCCGACTACCGCCGCCTCGTCGCGACCGCGGCGCGCGTCTACGGGGTCGCGACCGACGAGCTCCTCGTGGGAGCCGGCGCGGACGAGATCCTGGATCTCATCGGCAAGGCGTTCCTGCCGCCGGGCGGACGGGCCGTGGTTCCCGCCCCGACCTACGCGATGTACCGCGTCGTCACCGAGCAGCGCGGTGCGACGGCGGTCATCGTTCCGCGCCTCGGCGCCGCCGACGGCTACGCCCTCGACCTGCCGGCGACCCACGCCGCCGCCCGCGACGCCGACATCGTCTGGCTGTGTAGCCCGAACAACCCGACCGGCCTGCCCGAGCCCAGCGACGCGATCGCCCGACTCCTGGATGACATCGCGGCTGACGCCGAGCAGGCGGGCCGGCCGCCGGCGATCGTGGTCCTCGACGAGGCGTACGCCGAATTCGTCGGCGCCTCCCTCATCGACCTCCGGCTCGCGCACGACAACCTCGTGCTCGTCCGGACCGCGAGCAAGGCCTACGCCCTTGCCGGGCTGCGCGTCGGGTTCGCCATCGCGCGGCCGGAGACAATCGCCCGGATCGCTCCGTACCGGCCGCCCGGCTCGGTCTCGACGATCAGCGTGACCATCGTGACCGAGGCTCTCGCCGATGCACGCGGGATGGTGGCCAACGTCGCCCGGGTCGATGCCGAACGCGAGCGGCTGGCCGACGGACTGGGCGATGCCGGCTGGTCGGTGGGTCCGACCGTCACGAACTTCCTGCTCGTCGACCTCGGCAGCGCCGAGAGAGCCGCGGCCACCGCGACCGGCCTGCTCCGCCGTGGCCTCGTGCCGCGGACATTCGGGGCCGGTCACCCGCTGGCCCATTGCCTCCGCCTCACGATCCGCGATCGGACGGGCAACGACCGCCTGATCGCGGCGGCCCAGGACATCGAGACCCAGGAGCAGCCCCGATGACGACTCCGCTCGGATCCCTCGACCTCGTCGTCCGCGACGGCCGCCGGGTCACCGTCCGGCGGGTGACCCGCGAGACCGACGTGACGGTGACCGTGGACCTCGACGG
>JBKJOK010000106.1:0-2529 GCA_046595595.1 Candidatus Limnocylindrales bacterium
GACGCCCTCGCCGCTGAAGATCTCGGCCGACTTGCCCTCGATCTGGAACATGACCGACTTGATCGACGGGAACTGGGTCAGGGTGTACACGACCTGGCCGAGGCGGCCCTGGACCGATGCGCTGCCGCCGCCCGACTCGAATTCGCTCGACAGGTCGATCGTCGCGACGCCATTCGTGATGCTGATCCCGAGGAGCTTGGAGCCGTCGGGGATCGTCGTGCTGATCGAGCGCCCTGCATCGCCGCTCGTCGGACCGGCGAGAAGGGCCGTGATCGCCGCGGTCGCCACGGACTTCGTGGCCGGAACCTCGCGCAGGACCGCGACGAGACCCTCGCTGCCGGGCAGGCCGCCGAGCCACAGATAGGCCCGGACGATCGTGGTCCCGCTCGGCCCGGCGCTCGGGTCGGTCGACGGATCGGTGGTCGGCGGGGCGGACCCGTTCGGGTCGGTGGTCGTCAGGTCCGACGGGGCCGGCGTGACGTCGGGGCTGCCCTGGACGACGGACGGCTCCGGGGCGCTCGAGCCCGGGGGCAGCGTGCCGAGCGGTCCGCTGCTGCCGCCGCACGCGGCGACGAACGCGGTGACCGCGAGGCCGATGGCGACGAGTGAACGCGGGCGGTTCGGGTGGTTCATGATCGGGCGCTCCGTGCGGTGGTGGTTCATCGACCGTCACCTTCGTCGTCGTGGATCGCCGTCCGATCGCCGTCCGGTAACCGTTGGGTCACGGGCAGGCGGAGCTGGATCTCGAGCCCGCCGCCCGAGCGATTCCGGGCGAGGAGGTCGCCGCCGAGCAGGGCCGCGTTCTCGGCCGCGATCGCAAGACCGAGCCCGCTTCCCCCGCGGCGCGAAGGATCTGCCATGTAGAAGCGCTCGAAGATCCGCTCGAGACGATCGGGCGGGACGCCTGGCCCGCGATCGAGCACGGCAACCGTGACCTGATCTGCGGTCGCCCGGAGCCGGACGACAACGAGCGCGCCGGGGGCGTGCTCGCGAGCGTTGTCGAGGAGGTTGGCGAGGATCCGCTCGAGCCGGCGCGGCTCGCTGTCGATCACGATCCGATCGTCGGGCAGCTCGAGGGCGGCATCGGGGTGGCGGGCGGTCGCGACGCCCCGGACGACCCGGCCGAGATCGACCGGCTGAAGCAGGACCTCCTCCCCTGCCGCGTCGAACCGGGACAGCTCCATGAGGTCCTCGACGAGGTCGCGCATCCGGCCGATGTCCTGGATCACGAGCTCGCCGGTCCGGCGCGCCGCGGGCGGCAGCGAGCCGAGGTGGTCGCGCAGCAGGGATGCCTCGGCGACGAGCGCGGTGACGGGCGTCCGGAGCTCGTGCGAGACGTCAGCCACGAAGCGCCGATTCTGGGCCTGGGCGGCTTCGAGCCGGAGGATCGTATCCTCGAGCGAATCGGCCATCCGGTTGAAGCGGTCGGCCCACACCCCGAACTCGTCGTCCGAGGTCACTGGCACCCGAGCGGACAGGTCTCCGCGCTCGATCCGCTGCGCCGCCCGGCTTGCCTCATCGACCGGGGCGAGGACGCCGCGGGCGACGACCCGGGCCGCGACGACCGCGACGATCACCGCCACGAGCGCCCCGATCGCGAGGGCGAGCCGGAGCTGGCCGAGGGCGAGCTCGATGCCGCCCACGTCCCGGATGAGGTAGATCTCGGGACCGTTTCCGCCGGCTCGCCCGCCGATGATCAGGCTCGGCGTGCCCTCGACGTCTTGCCACGAGTAGGCGACCTGGCCGTCGGCGACGAACTGGCGGACGCTGGCCGGGATCGTCTCGAGGGTCCCCTGGAGGGTGGTCGGGTCGTAGCTGGGCACGCCACCGACCGGGACGATGACCGACTGGAGTCCCCGGAACTTGAAAGCGGCGGCGAGCTCCGCGAGCTTCTCGGGTGTCGGCGGGTCGTCGAGGATCGACGGGGCGAGGACGGACAAATCGAAGCGGGCCTGGTCGCGGGCGTCGTCGAGGGCCTGCTGGTGGAGCCGGGCGTCCACGAACAGCGAGGCCGCCACGCCCAGGACAGCGGCGGTCACGACGACGAGGGCGACGATCGTCGCGGTCAGCCGGGCGCGGACGCCGCGGATCATGCGGCCGCGGCCGTGAGCGGCACTTTCCCGGTCATCGAACCGCCTTGTAGCCGGCGCCGCGGACCGTCTGGATCAGCTCGGGCGCCGCGGGATCGGCCTCGATCTTCGCCCGCAGGCGCTGGATCGCGACGTCGACGAGGCGCGAGTCGCCGAGGTAGTCGTAACCCCAGACCCGGTCGAGGAGCGTGTCGCGGGTCAGGACCTGGCCGGCATGGCGGACGAGTTCGAGAAGGAGATCGAATTCGGTCCGGGTCAGCGAAATCGGCTGGCCGGCGCGGCTCGCGACCCGGCCGGCGATGTCGATCTCGATCGGGCCCAAGCTCAGCTCGTTGCTCTCGCCCGCGGAGCCACCGGCGCGCCGCAGCGCGGCCCGGATCCGGGCGATCAGCTCCGGGACCTCGAACGGCTTGCGGACATAGTCGTCGGCGCCTGCCTC
>JBKJOK010000173.1:0-1772 GCA_046595595.1 Candidatus Limnocylindrales bacterium
GAGCGTCGGCAGGGGCAGCCAGACCTCGAACGCCTCGCGTGGGACCACGAGCGGCGGTGTCTGGAAGCTCCACAGGGCGTCGGTCACGAGCCCGCGGCCGGCGAGCAGGTTGCGGGCGACGTCCACGTAATAGGCCGTGTCCTCGGGCTTCGGGAAGACGACGAGGCTGGCCGCGTAGAAGCGGATCGCGAGCGCGACCAGGAAGACGACCGCCGCCGAGGCGATCGATTCGCGGCGCATCACCGGCCGGCCAGCACCGGCGTGTCCGAGCAGCGGTCGTCACCGGCCTCGGTGCAGACCGGATACAGGACGAGGACCGGCAGACTGCCGTCGGTCGCCGGCACGATGAACGCCGGTGGCCCGATCCAGGACGGCCGGGTCTCACCGCGCAGGATCGGGGCGAGGGCGGACGCGGCATCGCCTTTTTCGATCACGAGCCAGCGCGGGCCGTACGCCCGGGCAACCGCCTCGATCGTCTCGATCGGGTCGTCCGGGGTCACGATCCCGCCGCGCCCGGTCCAGTACTTCATCCCGGCCGCGTCGATTGAGTACAGCCGCTCGTCCGGTCCGACACCCAGATCGTCCAGCGCGGCGTTCAGGGCGAGTCGCTGCTGGCGCGAGGCGTCCCACGAGCGATGGACGGCTCCGGCGTACAGCGGAACCAGGGCGAGGACGAAGATCACGATGGCGGCGACGAAGATCGGACCGGCCCGTTCGACATTCCAGCCCTTGCGCCGGGCGGCGATCCAGCCGACGCCGGCGAGCACGCCCTCGAGGCCGAGGATGTACGAATGTCCTGACAGGCCGATCGCCGAGTGGATGAAAGCCCCGCCCGGAACGTGGACGGGATAGATCAAGGCTGCGGCGAGGAAGACGACCACGACGTGGATGAACCATGGCTGGAAGTCCCGCGAGTGCCGCCGCGTCCACGCCCCGACGAGCATGAACGGGACGAGGACTACCGATCCGATGATCACCGCGAAGTTTCCGATCGCCGCCACGAGGCCGAAGAAGCGGGTCTCCACGATCGGGCCAACGCCCTGGGCCAGGAACTTCCCGAGCGACGGCTCGGCCGTGATGCTGTTCCACTCGGCCATGGTCCGGATCCACAGGGCGCTGCCGCTCGATGCCGTCGGCGAGATCGAGCCGAAGACGGCGATCTGGCGCATCCACCACGGCGACATCACCAGGAGGTACAGGCCGAAGCAGGCGACTGCGGCAAGGAATGGAATGGCCGGCTTGATCGTGCCTCGCGACAGCAGCGCGCGTCCGCGATCGAGGGCGAAGATCAGAGCGGTCGTCAGACCCAGGAAGATTCCGTCGTTCCGGGCAAGGGACGCCAGTCCCACGAGGAACCCGGCCGCGATGTACGAGCGGACGTGGCCGTTGAGCCCGCGGGCGAGGAGGTAGACAACCGCCGCGACGAGAGGCTGGAGGATCGCGAAGTTCTCGGGCTGGGGCATGAACACCGCGCCGGCGCCGGGAGCCGCGGCAAGCAGCGCGGCCCCGATCCGGACCTCGCGCCGGCAGCCCGCCTCGCCCGCGATCAGGTACACGAGCGGCGCCGTCAGCGAGCCGATGATGACCAGGGGCAGGGCCGACGCGAAGGCCGTCGGGCCGAGCACCAGGATGAACGCCGCCTGGATCATCGACGACAGCGGCAGCCAGTGGGCGTTGCTCGGAACGGGCAGGACCGGCACGTCCGGGATCCGGCCGCCGACCTCGCCGAAGATCCAGATGAAGTCCACGTTGAATCCGTCCCCGGCGGCGAG
>JBKJOK010000213.1:0-8921 GCA_046595595.1 Candidatus Limnocylindrales bacterium
CTCGACATCCCGGTCGGCACGATGAAGTCACGGCGGAACAGAGCCCTCCAGGCGCTGCGCGCCGCGATCGAAGCGGCCGAGCGCGAGCCCGTGCGAATCCCGGAGCGAGTGCGATGATCGACGAAGACGCGCTGGCCCGACAGCTCCGAAACCACTATCTCGCGACGGCGGACGAACGGCCGGCCGACGGCCAACTCGAGGCCGTGCTTGAACGGTCCCGCGTCGTTCGCCCGCGGTCGCGGCTCGAGGCCCTGCTCCGGCACCAGCCCGTGGTGGGAGCCGGCGTTGCCGGTCTCCGAGCTTCCTTGCGCTTCGCGTCCCTTGCCGCGGCGCTGATCGTCGTGCTGGCCGCCGTGGCAATCGGGCCGGGCGGCTCCCGTCCGGCCGCCACCCCCTTTGAGGGACGCTGGACCTCGACGGACAGGGACGGCAGCCACCAGGTGCTCGCGGTGGCGGGAGGCCCGACGCCGATCGTCACCTTCGAGGATTTCTTCGCCAGCGCCTGCGCCGGCAACGGCGATAAATCCACGTACTTCTTCGCCGAGGGTCGCGGCACGATCAGCGCGTCGCGGATGTCTGTGGCCTATGCGAGCGGCGGGTGCGTGACCTGGCGACTCGGCCCGTTTGTCATCGACTTCGTCCACGAGTCAAAGACTGACCAGCTCCTCGACAGCGAAGGCATCTCGTGGCGGCGCGCCCCGTGAGCGGGCCGCTACGGGACGGCCGTTCCGCCTAGCGGCCGCGCGGCCAGACGAGCTGCGCGGGCTCATCGAGCGTGCCGACCCTCGGCCGGTCGTCCCAGTCGTCGCGAGCCGGGGCGAAGACGTCGATCACGACCGCCCCGCCGGGCCCGGTCACGACCGAGTGCGGGGTATCGCCGATGATTCGCCACGTCCCGCCCGGTCCGAGGACCCGCTCCTCGTCGCCGATCCGGAACGTGACCTCACCCTCGATGACGAGGCCGCACTGCTCGTTCGCGTGCTGGTGCTGGGGCACGACCGCGTCCGGTGCGAGCTCGACGACCGCGATCGTCAGGCACTCGCCCTGGACGCGCCGCGCGACCACCCCGTCCCAGACCTGGATCGGGGTCAGGTCGGCAAGGTCGGCGAGGTTGGTCATCGGATCCTCCGTCGGCACCCGGCGGAGTCGGCCGGCCACCGCGGTCGATCCAGCCTAACCGACGTTCGACGCGCGCCGCATCGCCACGGACGCGCGATCATCGGTCCATGACGAAGACGGTTCCCCACGACGAACGCGAGCAGGTTCATTCCGAGACGGTCGCCGAGTGGCGGCGCTGGCTCGAGGCCAACCACGGCCGGACCGAGGGGATCTGGCTCGTGTCATGGCGGGCTCCGACCGGTCGGCCGCGGATGACCTACGAGGAGTCGGTCGAGGAGGCCCTCGCGTTCGGCTGGATCGACAGCAAGGCGCGCACCATTGACGACGAACGGACCACGATCTGGATGTCGCCGCGCAAGGCCGGCAGCGGCTGGTCGCGCACGAACAAGGTCCGGATCGAGCGGCTCGAGGCGGACGGCCGGATGACCGACGCCGGCCGGGTCCTGATCGAGCGAGCCAGGGCGGACGGCTCGTGGAGCCTTCTCGACACGGTGGAGGACCTGCTCGTGCCCGATGATCTGGCGGCGGCGTTCGCGGCGCACCCGGGCTCACGCGAGCACTGGGACGCGTTCCCCAGATCCGCTCGCCGGGCCCTGCTCGAGTGGATCGTCCAGGCGAAGCGACCCGAGACCCGGATGCGCCGCGTGACCGAGACGGCGGCCGGCGCGGCCCGCGGCGAACGGGCCAATCAGCCCAGCGGCTCCTGACCCCGACGGATCGGGCCGAGGTCCGGCTCAGAGGCCCAGGTGCAGCCGGATCGCCTCATCGATGTGGAGCATGATCGAGTTGGGGACGACGCCCAATCGTTCACCCACGCGCTCGACCGCGACGGATCGGATCTGTTCCGCCTGCGCCTTCGACTCGCGCTCGAGCCCGGTCTCAGCGGCTGGCAGCAGAACCTGGAATGGGTAGACGCGCTCGGTGTTCGATGTGACGGGGACGACCGTGATCACGCCACGACCGAGCCGAGCCGCCGTCGAGTTCGCGGCGTCATTGCTGACGATGACGGCCGGCCGGCGCTTGTTGGCCTCGGAGCCACGGCTGGGATCGAGGTCGATGAAGTGGATATCGCCGCGGCGCATCGTCATCGGACGCCATCCCCGACCGTCGAGTCCCAGAGGTCATCGGCATCGCCATCGACCTTCCACTCGTTCCAGGCCGCTTCGTACGTGCCGCCGAGCTCGGCGGTCCGAAGCAACCGAACGGCCCGGTGGAGGGCCGCCGATCGAGACTCGAGGCCCTGCTCTTCGGCGTACTCGTCGAGAAACCGGACATCTTCGCCGGGCAGGCTGACACTGACTTTCACCGGAGGATGCTACCACAGGTATGACACAGGTAGCAAGGTCGGGAGGTGCCCGAGCCCGGCGGGGTCGGCTCGGGCGTGGCTGAGACTGCGCTTCGGACGACGAAGGCCGCTCGTCAGTGGCGCATCGGGCGATCCACCGGTTGAGGATGGGACGCGTGCCGTGCGCGGACGCGCGGCCCCGGGCGACTCGTCGGGGACCGCTCAACGTCCTGGCCCGGGCCAGCCTGTCCCGCCGCGGCCCGTTCGGGCTGGGCGCCGGCGAACGAGCAGGACGCTCGTCGGCGGATGGGCGATCATGCTGGCGCTCACGCTGCCGAGGAGGAAACGTTCGATCGCGCTGAGGCCGCGACTGCCGATGATGAGCAGATCGGCCCCGATCTCGTCGGCGATGAGCCGAAGCTGATCGCCCGGCGCGCCCCGCACGGTCCTCCCGGATGCGGGACGACCCGCCTTCGTCAGCCACGCCGCAGCCTCGGCCATGGCCGATTCCGCTGCGGCCCGCGCCTGCCTGAGGTCCTCGCGGTAGGCGGCCTCGACCTCGTGCCACATCGTCGGGGCGATGCCCGAGCTCAGCGGAGGCGTCGCGTCGTAGGCGAAGCAGACGGTCACGCCAGCGTCGGCCGGGAGCGGCAGGTCGGCCAGGGAGCGAAGCGCTTCCTCGGCCAGCGACGATCCGTCGTAGCCGACAAGGATCTGCCGGATCCGCGGTGGACCGTGGACAACGAGCACGGGTGAGACGGCGTAGCGCGCCACCTTTGCCGACACGCCGCCCACCAGCTGATGTTTCGGGCCGCTGTGCTCCCGCGAGCCAAGGACGATCAGATGCGCTCCGGCATCGCTGGCGAGCATCACGATCTGCTCCGCAGCGTGGCCCACCCGGGTGGTCCCCGAGGCCGCGAAGCCTCCCGCCCGCAGTCGGTCGATCGCCTGCTGAACGGCCGCTTCGGCGGCCAGGCGATGCCCGGCCTCCCACGGCTGCTCCCCGAGCGGGTCGCCGGTGAATCGGACCGATCGCCAGGCGCGCGGCGGCGGGGCCACGCTGACGACTTCGACGTGCTCGACGCGGTCCGGCGCGAGGCTCGCGACCATGAGGTCGAGCGCGCTGACGGCGCCTCGGGATCCGTCAGTCGCATACAGGATCCGCGTCGTGATCGTCCCTGGTGGGGAGGGTCCTGTCATGGTGCTTCTCCCGCGGGCAAATCGCTGCGATTGCGGAAGTTCGGCCCGGACACGTTCGGTCAGACCCGATCTGCCAGGCGCGGCGCCGGTCGGAGGAGAGAGATCCCGATGGCAAGCCCGAGGATCGAGACGACGACCGCGAGCGACGCGAGCGACGGGATCTCCAGGATGTCTGCAGCGAGGAGCTTGACGCCGACGAACACGAGAACGAGCGCCAGCCCGACCTTGAGGTAGCGGAAGCGGGCGGCCGCGTCGGCGAGCAGGAAGTAGAGCGACCGAAGGCCGAGGATCGCGAACGCGTTGCTCGTAAAGACCACGAACGGGTCGGTCGTCACGGCGAAGATGGCGGGGATCGAGTCGACCGCGAAGACGAGATCGCTGAATTCGACGACGAGGAGCGCCAGGAACAGCGGTGTCGCGGCGATGCCGGCGGTCGTCCGAATGAAGAACGATTGGCCGTGGAAGTCGTCGGTGATTCGAACGTGACGTCGCGCGAACCGGACGAGCACGTTGTTCTCGGGATGGGCTTCGACCTCACCCCGGGCGATGAGCATCCGGATGCCGGTGAAGACGAGGAACGCGCCGAACGCGTAGAGCACCCAGTGGTATTGGGCGATCAGCGAGGCCCCGGCCACGATCATGATCATGCGCATGACGAGAGCGCCGACAACACCCCAGAACAGGACCCGATGCTGGTACTCGCGGGGCACGGCGAAGGCAGTGAAGATGAGCGTGAAGACGAACACGTTGTCGACGCTCAGCGAGTACTCGATGACGTAGCCGGTGAAATAGTCGACCGCGGTCTCCCCGCCTCGCACCAGAGCGACCGCGAACCCGAACAGGACGGCCAGCGTGACCCAGACGATGGTCCAGCCGAGCGCCTCGCGAGCTCCAACGACATGGGCCTTGCGATGGAAGACCCCGAGGTCAAGGGCTAGCGCGCCGACGATGAACGCCGTGAAGGCGACGCCGAGCAGGATGGTCGTGTCCAATGGGTGCTGGTCCTTCGGGCGGGAGGACGGCGGCCGGGGGGATGTCGGCCGCCGTGTGGAGCGAGCTGGAGGCCCGTCCATCGCGATCGGCGATGGGCGAGCCCCGGGAATGCGTGGTCAGCCACCAGATGGCTGGCCTCGTATCGAAGAGTGTCGCCCTTCGCGCTACAGGCAAACAAGGCCACGATGCCGCAAGGAGTGCCGTCGTATCCTGCTTGGATGACGCAATCGCATGAGTCGCGGCCGCCCTACGCCGGTCTGCTCGAAGCGCTCCGGCGGGAGCTCGCTCCGAGCGTCGCCGCGATCGTCGCGGACGTGGCCGGTCCAGACGAAGACCGCGAGGCGCTCAGTGTCTCCATCCGCGCCGAGGTGGAGTCGACGATCGCTGCCCTGCTTCGTGCCGAGGAGCTCAGCGCGGACGAGCTGTCGCGCCTGCGGCTCGCCGGCTCGCACGCGGCGCACCAGGGCGGATCGCTCCAGCGACTGCTCGATCGGTACCTCACGTCGGGATGGGTTCTGTGGGCGGCGGCCACCGCCCGATCCACCGGAAGCCCAACGGCCGTTGCCGCACTGGGGACCGCCCTGCTGAAGGCCGGCGATGCGGCCGCGGCCGCCCTTGGCGAAGGATACGGAGACGCCGAGCGGGAGATCGCCGCCCGAACCGGTTCAGCCCGCCGCGCATTCCTCGACGAGTTGCTCGAGCTGCCGCCTGGCGACGCCGACGCAACCGCTCGGATCACGCGGCGGGCCGCGCACTTCGGGCTCGCCTCGGGCGACGCATACCGAGTCCTCGTGGCTGGGATCGGCCGCGAGCTCGAGGACGAGGGCCCGGTCATCATGCGGGTGGCACTCGCCCTGGGCCGTCCGCGTCGGTCCGGCGACGACACGCGGTCGAGCCTGCCGATCGTCGCCACCAAGCGGGGTCGACTCGTCCTGCTCGCGCGGGCGGACTGGCCGGGGGTCGCCGTCCTCGACCTCGTCCTCGACGAACTAACGGGGCCCCAGGGCTGGCTCGCCGTCGAGGCGCCGCTGGCCACAAGCCTGGCCGCGGTCGCCGACGCGTTCGGTGCAGCGTTCGATGCGCTCCGCGTCGCCAGACGTCTCGGGCTCCATGGGCGTCATTCGGCCGATGACCTCCTTCTCGAGCGTGCACTCTTGACCGACGAGCGGCTGCTTCGTGCCGCGGTCGACCGCGAACTCGGTCCGATCCTTGGCGCGCCGCGCAACGGCGAAGAGCTCCTTCGAACGGTCGCCGCGTACCTCGTCGCTCGCCAGAACCTTCGCGCGGCCGCCCGCATCCTCGGCGTTGGCCTGCGGACCGTGAGTTACCGCCTCGCGCGCGTCGAAGACCTCATCGGGCAGCCGCTGGCTGGCGAGGTCCTGCTGCGCATGGCGACGGCACTGTTCGCCCGACGACTCCTCGAGTACGACGCCGTGCCCACTCCCGGGCCGAATGGCGACGCCGTCCGATCTCGGCCCGGGCCGGCGGCAGGTCGGATTTCGGCCGCGAGCTGACTTGGATCGGCCAAGACCCTTCACGCCCGAGCGGCTCGATCGCTGCGACCGCGCGCGCCACGCTTGCATGACGGGCTCGATCGTCGTCTCAGGGGAATGGTCAGTTGAGTCGGAACAGCTGCTGCCTGAAGGCATCGCCTATACTCGATCGGCGCCGACATAGCTCAGCGGTAGAGCAGCTGTTTCGTAAACAGCAGGTCCTCAGTTCGAATCTGAGTGTCGGCTCCATCCAGGCGCGTCCGCCGGCGAGAGCCTGATGACCTACTGTCCTATCGACAGCAGGTCACCGCAGCAAAGTCCTTGAGGCCTGTCGGTTCGTCAAGGCCTCGGACTGCGCCAGCGGGTGTTCGAAACCCGCGGGTTGTGAATCCGCGGAATGCCGAATGACCTATTGACCGTCGAGCGAAACCAATCGACACTCGATAGATGAACAAGCTCGCGAGACAGCTTCTCTGCGTCACCCTTGTCGTCCTCCTGGTCGGAACCGTGCTCGCACAGGTACTCCTGCCCGTGTACGCGTCCCAGACAGGGACGATCTTCCCGGAAGTCGTGTACCTCGTCGTCCCGTACTCGGTGGCCGCCATCCTCTTCATCGCATGCGGTCAGGTGGCGCTGCTCGTCGTCTGGCGGCTGCTGTCCCTGGTCAACGGCGGGGTCATCTTCACCCGCCGCGCCCTGCGCTGGGTCGACGTCATCACGGCCTGCGCGGCGGTCGCCACGGTTCTGAGCGCAGGCGTCCTGATCCACCTGCTCGGCTTCGTCGGCGTCGGCCCGCCAGGTGTCGTATACCCGCTGGCCGCCTGCGTCGCCGGCGGACTGGCATTCGTGCTCCTCATGGTCGTCATGCGAGGCCTGCTCGTGTCGGCGATCGCCGACCGCACCGAGCTCGACGGGGTGATCTGATGGCCCTCATCGTCGAGCTCGACGTCATGCTCGCCCGACGCAAGTTGTCCGTGGGCGACTTCGCCAACGCTGTCGGCATCACCCCGGCGAATGTCGCCGTGCTGAAGAACGGGCGCGCTCGAGCCATCCGGTTCACCACCCTGGACTCGATCTGCCGGGTGCTCGACTGCCAGCCGGGTGACATCCTCCGGTGGACCGCCGACCCGCCCGCCTAGCGGGAACGCGTTCGAAGCTGGCGATCCTCACCATCATCAACGTCTGCATCGGCCTAGTGCTCGGGGCCGCCTGTTCGGCGTGGCAAGCCGCGCCGACCTGTTCATAGCCGGGAGGGTCTCCCACGCCCGGTGGCGCAGTTGGCATCAGAGATGCTCTTGGCAGGTTCTGGAAGCGACGAAGGAGCAGCCGCGGGCGGTCGCCGCACGATGATCCCGGCTGGCCCTTCGATCACGCCGACGATCACGGATGGTGAGAAGCCTGGGAAAGGGATCATCGCCGGCGTTTCCGCTCCGGCCGCCCCGATACAGCCGAACGGGCGGCCCATCTACGCGCGCCTCGGTACGAGGTCAAGGTTTCGATTGCCGGCGGAGGGCCAACGTGGGCGCACCTCATGCCCGACTACGGGAGATACACCCGACGCGATGACAAGAGGCGGGCTGCGCGTGCTGGCGGCTATCCACCGGGTTCGGTGCACGGGCAGCGTCAGCGCGCCCGCGGGAGCAGCGCTGAACTCAGAAGCCGGCCCATCGGGCCTCCGCACCAGACACCGCGCAGCACACGAGGGGTCGGCCGGATCTCAGGGAGGCTGGCCTCTTGATCGCTCTCCGTCAACCAGGGCCGTCGACCCTGCCTGCGCGTTTCTCGAGCGCAAGTAGCGGCGCTCGCTCAATGACCGGATCAGCAGCGGAAGTCGGCCGCCCATGAGCAGTCTCCGATCGCGAACCATCAGCGCCACCCCCGCCAGGTCCGGCATCAGCATGTCCGGTCGGCCCGGTCTGAGAACCGCCTGCGCTGCCTCGCCCCGGAGTGCACGCGCCACGTTGAGGGCCATTCCACGTGCGGTGGCCTGGATGGAGCGCAGCGTTGGCGGGAGGAGATGATCACCTGGGACGGCGACCACGTCGCCGATCCCGAAGACGCCCGCTGCCGCCGCCATCGTTTCGTCCACGCACAATCTGCCGACCGGGTCCACCAGATCGGCTGGCAGCCAATCCGTATTGCCGCGAAGTGGGCTGGCGAGGGCGATGAGATCGGCGGCCACGCTCCTGCCGGCGAGCTCCACGAGGCCATCGCTGATTCGCTCCACCGGACCCTCGCTGACCAGCTGGGCTCCCCGGCTCGCGAAGAGCCGCTCGAGCCAGGCCGTGGCGTTCGCCCCGAACCGGCGTTCGAGGGTGCCGTCGCCGTCGATCGCCGTCACCCGCACGCCGCGACGGTGGGCGGCGATCCAGGCGGCGTATTCCAATCCCGGCCCGGGACGCTCCCAACCGAATACGACCGCCACCTCCGCGCTCCCGGCCTCGACTCGAGCGGCGAACCCCGCGGCATCGTCGAGATCGCACGGGAACAGCGCATGCTCGCGCGCTCCAGGCACGCGATCGCGATCCGCATCCGCCCCCGTAGCGACCACTAGCTGTTCGAAGTCGACCTCTCGGCCAGAGTCGAGGAACAGCCGGCACCTCGTCAGATCGGCCGTCGCGGCTCGGCCGGCGATGACCTCGACACCTGCCCGGGCGAGCAGGCGGGCGGACGGGATCACCGGCGGTCGGGCTCTCCCGGCCGGGACCCTGATCAGCCCGGGGCGGTAGACGACGGCAGTCTCTTCGCTGACGACGGTCACCTGGATCCGGCCATCGACGGCCTTGATTGCCAGGGCCACTTCGAGTGCTCCGAAGCCACCGCCGACGACA
>JBKJOK010000272.1:0-22995 GCA_046595595.1 Candidatus Limnocylindrales bacterium
AGCGCCTGGAGCCTCCTCGCCGTCTTCGGGATCGGCGTCTTCCTCGCGGGCCTCGAGCTGATGATCACGGCCACGGCCCTGCCCTCGATCCTGCGCGATTTGGCCGTGACCGACGCGCTCGGCGAGCCGGCGTTCTCGGAGCTCCGCCACGCGTCGTGGGTCGTCAACGGCTATCTCCTCGCCTACGTCATCGCGATGCCCCTGGCCGGCCGCCTGGCCGACGTGTGGGGCGCCCGCCGCCTGTTCCTCGTGGCCCTCGTCGTGTTCATCGTCGGGTCACTCGTCGCGGGCCGCGGCCAGAACCTCGACGAGCTGATCGTCGGCCGGGTCATCCAGGGAATCGGCGGCGGGATCCTGGTTCCGGTCGGGACGGCCGCGGCCTCGCACCTGTTCGAGGGCCATGACCGGCCACGGGCCCTCGGGATCATCGGCGGGCTGACGTTCCTCGGGATGGCGGCCGGGCCGTTCCTTGGGGCCGCCCTCCTCGGCAGCCTCGACATCGGCGGCGGCCTGGAGCGCGTGGGCATCGCCGCCGGGACGCCGCTCCACGACGCTTTGGCCCCGGCCTGGCGCTGGGTCTTCTACGTCAACGTCCCGATCGGCATCGCCGCCCTGCTGATCGCCTGGGCCGCGTCGCACGGCTGGGAGACGCCGCGCCGTCGGGCCGGGGTGGACGTCGTCGGCGCCATCGTCTGGTCCCTCGCGCTCGCGGCCGCCCTCGGCGCGGTCACGTTGATCGGCGTCAGCGACCTTGGCGGACCGGATCCGCTGACCGTCGGGGCTGGCCTGGCCGTGCTGGCGATCGCCGCCACCCTCGTCACCGTCGTCCGCGGACTGCGCCGCCCCGACCCCTTCCTCGACCCGCGCCTGTTCGGCAGCATCGCGTTCTCGTCGGCCGCGCTCGTCTCGCTCCTCACCGGCTTCGCGTTCGCGATCGCGATCATCGGCGGCACCGTGTTCGTCGACCGCGTTCTGTACGGCGGCCCGGACCAGCAGCGCTTCGCCCTCGGCGCCCTGGCCGGAGCGACCGCGCTCGGCGCGCTCCTGTCGGGCTTCGCGGTCCGCGTCCTGTCGCTCCGGATCGTGACCCTCGTCGGCCTGCTCCTGAGCGCGGCAACGCTGGCCCTGATGGCCCAGTGGACGCCCGCGGTCCCGATCGAGACGGTTGCCCTCGTCCTCGCCGGCTTCGGGTTCGGCTTCGGACTGACGGTCACCCCGCGCAGCACGGCCGCGGTGGAGAGCGCCGGGCGGGCCTCGTTCGGGATGGCCAGCGCGATCGTGACGGTCGCCCGGATGATCGGGATGGCGATCGGGGTCGCGGTCCTGACCGCATACGGATCGACCACGATCGACGGCCTCTACGCCGACCTCTTCTCCGATGCCAACCCGGACGGCTGGCGGGACGTGATCCCGGCCGAGCTGCGCGATCGACCGCTGCGCGACGGGCTCGTCGTCGATGCCCTCGAGGCGTGGGCGGCGCGCGAGGCGTCGGGAATCCTGGTCGGGACGTTCCTGGTGGCCGGGATCGTGACCCTGATCGCGATCCCGCCGGGCCTCGCGCTCGGCGGCCGGGCGCGTAGACTCACCGCCGAGCGGACCGCGACCGGCACGGTCGCCGCCGGCGGCACGGGAGGCGTGGACGGACGCGATGGCGGAGACGAGCTCGAGCCGACGATCACCCTCTGACGGCCCGTCCGAACCCTCCGACCGCTCGCCCGTGTCCTCCACCCCCGACGACCGGTCACACCGCCCGAACTCGACGCCGCTCGGCGCCCACAAGCCCGGCTCTGTCCGAATCGTCTCGTGCCACGGCGAGACCTCGACCGAGTCGACCGATCTGGCCGACCTGCCGAAGCTCCTGGCCGCGCCCGACCACAAGGTCTGGATCGACCTTGCCGAGCCGGACGCCGAGCAGGTCAAGGCAGCCGCCGAGGCGCTCGGATTGCATCCGCTGATCTCCGAGGACATCCGCGAGCGCAACCAGCGCTCGAAGATCGAGACGTTCGACGAGGACGTGGTCCACGTCGTGCTGTTCGCGCTCCACTACTCGGGCGAAGCGGCCACGGCCGAGGTCGACTTCGTGATGGGCAAGGGCTATCTGCTGACCGTCCACGACGGCGCGCTCGGCCCGTCGGCCGCGGCGCCGCTCCGGTTCGGCGTCGAGCACGCCCTCGCCAAAGGGCCGGACTACCTGTTCTACGCGATCGCGGACACGATCGTGGACGGCTACTTCCCGGTCCTCGACAAGCTCGGCGACGATATCGACCACCTCCAGGACGCGGTCATTGAGAAAGCGTCGGAGTGGACCCTCCAGCGCCTGTTCGCGTTGAAGCGCGAGCTGGTCGACCTCCGTCGGGCGACGTCGCCGGCGCGCGAGATCTTCAACCAGCTGACGAACCGCGAGGTGGGCTTCATCGACCCGAAGCACGTCGTCTATTACCGCGACGTCTACGACCACCTGATCCGGGTGACCGACGAGCTCGACAATTACCGCGACCTGGTCTCTGGCACGCTCGACATCTATGTGTCGATCGTGAACAACGACCTGTCCCGGATCATGAAGCGCCTGACCGGGGTCACCGTGATCCTGGCCGGCGCCGGGGCCGTCGCCGGGATCTTCGGGATGAGCGAGGCGGGCGCCGCGTTCCAGGGAGTCGAGGCGGCCGGGTTCTGGATCGTGACGATCGCGATCGTCGTCGCCATCGGGGCCGCGGCGGCCGTCCTGCGCCGGATCGACTGGATCTGACGCCCCGCTGCGGCTCGCCGCGGAACCTCGACCCGGGCACGGACGTCCCCGGGCCATGCACCACCCCGTCCGCGCCCGTGCCGTCCGCGCCCGTGCCGCCCTCGCCGTTCTAGCCGCGGTCGTCGTCCTCGTCGCCGCCGCGTGCGACACGGGACCCTTGGCGACCGACGGGCCGGTAGCGATCGGCGGCCGGGTCGCAGCCGAGGGCTTTGTCCTGGAGGTCCGACTGCCGGCGCAGGCGTATGCCCCGACCGACGCGATTCCAGTGACCACGACCCTGACGTGGACCGGAGCGCCGGGAGGCGGACGGATCTGGGGCTCGGGCAGCGGGCCGGTGAGCTTCACGTTCACCGAGGTCGGAGGCGCCCGCCGGATGATGGGCGGGGCAATGACCGCGGACTGCGGAATGAAGGAGTTTGCGCAAGGTGTCGCGACCGTGATCCCGCTTGGCAAGAGCGGCGGCTGGACCGGCGAGGATCCGAACGCCGCGTTCTACCAGGCTTGGTTCAAGGACCCGGTCCTCCATCTGCCGACCGGGCACTGGCAGATGGCCGTCTCGGTCGGAGGCTACCTCGCCCCGTGCGAGATGGGTGCCAGGACGATCGAGGCAGTCGTCGGCCCGATCGACATCGTCATCCGCTGACGGTCAGCAGTTGACCGGACGTGGCCTCGGGTTGGCCTCGCCGTGGGTCGCTGGCAGGACACCGACCGCTCGGGCCACGACCTGGAGCTTCGGGAATGAGCCGCCCGGGCCGGTGGAGGTCTGGAGCCAGAGCGTCTCCTGCTTGGCCGCGATCGCCTTGTCGAGGAAGCGGTTGTCGGCCGGGACCCGGGGCAGGACCGCCGAGATCTTGTACACGTAGCGCTGATCGTCGCTGGTGTAGACCGACACGATCATCCCGATCATCGCCGCGCCGCCGTTGCGCTTCGACTCGTTGAGAAGCGGCAGGAACATTCCGGCCCGGGCGTGGGCGTACAGATAAGTCGCCTTGCCCTGGCCCGGCTGCCCGAGCAGCGGATGCTCGAAGTACATCGCGACGTTGCACGACGGGTAGGCCGGGTTCGGCTGGGCGATGACCGGCATGTCGATCCCGAGCGCCTCGACGACGACCCGGGTGGCGAGCCGGTTCGGGTCGGGCGACGCGGTCGGCGCGAGGCTCGCCGGCACCGACGTCTCGAGTGGCGGCAGGCTCGGAACGGCGAAGCTCGGGGCGCCGGTCGGTCCCGGAGTCGGGCCGCTGGCGACGGGTCCCGCCCGGGCAGCGTTGCCGTACTGGAGAAGACCGGCCGCGAGCAGCGTGACCCCGGCGGCGGTCAGGACGGCGGGAACGAGGCGGTCACGGAGGACGTGGATCGGGAAGCGCATCGGGCGGGCATCCTACCAGCGCCCCGTCGGGCGCGCCGGCGCCGCCTCTCAGGCGCGCCGTCGCCGCCAGACGACCAACTCGATCAGGCGCAGTTGACCGGCTTCGCCTTGGGGTGGGCGTCGGCGTGGTCGGCCGGCAGAACGAGCAGCGGCCTGGCGATCAGCTGGGTCTTGCCGGGGGTTCCCCTTGCCCCCTCCGACGTCTGGAGCCAGAGCTCCTCGGATGTCGCCCGGATCGCGTCGTCGAGGGTCACCTGGTGGAGGCGGACCTCCGTGACCGCGTACTCGTGGACGAAGTCGTCGCTCGTGTAGACCTGGACGACCATCCCGACCATCGACCTGGGGCCGCCGCTCCGGTTGAGGATCGCCCGCTCATGGATCGGCCCGAACATGCCGTCGCGGGCGTGGGCGTACAGGTACGTCGCCCGGCCGCTGCCCGGCTGGGCAAGCTCCTGGATGTACATCGCCACGTCGCACTGGGGATACGCGGTCGCCCCGCCGCGGGCCCGGACGATCGGCAGGTCGATCCCGAGGGCCTCGATGACGACTCGGGTGGCCACTCGGGTCGGGTCGGCGCTGGCGGCCGGGAGCGACGGGGCCGCCGACGCGTCGATCGGTGGGAGGGATGGGAGCGCCGGGGAGCGGCCCGGATCGGCCGAGACGATGGTCGGCTGGGCGAACGCGGTGGGCTCGGCGGCGGCGCTGCCCGAGTAGTTCAGGAGGCCGGCCGCGATGAGCGTCACCCCGGCCGCCGTCAGGGCGGCCGGGAGGAGTCGATCGCGCAGGACTCGGGCGATGGTGTTCACCGGATCCCGATCCTATGTCGGCGCGATGGTCCGACGCCCTCGCCCGTCCGTACTGGTACCCTCGCGAGCGCATGAAGACCGGGGTATCGATTCTGGGTGGGCTGGTCGCCGGAGTCCTCGTCGCCGTCGGTGTCCTGGCCGCGTTCGTGTTCGTCGGCCCGGATCCGGTCGGGCTGCGCCCGACGCCCGCCCCGACCCTCCTGCCGAGCGCGTCACTGAGCGCGTCGATCGAGCCGTCCGCAGCGCCGTCGGCCAGCACCGCGCCGGGATCGGGCAGCCCCGCCGGCTCGGCCGGCCCGAGTGACGCGGTCCAGGACAACTTCCACGTCGGTCAGGTCGCGCCCGCCCTCGTCGTTCCGCAGGTTGGCGGCGGCACGATCGACCTGGCGAACCTGCGCGGCCAGCCGGTCTGGGTGAACTTCATGCAGACGACGTGCCCCGAGTGCATCGACGAGTTTCCGCGGATGAACGCCTTCAAGGCGCGCTATGAGAAGGACGGCCTCGTGATCGTCGCGATCGACATCCGCGAGGACGAGGGCACGGTCGCGTCGTTCGCCCAGCGACTCGGGGCGACGTTCCCGTTCGGCCTCGATGGCGATGGGAAGGCGCAGCAGGCGTGGGGCGCAAACGCCCTGCCGATGCACTTCTGGATCGACAAGGACGGGGTCGTCCGGGCCGGCGCGCTCGGCGGGATCGGCGCCGACGTGATGGCGACGAGCCTCCAGAAGATCCTGCCCGGGGTGACCGTCACTCCGTAGCGCTTCGACGATCAGGCTGGCTGATCGGGATCGGCGTCCCCCACGCTTCGCGGGCGTACGCGATGACGGTGGACCGTCGGTCGGGCGCCGCGGCCACGCTCGTTGCGCCACGTTTCGATCAGCCACCTCGATCAGCGGCTGCGCGGCGCGCGACGGGGGCGCGGCGCGGGCGATCAGCCGGCGATGGCTGCGGCCGCACTCTCGATCATCCCCAGGATCAGGCCCGGGAACAGCCCGAACGCGATCGTCAGCGCGGTCGCAGCGGCGAGCCCGCCCCATAGCAGCCGGCCGTGGCGCGGCGCGGTCGTGTCCGCGACGGGCTCGCGCATGAACATGTAGACGACCACGCGCAGGTAGTAGAACGCGGCCGCGGCGGCGTTCAGGACCATGAGCACGGCGAGGAACCCGACCCAGCCGCCGGCCTCGACCGCCGACTTGATCAGCAGGAACTTGGCGAAGAAGCCGGCGGTCGGCGGGATGCCGGTGAGCGACAGCAGGAAGAGGGTCATCAGGATCGTCAGGACCGGCTCGCGCCGGACGAGCCCGGCGAACGTGTTCAGGCTCGAGGTCACGCCCGCCCGCTTCTGGAGGGCGGCGACCACCGCGAACGCGCCGAGGTTCATGAACGAGTAGGCGGCCCCGTAGAAGAGCAGACCCTCGAGGCCGCTCGCCTGGCCGCCGGCGTACGCCGCGAGGCCGACGAGCATGTACCCGGTGTGGGCGATCGAGCTGTAGGCCAGCATCCGCTTGACGTTGTCCTGGGTCAGCGCGACGAGGTTGCCCAGGGTCATCGTCGTCGCGGCGAGCACGATCACGACCGGCAGCCAGTCGGCCTTGAGCGGCCCGAGCGCCTCCACGAACAGGCGCAGGATCAGCGCGAACGCCCCGATCTTCGGACCGACCGAGAGGTAGCCGGTCACCGGCGTCGGCGAGCCCTGGTAGGCGTCCGGCGTCCAGTAGTGGAACGGCACCGCTGCGATCTTGAACGCCACGCCGGTCGTGAGGAAGGCGAAGCCCATCGCGAGGCCCGGGCTGAACGGCATCTGGCCGGTCGCCACCTCGGTCAGCGTGCTCGCGACCGCGTCGATCCGGGTCGAGCCCGACAGGCCCCACACGAAGGCCAGCCCGAACAGGAAGATCGCCGAGCTGAATGAGCCGAGCAGGAAGTACTTGATCGCGCCCTCGGTGGAGTTGCCGTCCGACTTGTGGTACCCGGCAAGGAGATAGCCCGGCAGGACCATGAGCTCGAGGCCGAGGAAGAGGAGCACCAGGTCGGCCGAGGCGGCGATGACCATCGCCCCGCACATCGCGAACACGAGGACCGTCGCGAACTCGGCGACGGGCAGGTTGCGCGGCGCGAGGTAGTCCGGGGCGAAGACGATCGTCAGCGCCACGATCGCGATGAACAGCAGGTCGAGGAACGTCGTCAGGGCGTCGAGCCGGTACGCCCCGTCGAACGCGGTCCGGGCCTCCGTCGCCCCGGCCGAGAGCGTGATCGCGGCGGTGATCCCGAGCCCGACCAGCGCCACGAACACGACCATCGCCGAGCGGTTCGGCCAGACGAGGTCGACGAGGAGGATCGCGATGGCGGTCGCGACGGCCGCGAGGAGCGGCCCGATGACGGTCAGGTCGGCTGCGGTCACGAGGCTGGCTCCACAGCGTGGACCGGCTCACCCGGCGAGTCGGGTCGAGCGGGCCCGCCGCCGCCCGAGAGATCGATCCGGGCGACCCAGATCAGCCGCCCGAGCACGTACAGGATCGGCACGGCGATCGCGATCAGCGCCGTCTGGGGAGGGATCGCGACCGGACCCTCTCGGGCGACGTCGAAGAGGACGATGTTCACGGAGTTCCGGACGAGATCGAGGATCAGTCCCGGGAAGAGGCCGAACACGACGGTCAGCGCGGCCAGCGGCGCGATCGTCAGGATCTCGGTCGGGGTCATGTCGGTCAGGTGCTGGCCGAGGCCCTTCATGAAGTCGGACAGCTCGCCGAACGCGATCCGCTGGAACATCCAGAGGAGGTAGCCGGCGGCCAGGATCATGGCCAAGGTCGCGACCGCGGCGACGGCGGGCGAGTACTCGAAGGCGCCGACGAGAACGAGAAACTCCCCGACGAAGCCGGACAGGCCGGGCAGCCCGCCAGAGGCGAAGACGAAGAACCCGAGGGCCACCGCGTACACCGGTAGGACGCCCGCGACGCCGCCCATCTTCGCGATCGTCCGGTCATGGGTCCGTTCGTAGATGACCCCGACGAGGAGGAACAGGGCGCCGGTGATCAGGCCGTGGTTGATCATCTGGAGGATCGCGCCGTCCATGCCCTGGGTGTTGAACACGAAGATACCGAGGGTGACGAAGCCCATGTGCGAGACCGAGCTGTACGCCACGAGCTTCTTCAGATCCGGTTGGACGAGGGGCACGATCGCGCCGTAGATGATCGCGATCAGGCTCAGGACGATGATCACCGGGGCGAACGCCTGGGCGGCCGCCGGGAAGAGCGGCAGGGCGAACCGGATGAAGCCGTACGCCCCGAGCTTGAGCATCACGGCGGCGAGGATCACCGAGCCCGCCGTCGGCGCCTGGACGTGGGCGTCGGGCAGCCAGGTGTGGAACGGGAACATCGGGACCTTGATCGCGAACGCCAGGAAGAAGGCCAGGAACGCGAAGATCTGAAGGGTCGGGTCAAAGCTCGCCTGGCGGAGCACCTCGAAGTCGAAGGCGCCGGCCCACGTGCCCGCCGACGACTGGTAGGCGAACGCCGCCGCCAGGATCGCGACCAGCATCAGGAGCGAGCCGACGAGGGTGTAGAGGACGAACTTGATCGTGGCGTAGATCCGGTTCGCGCCACCCCAGATCCCGATGATCAGGTACATCGGGACGAGCACGATCTCCCAGAAGATGTAGAAGAGGAACGTGTCGAGGGCGATGAACACCCCGATCATCCCGACCTCGAGGATCAGGAACGAGATCATGTACTCCTTGATCCGCTCCTTGATCGGCGCGAACGAGGCGAGGATGCTGATCCAGGAGAGGGTCGTGGTCAGGACGACGAGGATCAGCGACAGCCCGTCGACGCCGACCTTGTACTGGATTCCGAACAAGGGGATCCAGTCGAGGGCCTCGCCGAACTGGAACTGGCGCGCCGAATCCGGATCGAAGCCGATCAGGAGCAGGAGCGAGATCGCCCAAGCGACGAGGCTCGCGCCGAGGGCCAGCAGCCGGGCGTAGCTCGCCGGGGCGAACGCGATCAGGAGCGCCCCCACGAGCGGCGTGAACGCGACGATCGTCAGGATCGGGATGTCGCCGATGTTCATCGCGGCCGGCCCTCCATCAGCGGGCCGCCAGGACGAGGAACGAGCCGGCCATGACGATCAGGCCGACCGCGATCCCGAGGGCGTAGTTCTGGACGCGCCCGGTCTGGACGCGACGGAGCTCGTTGCCGGCCCCGACCGTCGTGGTCGCAACGTCATTGACCGTGTCGTCCACCACGCGCCGGTCGAACCACCACAGGAACGCCGCGAGCCGGCCGCCGATCGTCATGAACAGGAGGTGGTTGAGGTCGTCGAACCACCACTTGTTCAGGGAGGCGCGATAGAGGAACGGGACGCGCGCGGTCAGGGCCCGGACACGCTCGGGGTTCGGGCGCCAGTTGATCCCGGCGAGATTGACTCCGAACAGGCGCCACGCGCTGAACACGCCGATCACCGCGACCGCGACACTCGCCCCGATCAGGGCCCCGTCGAGGCCGAACAGCTGGTATTCCGCTTCGTGCTGGCCGAGCAACTCGATCCCCTGGGCGAAGACCGGCTCCAGCCAGTGGTGGAGCAGGCCCGGCCCCTCGAGTCCGAGGAGCGGCCCGAGCGGCGGACCCGGCAGGGACAGGACGATTCCGAGCAGGACGGTCGGGATCGCGAGGAGCCAGAGCGGGGTCGTCATCACGGCCGGCGACTCGTGGATGTGCGGTTCGACCTTCGGATCGACCCGGCTCTCGCCCCAGAACGTCAGCCCGATCAGCCGGAACATGTAGAACGCGGTCATCACGGCGACGACGAGGCCGATCGCCCAGACCCACCCGAATCCGAGCTTGAACGCCTCGCCCAGGATCTCGTCCTTCGAGAAGAAGCCGGCCAGCGGCGGAATCCCGGCGATCGCGATCGAGCCGAGGAGCATCGTCCGGTAGGTGTGCGGGATCTTCTTCGCGAGGCCGCCCATCTTGCGCATGTCCTGCTCGTCGTGGACCGCGTGGATGACCGAGCCCGAGCCGAGGAACAGGAGGCCCTTGAGGAAGCCGTGGGCCATCAGGTGGAAGATCGCCGCGGTGAACGCGCCGACGCCGAGCGAGGCGAACATGTAGCCGAGCTGGCTCAGCGTCGAGTAGGCGAGGACGCGCTTGATGTCGGTCTGGGTCATCGCGATCGTTGCGGCGAGCAGGGCGGTGAAGATCCCGATCGCGGCCACGACCGCCATGGACTCGGGGGCGCTGGCGAAGATCGGATTGGTCCGGGCGACGAGGTAGACGCCGGCGTTGACCATCGTGGCGGCATGGATCAGGGCCGACACCGGGGTCGGGCCCTCCATCGCGTCGGGCAGCCAGACGTGGAGCGGGAACTGGGCACTCTTGCCCATCGCCCCGGCGAAGATCAGGAGGGCGACAACGAAGATCGGGATCGTGAGGACCGCGCCTTCGGCCGTCAGCCCGGCGATCGCGTCGCGGATGTTCAGCGTCCCCGTGTTCACGAAGATCGCCATGATCCCGAGGGCGAACCCGACGTCGCCGACCCGGTTGACGATGAACGCCTTCTTGGCCGCCAGCGCCGCCGACCGCTTGTGCTTCCAGAACCCGATCAGGAGGTAGCTCGACAGCCCGACCAGCTCCCAGGCGACGAAGACGACAAGGAAGTTGTCGGCCAGGACGAGCAGGAGCATCGAGACCATGAACAGGTTGAGGTAGGCGAAGAACCGCCAGTAGCCCGGGTCATGGCTCATGTAGCCGATCGAGTAGACGTGAACGAGCAGGCCGATCGTCAGCACGACGATCAGCAGGACCGCGGTCAGGTTGTCGACGAAGAAGCCGACCTCGACGACGAACTCGCCCGACGGGATCCACTCGTAGAGCGTGTGGCCGTAGCCGTGCTCCCCGAACGGCGCCGCGCCGGTGACCGCGCTGAAGGCGACCCACATCCCGATCAGCCAGGCGAGCCCGATCGCCCCGACCGGGACGAGGTGGGCGCGCTTGCCGAGCCGTCGCCCGGCGACCGCGGTGAACAGGAAGCCGGCCAGGGGCAGGGCGATGATCAGCGGGATCAGGAGGTCCCACTGGCCGCCGGCGACGACGCCCTCGGCTCCCTCGGTGACCTCGGTCGCCGCCAGGATCGCGCCGATCGGCAGGCCGAACGCGCTCATTGCGACATCGCGTCGTACTCGTCGACGAGCGGGGTCTTCTTGTTCCGGTAGATCGCAATGATGATCGACAGGCCGACCGTCGCCTCGCCGGCCGCCACGCCCATCACGAGCAGGGCGATCACCGAGCCGCTCGCCCCGAGAGCCGGGATGAACGAGGCGAAGGCGATGATCGAGAGGTTGACCGCGTTGAGCATCAGCTCGATCGACATGAGCATGCTGATCGCGTTGCGCCGGGCGAGGAAGCCGAACATCCCGATCGCGAAGAGCAGGCTCGACAGGGTCAGGTAGGCGTTCAGCGAACGCGACCCACCGGCGGCCAGGGCGATCAGCCCGAGGCCGACGACGAACGCGCCGGCGAGCGCGGTACCGACGAAGACGCGGATCACCGGGGCGGGTCCGTCGGGCCGCCGCGCTCGCGCTTGGCGAGGAACACGCCGCCGATCACGGCCGCGAGCAGCAGGATCCCGAGAACCTCGAACGGCAGGACCCAGTTCGCGAACAGCTCCTTGGCCAGGACGAAGGTGTCGGTGTGGCCGCGCTCGGTCCCGCCGCCCCACGTCGTCGAGCCGATCGCGAGCAGGACGACCACGGTCAGGACGACCGCGGCCACGGCCGCCGGCACGGCCTGGGTCTGGAACACGAGCCGGGTCGGGGCGGACTTCGTCTGGGTGAGCATGATCGCGAACAGGACGAGGACGCTGATCGCCCCGATGTAGACGAGGACCTGGGCAGCTCCGACGAGTGGCGCGCCGGCCATCACGTAGATCCCGGCCAGGGCCGCGAAGCAGACGATCATCGCGAGGCCGCAGCGGATGATGTCGCGCATCGTCACGACCGCGAGGCCGGCGGTGAGCATCGTCCCGGCCAGAATGACGAACAGGGCGTCGTCCCAGGGGATGCTCGTGAACGGGATCGTCGAGCCGATCTCCACGCGGGCGCTCGCTCAGCCGTGCCCGTGGCCGGCGTGGTCGCCGCCGGACCCGTGGCCCGCGGTGAGCGCCGGCACGTGGCCGTTCGTGTGTCCGTTGGCGTGCCCGTTGCCGCTGCCGAGCGCGCCGCCCGCGCCGCCGCCGTTCGCGATCTGGGCCGCGACCGCCGCCGGGAGCATCGGCAGGAGCCGGGTCGGGGCGACCGGCCGGCCGTCGGCGGCGGCCCGCTCGGCCCAGTCTCTCTCGCGCCGGATGTAGGTCATCTCCGTCTCCTGGTCGACCGAGGCGAGGGCGATCAGGTCGATCATCGGCTCGACCCGCGAGGTGTGCGAGAGCTCGAAGTCGGCGCCGTGGCGGAGGGCGTCGTACGGGCAGGCGTCGACGCAGATCCCGCACAGGATGCAGCGGCTCTCGTCCACCTCGTACTTCTCGAGGACGCGCGGCTTGGGCATCAGGGCCCCGGTCGGGCATGTCTCGGCACAGCGCCCGCAGGACACGCACGGGGTGTCGTTCAGGCTCATGTCGAGTGGCGTCGTGACGAGCGTGTCGAAGCCGGTCCGCATGAAGTCGTAGCAGGCGGCGCCGACGACCTCGGCGCAGACCTGGGCGCAGCGGCCGCAGTCGATGCAGCGCGACGGCTCGCGCAGGATGAAGGCGTGGCTGTCGTCCCGGATGTAGTCGTGGTTGACCCCCGTGAACCGGTTCTCCGTCACGGACCGGTAGCCGGCGCCCTGGTGGTGCTGCGGCTCGAGCGTCTTGAGCGTCGTCCCGTACTCGATGCCGAGCCGGCGCAGGTCGCAGAAGCCGATCGCCTCGCACGTGCACTGGAGGCAGCGGGTCGATTCGGCGACGGCCTCCTCGCGGCTGTACGGGATCTCGTACTCGATGTAGCTGTCGTTGCGGAAGGCCGGGTCCATCGCCTTCATGCGGTAGCGCGGCTCTTTCTGCTCGCTCGTGAACGGCACGATCGAGAGGAACTCGGGCTGCGGCTCGGCCAGCTGCTGGCGGGTCTTGATCGCGGTCAGGTCGAGGCCCTTGAGGAACGCGTCGACGGCGTACGCCGAGCGCCGGCCCTCCGCGATCGCCTGGACGACCGTGGCCGCGCCGATCCGGACGTCGCCGGTCCCGAATACGCCCGGCCGGTCGGTCTGGAACGTGACCGCGTCGGCCTTGAGGCGGCGCTGCTTGGTGGCCTGCGGACCCTCCGAGCCCGGCCCGATCCAGGTCAGCTCGGGGCCCTGGCCGATGGCGAGCAGGACGCGGTCGCAGGGGATCGTGAACTCGGTGCCGGCGGGCGGCTCCGGTCGGCGTCGGCCGGAGGCATCGGGCGCACCGGGCTGCATCCGGATGAACTCGATCCCGGTGACGGTGCCCGTGTCGTCCGTGATCACCCGGGTCGGGCCGGCCTGGAAGATCGCGGTGACGCCCTCTTCGATTGCCTCATGGACCTCGCCCGACGCCGGCATGTCCTTCATGTCGCGGCGGTAGACGAGGGTGACCTCGGACGCGCCCTGGCGGATCGAGGTCCGGCTGCAGTCCATCGAGGTGAACCCGCCGCCGACGACCACGACGCGCTTGCCGGCGTGGCCCGGGTACGGCAGGCCGAGCGTCGCGGTCCGCAGGTACTCGAGGCCGTCGAGCACCTCCGCAGCATCCTCGCCCGGAACGCCGAGCGTGTTCGTGTCGTAGCAGCCGATGGCGACGATGACCGCATCGAAGCCCTGGAACTGGAGGTCGTCCAGGGTGAAGTCCCGCCCCAGCCCCTGGTTGCAGACGATCCTGCCGC
Organism: Candidatus Limnocylindrales bacterium; assembly: GCA_046595595.1. Classification (GTDB taxonomy): domain Bacteria; phylum Chloroflexota; class Limnocylindria; order Limnocylindrales; family CSP1-4; genus CF-46. The sequence goes on from JBKJOK010000272.1 coordinate 13,791, forward strand.
CAAGACGGGTGACGGATTCGTACTCGGCCTCGAGGACCTCCACCTTCGGCAGGCGGTACTGGGGGATGCCGTAGCGGAGCATGCCGCCGGGTGCGGGGTCACGTTCGAAGACGGTCACGTCGTGCCCGCTCAGGAGCAGGTAGTAGGCCGCGGCCATGCCGGCCGGGCCGGATCCGATCACGGCGGCCTTGCGCCCGGTCTTCGGCTGCATCTCGAACGGCAGAGGCGGATCAACGCCGTCATCCAGCATCTGCTTGATGACCTGGTCGCCGGCGTAGCGGTGGCTGTCGCGGATGGCGATCGCCTCGTCCACCTCGTCGCGCCGGCAGTGGTCCTCGCAGGGGGCGGGACAGACGCGGCCGAGGACGGAGGGAAACGGGATCGTCCGCTTGAAGGTGCGCGTGGATTCGCGCCAGTTGCCCTCGGCGTTCTGCTTCAGGAAGCCCGGGATGTCGATGTGGCTGGGGCACTTGTTCTGGCAGGGCGGCAGGCAGTAGGCGTTGTGGTCGCTGAAGATCAGTTCGAGGTTTGTCCGGCGGAGGCGCCGCAACTCCTCGGTCTGGGTCTCGACCTTCATCCCGTCTTCGCAGGTCCGCGAGCAGCTGATCGGCGGGTGCTCCTCGCCCTCGACCTCGACCACGCACATCCGGCAGGCGCCAAAGCCGGGCAGCTTGGGCTCGTAGCACAGCGTCGGGATCTCGATCCCGTTATCCCGGCAGACCTCGAGGATCGTCTGGCCCTCGTGGCCTTCCACGACGCGGCCGTCGACCTCGATCCGGATGCGCGGCGTGCTCTGCGGGCGCTGCGGCGACTGCGTCGTCAGCAGGCGCTCGGCGAGCGTGTCATCACGCGGCACCATCGTGTCGAGCACGGCCGGCTTGTCGGGGCGGCTCTCGGGGCGCGTGATCAGGTCAGCCATGGTCGGGGCCTCAGTGCGTCGCGCTCGCTGTCATCGCAATCGGATGACAGACGCCCGCGGGGCAGGAGCTGCGCTCGAGATGGTCGTCGAGCTCCGCTCGGAAGTATCGCATCCCGCTGACCAGCGGGAGGGTCGCAAGTCGCTCGTGATCGCACAGCGCCGATCCGACGATATCGGCGGCCAGGTCGGTCAACAGATCGAGATCGCCGGCGCGCGAGGTGCCGGCAGCGAGGCGATCGCCGATCTCCGACAGGCGGCGCGTCCCGATCCGGCACGGGATGGTCTTGCCGCACGCTTCGTCCGCGCAGTAACGGGTCAGCACCCGCGCCAGGTCCACGATGCAGGCTCGATCGTCGGCCACGATCACGGACCCGGATCCGACATGGGCGCCAGCGGCGCGCAGGCCAGCGAAGGTGTACGGCACGTCCAGCGCGTCCGGTGGCAGGATGCCACCCGAGGGCCCGCCGACGAGGACCGCCTTGACGGGCCGGGCACCGCTGCCAACGAGGTCGACGATCTTGCGCAGTGGCGTACCCATCGGCACCTCGGCGATGCCGGTTGCCTCCGGCCCACGGACCTGGACGAGCATCGTGCCGGGGCAGTCCCGCGCGCCGATCTTCGCGTACGCCTCGGAACCATTGCTGATGATCCATGGGATCGCGGCCAGGGTCTGGACGTTGTGGACGACGGTCGGAAGGCCGCGCAGCCCGCTCGACGCCGGATGCGGCGGACGCTGCTCCGGCTGTCCGCGCTTGCCCTCGAGGGCCTTGAGCAGGATGGTCTCCTCGCCCAGGAGATAGGCGCCCTGGACCGTCCGCACGGACATGTCGAGGTGGCGCCCCTGGCCGAACGTGTCTGGCCCGATGAGCCCGGCTTCCTGCGTGGCCGCGATCGCGGTCTCCATGGTCCTGACGGCCGCCTCGGCAGTGGCGCGGATGGCAATGATCGCCTCTCCGGCGCCGATGGCCAGGGCGGCGATCGCCAGGCCCTCGATGACGGCGTACGGATTGCGCTCGATGAGCACGTGGTCGGTCGTCGTTGATGGGTCGGAGCCGTAGCCGTTGGCCACGACGATCCGCTCCGCCGCGGGCGTGGAGCTCGCGGTCCGCCACTTGTCGGCGGCCGGGTAGCCGGCGCCGCCCCGGCCCCGCAGCCCGGATGCCCCGATCGCCGCAATGGTGCCGGTCGGCCCGAGGTCGCGGATCGCCATTCGAAGCGCGCTGAAGGCTCCGGCGGCGATGGCGGCATCGAGATCCACCGGATCAGCCGCGGGCTTCTTCGGGAGCAGGACGGATGGCCAGTCCTTCGGGGTCGCGAGCATCGTCACCTCGGTCATGCGTCACCACCCGGCCGACCGGTGAGGGAAGCGCCAAGGCCGGCGAGATACGAGGCATCGCCCGGCCGGCTGATACCCAGCGCATCCGGTGACCGGGGACCGTCGCCCGCAATGACGGGCGGGTCGAAGCGAAGGTGTGCGTAATACGAGGCGGTGCCGTAGATCTGCGCGTACCACGTCCCGGTCGTCTGGCTGATCCGCTTCAGGGCGGCGACGGGCAGGTAGCCGTAATGCGCCTGGACGCCCTCGAGAATGGCCAGGAGATGCGCCGGGTCGTGATCGAATCCTTCGAGGATCGCGTCCACTGGCCCGACGTCGAGGCCCTCGAACGGGGTGTACGCCGGGTCGGGTACCGGACGGCCGGATCGGCGCAGCGCCGACTCCTCGCGCCGTTCGCCATAGGTCTCGGCTGCGCCCCAGTGAACGTGGAAACGGCCCTTCGTGTCCATGCCACCCATATCGATGCACTCGATCGGGCAGGCCTGGGCGCACTGGAAGCAGGTCTCGCACTTGAGCGTGCCGTACTCGTCATAGAGGAGCTGCAGTCGGCCGCGGAACTTGGGCGGAATGTCCGCCTGCACCTCCGGGTAGCGGATGGTCGCCTTCGGCTGGAAGAAGCGCCGCAGGGTCAGGGCCATGCCGCGCGCGAGGCCAAGGCCGGGAATGAGGCTCATCGAACCGTTCTCATGAACCCACCACCACGACGGCAGCGGCGGTCGCGAACAGGTTGAGCAGGGCTGCCGGGAGGAGCCACTTCCAGGCGAAGCCCATCAGCTGGTCGATCCGGACGCGGGGCAAGGTGCCGCGCATCCATACGAAGAGGAATACGAAGCCGAACGTCTTGGCCATGAACCAGACGAGGCCCGCGACCCAGTCGAAGCTCACGTATGCCCAGGCGAACGTCAGCCCGCCGGCCACGACGTTGAACAGGACGAACCCGACGATCAGGGCGACCCACCAGCGCATCGAACTGCGCAGCAGGTAGAAGGGTGCGGCCAGGACGAGGGTGCCGATGACGGGTACGAGGGCGATGAGGAAGAGGAGCGGGATGCCCAGCGAGCCCGGATCCAGCGCGAGCGACAGGTCCGGGAACGGAAACGGTGCATTCCAGCCGCCGAGGAAGAGAACGACGGTGAGCGCGGACAGGATGAAGACGTTGACGTACTCGGCGAAGAAGAAGAAGCCGAAGCGCATCCCCGAGTACTCGGTGGCGAAGCCCGCGACGATCTCTGAATCTGCCTCGCTCAGGTCGAATGGCGTCCGGTTGCCCTCGGCCGTGGCCGCGATGAAGAAGATCACGAAGCCGAGTGGCTGGCGGAACACGAACCAGTCGGTGAACCAGCCGGATTGCTGCTGGACGATCTGGTTGAGGCTCATCGTTCCGGCCAGGATCAGGAGACCCACCACGGACAGGGTCAACGGGATCTCGTAGCTGACGATCTGAGCCGCCGACCGGAGTCCGCCGAGCAGCGAGTACTTGTTGTAGCTGGACCAGCCGCCCATCAGGAGTCCGACCACCCCGAGTCCGCCAACCGCGAAGAAGTAGAGCAGCCCGATGTTGAAATCCTGTCCGTAGAGGCCCGGAGCAAAGGGCAGGACGAGGAGCGTCATGACCGCGGCGCCATACGTCACCACCGGTGCCCAGGTGAAGACGACCGGATCGGCGCCGGTCGGTGTGAAGTCCTCCTTGATGAGCACCTTCAGGCCATGCACCACCGATTGGACGGCACCGGCCGGGCCGACCCGATCGGGACCAACCCGCAGGTTCATCAAGGCGATGACCTTCAGCTCCATATAGATGATGACGAACGCGACCGGGATCGTGATCACCAGAGTGATCGTGGCGGCCGCAAGGAAGCGAACGAAGTCGAGGTTGGCCTGGACGAGGTCCCAGGCGGCTCCCCCGAACAGCACGATCGTGGCGACGAGGCCGGCGCTGAGCACGGCGAGCAGCGGCACGACCGTGAACACGATCTTGCCGGGCAGCGTCAGGTGGCCCCAGGCCCGCCCCAGACTGCTCACTTGTCGATCCCGCCCATGATCGGATCGAGCGACGCATTGATAGCCATCCAGTCGGCGATCAGGCCGCCCGGAGCCAGGACGTTGAAGCTCTGGAGATGGAGGAAGCTCGGGTCGTGGATCCGGAAGCGGAAGGGCTGATCCGTCCCATCGCTGACGGCGTAGATCCCGTACTCACCGCGCGGCCCCTCGACCGCCGCGAATGCCCGACCCGGGCGCGGCCGCAACAGGCGCGGCAGCTTCGCCGTGACGGGTCCATCGGGCATCTGGTGGAGGCACTGGTCGATGATCCGGAGGCTCTGCTTGACTTCGTCGATCCGGAGCAGGTAGCGCGCCAGCGAGTCGCCCTCGGACCGCGTCGGGATATCGAAGTCGAGCTCGGGATAGACGCTGTACGGGTGGGCGCGGCGGAGGTCGAACGGAACGCCCGACGCGCGGAGGTTCGGGCCGGTCCAGCACATACCGAGTGCCGTCTCGCGGTCCATCACGCCGACGCCGCGATTCCGCCGAACGAAGACCTCGTTCTCGTTGAGCAGGGTGGTGTTCGACATGACCTCGGAGCCGGCGCGACTCATCCAGTCGCCCAGGCGACTCATGAAATCGTGGTTCAGGTCCCCGTTCACGCCGCCGATCCGGAAGTAGTTGAAGAGCATCCGCTGGCCGGTGATCGACGCCAGCAGGTCGACGATCTCGTCCCGCTCGATGAAGCTGTACAGGATCGGCGTGATCCCGCCGAGATCGAGGGCGTGGAAGCCCATCGCCAGGAGGTGGCTCGAGATCCGGTTCAGCTCGCCCGTCAGGACGCGGATGTACTCGGCTCGGGGCGGCACCTTCACATCAAGGAGCTTCTCGTAGGCCATCACCGCCGGCCATTCGCAGAAGAGCGAGGAGACGTACTCGAGTGGATCCATGTAGGCGATCGTCTGGTGCAGATCTGCGTTCTCGCACAGCTTCTCCACCCCGCGATGGAGATAGCCGAGGACCGGGTCCAGGTCGACGATCCGCTCGCCATCGAGCTTCATGACGACGCGCAGGACGCCATGCGTCGCCGGATGGTGGGGCCCCGCGTTGAGGAACATCTCCCCTTCGCCGAGGGTGTAGAACTCTGCCTCCCGCTCCGTCCGGGGCGGGTACGGCGGCACCGGCTCGTAGAGGCCCGACGAGTCGTCCAGCATGACCCGGGGGTCGTCAGCCGACTGATGCTGGCCGATGACCCGGGGGTCGTCAGCCGACTGATGCTGGCCGATGACCCGGGGGTCGTCAGCCGACTGATGCTGGCCGGTCTTCGTCGTCATGCCTTCGTCCGTCTGATGGATCCGGCCGGTGTGGCGTGCGGGGCATTCGCGCGCTCCATCTGACGAGCACCCTCGCCTGGCGAGCGCGCCGCGTCATCGGGCAGCAGGAAGTCCTTGCGGAGCGGGAAGCTCAGGTAGTCGGGTGGCATGAAGATGCGACGCAGGTCCCGGTTCCCTTCGAACACGATCCCGAACATGTCGTAGGCCTCGCGCTCGAGCCACTCGGCGCCCTTCCAGAGGAACGTGATCGACGGGACCCGCGGCTCGTCGCGGGGGATACCGTCGGCGATGACCCGGAGCCAATCGGAGGTCGTCTCACTCCAGAGGTGATACACGACCTGCATGTGCTCGCCGGTATCGACGCCGGCCAGGTCGGCGAGCAGTTCAAACCGCAGATCCGGCTCGTCGTGCAGCGAGCGCAGGACGTCCGGCACGTCCTTCGGCGCGATTCGCAGTTCGGTCTCATCGTGGCGCTGGCGAAGGGGCCCGGTCAGGACGTCGCCAAAGCGTGCCTCAAGGCGCGCCCGCAGGGCTCGATCCATGGGCTAGATGCCCTCCGGAACGGTCGGACCGACGGCCCGTTCGGGCCAGTGGCCGCGGCGATCCTTGACCAGCTGCTGGAGCTTCATCATCGCGTAGATCAGGCCCTCGGGGCGGGGCGGGCAGCCGGGGACGTAGACGTCCACCGGGAACAGGCGGTCGATGCCCTCGATCGTGCTGTAGCTCCGCTTGTAGCGGCCGCCGGAGCAGACGCAGTCGCCCATCGCCACGCACCATTTCGGCTCGGGCATCTGCTCCCAAAGCCGGAGCAGGGGTCCGGCCATCTTCGTCGTCAGCGTTCCGGCGACGATGAGCACATCGGCCTGCCGCGGCGAGGCGCGGAAGGGAAACATGCCCCAGCGGTCGATGTCGTTCTTGGAGGTCGCCGAGGACATCATCTCGAACGCACAGCAGGCGAGTCCGGAGAGGAGCGGCCAGAGGCTGTTCGCGCGAAGGAGATCCAGGACGTAGTCCGCCTTCGTCGGGATGATCTCCAGCGCACCGCTCCAGCGCGCGTCGTCCCGCGACGCGAGACCCGAGGCCTCGAGCTCGCGCAGGTGGGTCAGGTCGTTCGGTTGCCCACCGGCATACGCGTTCGGGTCGGCAGCCGACCACAGCTCGTTTCGAACGACGAGCGGAACGGTCACGCCGGTCGGGCTCGCCACGACAAGGGCGCTCGAGGGCGGATCGGTTGGCGCGACCGCCTCCACTTCGGGCTCCCGGCCCTCGACGTTCATCGCCATGTCAGGACGCCCTTGCGCCAAGCGTAGGCGAGTCCGATCAACAGGATGCCGACGAACACCAGCATGCTCACGAACCCGCCGAGGAGCAGGTCGCGGAAGACGATGGCCCAGAGGTAGATGAAGATGACCTCAATGTCGAATGCCACGAACAGCAGGGCATAGATGTAGAACGACAGCCCGAACCGGCCGTGTGTGTCGCCGTAGGTATCGATGCCGGATTCGTAGGGCAGGCCCTTGTGCACGTCGCCGCGATTCCGGTGCGACAGCAACCAGGCCGCCCCGAAGGTCACGAACGTGAACGAGATGGCCGCGATGGCGAACCCGACGATGTACCAGATCCCGGTCAACGGATCCTCACTCCAAACGGCGGCGGTTTCCGGGCGACGTTCGCTGCTGGGGCGGCACGTCCTGGGCGGGACGACCCTGCAGGCCAATCGCAACAAACCGTCCGCGCACGGCCGTCGCCCCTCGGCATTCTAGCAGGGGCAACCGGTCCGGCAGGGTCGCCGATTCGCCAGTATCGGACGAGTCGGCGGGCCGTTCTACGAACGGGCCGGAAGGCGGAACGAGAGCCCCCGCAAGGGCGCATCGACCGGGATTCCGCGACCGAAAAGGAGGGCCGCGAAGCGGCCGGTGGCAGCGGGATCGAGCAGCCGGAACATGGCCGACCGCGCCTCGAGATAGCCCCCGAGTTCGACGCCCGGAGCGGTCTGCAGCTCCACCAGAAGATCGCCGGCTCCCAGCCCGGCCAGGAACTCCGCCTGGGTCGTGGTCCCGAGGTGGACGAGGCCAGCACGGGCCGCCGCTGACTCCACGGCGGTCAGGTCCACGTGTGCGGTCAGGTCCTGCCGCCCGATGTTCGCGAACGGGTCGTCGTGGACTCGATGATGGACATAGGCTCGCAGGAGGCTCCCTCTCGTCGGTGTGTAGAGGGCTGCGGCGGGATGCCCGTAGTCGATGGCCACGAACAGGCCGCGGGACAAACCGGCCGCGGCCTCGGCGACCCAGCCGTCCAGCGCCAGGCAGAGCTCGGCGAGCTGGCCTGGGGCCAGCCGGACGTCCTCCCGGCTGAACCGATCGGCCAGCTCAGGAGTCGATGGCGGGCCATCCGCGAACCTGAAGCCGTCGGCGCCGAGCCCAACGAACCGTTCGACGAGGTTGCCCTCGGCGGTTCCGCGGACCTGGTGGACAGGCAGTGCGTCGAGCACCTCGTTGGCGAGGACCACTCCGATGATGGGCCGCCCGTCGTCGGCCTCCAGCACGTCGGCGGCCCCGACCGCCGTCAGCCGTTCGCGGACCTGGCGGTCCCGGTCCGGGGATCGCTCAGCGATGCGATATCGGATCACCTCGCGAAGCGGCGACTGCGCCCGGGTCAGTCCGTCGATCAGCCCGGCCGCGAGGGCGCCGGAACCCGCTCCGAACTCGCGCACGGCGAACGGATCGGGGCGGCCGAGCAGCTCCCAGACCTCCACGACCTGGCGTGCCACGGCCCAGCCAAAGATCGGGTGGGACTCGGGAGCCGTCAGGAAGTCCGCGGTCCGCCCCGGGCCGCGACCACCTGAAACGTAGTAGCCATGGTCCGGGTCATACAGGGCGAGTTCCATGAACCGGGCGAAGGTCATCGGTCCGGATTCGCGGATCTCGCGCTCGATCAGCTCGACGAGTTCGGGCTCGTGTCCGGGTGCCGCGCGCGGCATAAGGTCGGCCGGTCGGCGGAGACCCGGTTCCATGTGCTCGCTCATCGGGCTGCGGCCCGGCCCAGGAGGAGCCGAAGCCCCGGGCCGACGAGGGTGTGTCCACCCAGCGCGACCGGGATCGGTGCCTCGAGCGCCGAGTGGGTCAATGCTTGGAGCCACGGATCTTCGACCTCGTCCGGTAGGAGTAGGTCGCTCGCGAACCGGTCCTCGACTGCCGGCCAGGCCGCTTCGTCCCGTCCAAGTCGATGCGCGAGGAGGATGCGGGTGTCGATCACCGCTGCGTCGGCGAGCTCAGCAACGATGCGCCCAAGGGCCTGCGGGCCGTCGCGATCGAGGAGAAGGCCGAGCGTCGATCGGGTCGGACGCTGATCGCTCGCCGCGGTTCGCATCCCGCGCTCTTCGAGGAGGACGCGAGTGCGGCAGGCCGTCGAGTCCTCGAGCCACCTGATCGTGCCGGCCGAGGTCCGCCCGGCCACCAGGAGCTCTGCCCGTGGGTTCGAGGCAACGGTCCTGATGCGCGTCGCCACAGCACGCACGCGATCGGTCGTCGGATCGCCGACCGGGCCGACACGCGCCACGACGGCGTCGATCGGTGTGTCGAGGTCGACCTGGAGCCGCCAGCGGGATCGCAGGTCACGGACCTCCACGCCTCGCTC
>JBKJOK010000287.1:0-6941 GCA_046595595.1 Candidatus Limnocylindrales bacterium
GGAGTCCTTGATCTCCTTGAGGACGGCCTTCAGGCGCTCCTCGAACTCGCCCCGGAACTTGGCCCCGGCGATGACCGCGCCGAGGTCGAGCGAGATCACCCGCTTGTCCTTGAGCCCCTCGGGCACGTCGCCCCGAACGATCCGCTGCGCCAGGCCCTCGACGATCGCGGTCTTGCCGACCCCCGGCTCGCCGATCAGGACCGGATTGTTCTTCGTCCGCCGGCTCAGGACCTGGACGACCCGCCGAACCTCCTCGTCGCGCCCGATCACCGGGTCGAGCTTGCCGGCCCGCGCCTCGGCGGTCAGGTCGCGGCCGTACTTCTCGAGGGCGGCGTAGGTTCCCTCGGGGTTCGGCGAGGTGACGCGCTGGCCGCCGCGGACGCTCTGGAGGGCGCCGAAGACGGCCTCGCGTCCGGCGCCGTGGCGCTCGAGGAGCTGGCGGCCCTCGCCCCCGACCTCGAGGACGCCGAGGAGGAGATGCTCGGTCGAGACGTACTCGTCGCCGAGCCGGCGGGCTTCCTGCTCGCCGAGCTCCAGGACGCGCTTGGCGCGCGGGTCGAGGGACAGCGAGCCGCCCCGGATCCGGGCGCGCTTGCCGAGGAACCCTGCCAGCTCGTCACGGAAGGCGGGCAGGTCCACGCCGAGCCGGCGCAGGGTCTCGGCGGGCACGCCGTCATCGGGCTCGACGAGGGCGTGGAGCAGGTGCTCGGCGTCGAGGACGGGCGATTCGAGGCCGGCGGCGGCGCTCTGGGCGGCGGCGATGGCCTCCTGGGCCTTCTGGGTGTACTTGTCGAGTTGCATCGGGGATCTCCGGGTCGGGGTCGGGCTGGCGCGGCGGGTGGACCGCCGGCGTCACCGGTGTGGGTCAGGTGCCGGTTCGCGGGTCGGGTTGGTCGAGCTGGTCAAAGAGGGCGCGGGCGGCAGCGGCGGTCTCGTCGTCGAGCTTCGTCGGCAGGACGACGCGGGCCTTTGCGTAGAGATCGCCGTGGCCCTCGCTGCGCAGGATCGGCATTCCCTGACCCTTCAGCCGGAAGCGGTGCCCGTTCTGCGTCCCGGCCGGGATCCGGAGGAGGACCCTGCCCTTGAGCGTGGTCACGGGCACCTCGCCACCGAGGAGCGCCTCGGCGAGGGTGATCGGCAGCTCCCGCTCGAGGTCCGCGCCCTTGCGCGTGAAGACGGCGTGCGGCCGGACCTTCGTCGTGACGACGATGTCGCCGCCGCGCGGTCCCTGGCCGCTCAGCTTGATCTTCGTGCCGTCGGCCGCGCCGCGCGGGATCGTGACGTCGAGCCGGCGTCCATCGAGCTCGAGCCGGCGGGTGGTGCCGTGCCAGGCTTCCTCGAGGTCGATCTCGGCGACGGCCTCGGCAGTGGTCGCCGGCCGCGGCGGAGCGGCGGCGGTCCGGGTCGAACCGCCCGCGGCCGTCCCGCTCATGCCCATCCCGGACAGGATGTCGTCGAACGACGGACCGGATGCCGGCCCGCGCCGGGCGCCCGGTCCGGGCGTGGCCGCGCCGCCGGCCCGGCCGTCCGCCCCGAAGAACGTCCGGAAGAAGTCGGAGAAGTCCGCGCCGCCGGCTCCGCCACCGGAGGTCCGGAACTCGTAGCGGACGTTCGGTCCGCCGCCCGCGCCAGCGGCGCCGCCCGACCGCCCGAAACCGGCCCCGAACGGCGAACCTGCGCCGAACGGCGAACCCGCCGCGTCGGGATCGACGCCGGCCCGGGAGTAGGCCTCCCAGTCCTTGCCGAGGCGGTCGTACTTCTTGCGTTTGTCGGCGTCGGACAGGACCGCGTTGGCCTCGTTGACCGCCTTGAAGCGCTGCTCGGCGGTCTTGTCGCCGGGCTTCTTGTCGGGATGGTTCTCGCGGGCGAGCTTGCGGAAGGCCTTCTTGATGTCGGCCTGGCTCGCCGCCCGCGGGACCCCGAGCGTCTGGTAGTAGTCCTGAAAGTCCATCGTTCAGAACCTGTTCGGTCGAAGCGAAGAAGGCCGCTGCGTGGGCATCGGCCTTCGCGTCGCTCTAGCGCCCGCCGTCCACGGCGACCGGGGGCTGATCCGTCGGCGGGAACGTCGACCGGCGGACGTGATCCTCGCGCTCGGGGTTGTCGCTCGGCGCATCGCCGGGCTTCACGACCTTGGCCGGCTCCTCGACGACGAGCGCCTTCGGCTTGCGCCGGAGGGCCGTCTCGAGGACCTGCTCCATCGAGTCGACCAGGACGAGCTTCATCGACTTCCGGATCTCGTCGGGGATGTCGCGCAGGTCCTTCTCGTTCTTGCGCGGCAGGATCACCATCTTCGCCCCGGCCAGATGCGCGGCCAGGATCTTGCTCTTCAGCCCGCCGATCGGAAGGACCCGACCGCGGAGGGTGATCTCGCCGGTCATCGCGACGTCCTTGCGGACGGGGATTCCGGTCAGGGCGCTGACGATGGCGAGGGCCATCGTGATCCCCGCCGACGGACCGTCCTTGGGGGTGCCGCCCGCCGGAACGTGGATGTGGAGCGTGTTCTTCTCGAACGTCTCGCGCGAGATGCCGAGCTCACGAGCGTGGGCCCGCGTCCAGGACAGTCCCGCCCGGGCCGACTCGCGCATGACGTCGCCGAGCTGGCCGGTGAGGATGAAGTCCTCCTTGCCCTCCATGTTCGTGACCTCGATCGCGACGACGTCGCCGCCGACCTCGGTCACGACCAGGCCCATGGCCGAACCCGTCTGGTCCTCAGCCTCGAGCTCGCCGTACTCGTAGCGCGGCGGTCCGAGGTAGTCGTTCAGGCGCTTCACGTCGACGATGGTCTTGCGCTTGCGGCCCTCGGCCACGGCCCGGGCGACCTTGCGCATGACGTTGGCGATCTCGCGCTCGAGATTCCGGACGCCCGCCTCGTGGGTATACGACCGGACGAGCTCGATCATCGTCTCGTCGGGGATGGTGATGTGCTTGTCCTTGAGGCCGTGGTTCTTCATCTGCTTGGGGATGAGGAAGCGCTTGCCGATCTCGATCTTCTCGGTCTCGGTGTAGCCGGGCAGGTGGACGACCTCCATCCGGTCGCGCAGGGCGGCCGGGATCGGGTCGAGGAGGTTGGCCGTCGCGACGAAGAGGACCTTGCTCAGGTCGAACGGGACCTCGAGATAGTTGTCCTGGAACGTGTTGTTCTGCTCGGGATCAAGGACCTCGAGGAGGGCCGACGAGGGGTCGCCCCGGAAGTCCATCCCGATCTTGTCGACCTCGTCGAGCATGAAGACCGGGTTGTTGGAACCCGCGGTCTTGATGTTCTGGATGATCCGGCCCGGGAGCGCGCCGATGTACGTCCGGCGATGGCCCCGGATCTCGGCCTCGTCGTGGATGCCGCCGAGGCTCATTCGGACGAACTTGCGGCCCATCGCCCGGGCGATGCTCTTGCCGAGCGAGGTCTTGCCGACGCCGGGCGGTCCGACGAAGGCGAGGATCGGGCTGCGGATCTCGTCGGCCAGGGTCCGGACCGCGAGGTACTCGAGGATCCGCTCCTTGATCTTCTCGAGGCCGTAGTGGTCCTCGTTCAGGATCCGGGCGGCCTCCTTGATGTCGAGTTGATCGTCGGTCGCGACGTTCCACGGCAGGCCGACCAGCCAGTCCACGTACGTCCGGATCACGCCGACCTCGGGCGAGGCGGACGGGATCCGGCTCATCCGGTCGACTTCCTTGATCGCCCGGGCCTTGATCTCGTCGGGCATGCCGGCCGCCTCGACCTTGTCGCGGAGCTCGTTGATGTCGGCCTGCTGGGGGTCGTCTTCGCCGAGCTCGCGCTGGATCGCCTTGAGCTGCTCACGCAGGATGTACTCGCGCTGGGTTTTGTCCATCTCGGACTTGACTTCGCTCTGGATCCGGCCCTTCAGCTCGAGGATCTCGATCTGGCGGGCGAGGAAGTTGGAGACGAGCTTCAGGCGCTCGGTGACATCGACCGTCTCGAGCAGCTCCTGGCGCTGCTCGGTCGACATGTCCGGGCTGTAGGCGACCATGTCGGCCAGGAGCCCCGGCTCGCTGATGTTGCGGGCGGCGACGGCGGCCTCGGGCGGCACGGGGGCGCCATTGGCGACGTACTGCTCGATCTGGGTCTGGACGGTCCGCATCAGGGCCTGGACCTCGAGGCTGGCTCCGCTCTCGTCGTGGAGCTCCTCGATCGTGGCTCGGAGATACGGCTCGTTGGACACGAAGTTGATCAACTTCAGGCGGGTCTGGCCCTGGACGATCGCCCGGACGGTGCCGTCCTGGAGCTGGACGACCTGGGCGATCTTGGGCAACGTGCCGACCGTGTAGAGCTCGGAGGTGGACTCGATGTCCTCCTGCTCAGGCTGGCGCTGGGTCACGAGTGCGATCGGCGTGCCCTCGGCCACGGCGGCGTTCAGGGCGTTGACGCTCTTCTCGCGTCCGACCTGGAGCGGAACGATCATCTCCGGAAAGATGACGGTCTCGCGGAGGGCGACGAGCGGCAGCTCGCGCGGGCCGTCGGGCGTCGAAATGGTCACGGTGGTCGGCTGATCGTCCCGGTCTGGTGTCGGGCGCTTTGCCATCAGTTGTCTCCTGTGAGTCGGATCGAGATCATCGGTCCTGCGGGCTCGCTCGTGAAGTGTGGCTTCCGGTGGATGTCGGTCACCGATCGTCCGGGTCCGGCCGGCTCCGATCGGAGGCCTGGGAGGTGGCGGCGGCGGTTGCCTGGGCCGTTGCCTGGGCGCTTGCCTCGGCCTTCGCTTCGGCCTTGGCCTCGGCGGTCCGTTGTCGGGTTCCTTCGGCGTAGAGCGCTTCGAGGATCCGCGTCCCCAACCGTTCCTCCAGCTCGAACAGGAGCCGGATTCCGGCGAGGTTGACTCCGCGCTCGCGGGTCAGATGACGGATCCAGGTGATGCGACGGATGTCCTCGTCGCTGTAGAGACGGATGTTGGTGGGCGTCCGGGCTGGACAGACCAGGCCCTCGTCCTCGTAGATCCGGAGCGTCCGGGGATGGGCGGCGACGAGGGTTGCGGCGACGCTGATCACGTAGACCGGTCGTCGCGAAACCTTGTCGACGCGATCCTGGGCCATGGCCTCAGCGCCCCTCTCCGGGGATGATTCGGTCGATCTTCAGGTTGGAACGGGACGCGATGGACATGTCGCGAGCCCTCCGTTGGATGCCGTGGTTGGCGTCCGGGCGGACCATCCGCCGGGAACATTGGAGAGACTAGAACCCTGACAATGCCATTGTCAAGAAGGTTGCGAAGTATTGATGTGGAAGTCGCCTCCGCGGTCGCCGACGAGGCGGACCACGACCGTGCTGACGGCGATGCTCAGCGCGACCGCGGCGACCAGTCCGACGTAGGCCTCGTTGGTGATCGCCCCGGCCGCGACCGCCGCCGAGCCGAGGACGAACGAGAACTCCCCGACCTGGCCAAGCCCGATCGCGAGCTGGAGCGGGCGGGCCGGCAGACGGGTGGCCCGGGCGAGGCCGTAGACCACCGCGACCTTGGCGACGACGATCAGGACGAGGAAGAGCGCGAGCCAGCCAAGGCCCCGGCCGAGGGCATCGGGCTGGATCAGCGTCCCGATCGCGACGAAGAACAGGACCGCGAACAGGTCACGGAACGGGAGGAGCCGGCGCCTGGCCTCGGCCGCCTCCGCGCTTTCGGAGACGGCCAGTCCGCCGACGAACGCCGCGAGTGCGAGCGGGACGCCGAAGACGGCCGAGCCGACACCGGCGAGGGCGAGCCCGCTGGCGACCGAGACGATCAGGAAGAGGTCGTGCTCGGAGCGCAGACCGCGAAGGACGATCGGCAGGACACGAGCCACCGCGATCGTCAGGGCGAGGAAGGCGACGAGGCCGATGGCCGCCTCGCCGAGCGGCCGCCCGCCGATGCCCATGAGAGCGAGCAGGACGGCCGCGATCGCGACGCCGGTGCTGTCCTGGAGGGCGCTCCAGCCGAGCAGCGCCTGCTCGGTGTGGCGGTCGGTGGTCCGGCGCCGGCTCTTCGTGATGTTGACGATGACGACCGACGACGACAGCGCGATGGACAGGCCGATGAGCGCTGCGGGGAGCGGCTGGAGACCGGCCGCGAACAGGATGACGCCGGAGATCGCGGTCGTCAGCACGGTCTGGAGCGGGGCGGCCGCGATCAGGCCGCGCTGCTCGCTCCGGATCCGGAGGACGTCGACCTCGATGCCGACCTCGAACAGGAGCAGGACGACCCCGAGGTCGGCGAGGAGCTGGAGCTGGTCGTGGTCGGCGACGTAGCCCGGGGTGAACGGCGAGACGATGACGCCGAGGGCGAGGTAGCCGACGACGGCCGGCAGCCCGATCCGACGGGCCAGCCAGCCGGCAACGACGGCACCGAGCAGCAGGACGCCGATCTCGAGGATCGGCCCCGCGGTCTGGTCCATGGATGCGATGGTAATGGCCGCTCCGGGCCGGCAGGATGCCGCCGCACTCCGGCCGCGGACACGGATCAGTGCTCCGGGCACTGCCCTCGACCCGCCATCGACCCGCCATCGACCCGCCATCGACCCGCCATCGACCGCGACCGCGCCTTCGACCCCGCCCTCGACCCGGACCCCGCCCTCGACCTGGCCAGATGGTCATCCACGGAACGTTGGGTCCGAGTCGCGCCCGCCGGTGACGTCAGGGGTGCGGCGATCGTGCACGGATGTTGCCGTGACCCGCTGCGCAACCCGCGGAATCGAGGGCGATCCCGCCGCGGATCGCGCCCAACGTTCCACCCGTGTGAATTTGGCCAGGTCGGGAGCCCGCCACCTTCCCGCCCCGATCCCCACCCGGATTCGCCGCGATCTTGCGATCTCTCTCCGGCCCTCGATCCCGCCTCGAACCCCACCTCGACCCGGCCACATGGTCATCCACGGAGCGTTGGGTCCGATTGGTTCCCGCCGGTCCCCGTCCAGGGGTCGGCGATCGTGCACGGATGAAGCTGTCATCCGCGGTGCAGCCCGCCGAA
>JBKJOK010000310.1:0-2071 GCA_046595595.1 Candidatus Limnocylindrales bacterium
TGCTCTGATCGATGCCGTCGTCGGACCCCGCGGCCGGAGCCGCTACATCGCGGAGATCGTGGCGAAGCAGGTCCGCCGCGACAACGCCCGGCTGGTCTGGGAGAAGTACGCCGGCGCCTTGACGGGCACGGACGCCTGGGGCCAGACGCCCGAGGAGACAGATCGGCTCTTGAGGGAGGCACGAGAGTCCTGGGATCGACCATGGATCTGGGAGGAAGCGGGTGCGGTATCTGCTGGACACGACGGTGCTGATCGACCACGCGACGAACCGCGCCGGGGTGGCCGAACTGGTCGCATCCCTGTTCGCCGAGGCGAATGACCTCTACACGTGCGACATCGTTGTTGCGGAAGCCCTATCGGGTGGCAACGATCGGCAGCGTGCGTTGATTCGTGCCTTGATCCGGCCCCTGGAGTATCTCGCAACGCATCCAGACGCCGCCGTATGGGCGGCCGACTCGAGCCGTCGGCTGGGTCGGACGAGTCCGCGGCGCCTCGGCGACGCGATCATCGCCGGCGTCGCCTGGCACAGCGATGCGATCGTCGTGACCCGTAACCCGAAGGACTTCGAGGTGCAGGGCGTGAGGGTCCTCGGCTACGGCTGACGCGATCCCGCATCGCGGCGATACCCTGACGCCGATGCTTCAGCTCCATGACGCGCTGGCCGATCGAGTCTCGACGTGGCGCCTCGCGGGCTACCCGCACCAGCGATTCCCGGCGGTCGCCGAGGTCCTCGGCTTCGCGAGCCGTCCGGATCACCGGAATGCTCGGCGAGGAAGTCCTCATCGTCGAAGCTCGGAAACAGGCATGATCGACATCTGCTCACGTTCCGGAGGTGACGGTCGATGATGAGGATCAGGATCTTTCTGCCCGATCAGCTGCTGTCGGAGATCGACGGCCATGTGTGCCCAGGCGGCCGCAACGAATTCCTGATCCGCGCGGCGACGAATGAGTTGAAGCGGGAGCGACTCCGGAGCGCCCTTGACGTTGCCCGAGGGGCACTCGTCGGAACGCCAGGTTTGCGTTCGGGTGAGGAGATCATTCGATTCGTCGACGGCCTTCGGCCAGACGACCGAGACCGTTCCTCCCCCGTCACGAGGCAATGACGGCCCGTCGGGTCGTTCGGGAGCGGATCGATCCGCGCCTGACCGCGTCGCTCTTCGCGAACTACCGCTCGGCCATCGACGCCCTGCTTGAGATCGTCGACAACGCCGTCGACTCGCGCGTCGCGGGCCGCCCGCTCGCGGTCGACATCGTGGTCCGGCCGGGCACGATCGCCGTGACCGTGGTCGGCGGGATCGGCATGGGACCGGCAGAGCTGGAGCGCGATTACCTCCGCTGGGGTGGCTCGCGGAAGCGGGCGGGCGACCGGATCGGGCGGTATGGGCAGGGCGGCAAGGCCGCCATCGGCCATCTCGGCAATCGGTTCACGATCGTCGCATCGCGGGCCGGCGACCCGACGGCGACCGGCTTCGAGGACGACAAGTACCGCGATCGGACGAAGTTGCGGACGTACGAGCTGATCGACCGGCCCAAGCCGGTCGGCGAGGCGCTCGGCTACGTCCGGCTCGAGATCGGCGAGGTGGACCGCCCGCTCGATCCGCGCCGTCTGCCCGCCCGGCTGGCGCAGACCTACCGTCCCCTGCTCGAGTCGGAAGCGCTGGCGTTGACTGTCAACCGGACCGCGGTCGCGACGACCGACTGGCTCCTCGACGAGCGCCACGAGTTCACCGTCCGCGCCGGTGGCCGGCTTGTCACTGGCTGGTTCGGACTCCTGCCGGATCCGGCACCCGCCTCGACCGAACCCGGTGTCCGGATCTATCACCTCGGCCGGCTGATCGGCAGCCCGGACTGGTTCGGCCACCCCGGACCGGCCATGCATCCCGCCCTCAACCGTCTCGTCGGCGAGGTCGAGCTGCCGCATGTCCCGGTGACGATGAACAAGTCGGACGTCGACCGTGACAGCCCGGAGTGGGTCGCCGTCGAGGAGCGCCTCCATCGCCAGCTTGCGCCGATCGTCCGTCGGCTCATGCGCGAAGAGGGCTCGGTCGTCCAGCCTGGAGCGCTGCGGACG
>JBKJOK010000379.1:0-18284 GCA_046595595.1 Candidatus Limnocylindrales bacterium
TCCGCCTGCCGGCCGCGATCGCCCTCGTCGTCTGGGGCGCCCGAACGGACCGGCGTTGGACGGTTCCCGTTGCCTCGATGCTCGCCCTGCCCGCGGTCTGGTACGGCGGCCTGTCGATGCTCCTGGCCGTGATCCCGCTCCTGCCCGGCCACTGGGCTGACGGCCGCGCCCGGCCGACGACCGTGAAGCCGGTGGTCGACATCAGGGGGCGCTGATCGGGTCTGGGTCATCGTGCCTGGCGATCGGGGCCAGTGTCGTCAAGCCAACCTGGGAAGTTCATGAGAGTCGGACCGTCAGATCGACTCGGCAGGCTCCATGACCTCGGCGGAGCGGTTCGGGCGGACGCGGAGGAGCACGACGACCGCCCCCACGAGGAACACGGCCGCCCCGACCCAGAACGGGCCATCCGGGCCGGCCACGGTCGACACGCCCGCCCCGACGATCGGCCCGATGATCCCCGCGGCGTAGAGCGGCAGGTAGACCAGGTTGAGCGTCTGCGAGCGACGCTCGGCCGGGACCTCGGTCGCGAGGAGGCTGAACACCATCGCCCCGACCAGTCCGTTGGCCGCGGTGAAGATCAGGACCGAAACCGCCAGCGCCGGCACCGTCGCGACGAGCGGCGCGGCAGCGAGGGCCAGACCACCGACGAAGAGCGACGTGACCAGGACCGGCCGGAACCCGATCCGATCCCCCACCGGCCCGCCGAACGGCGCAATCAGCGCCCCCACGAGGGCCGCCGTCCCGGCCACGAACCCGATCGACGACGCCAGGCCCGGCCCGACCCCGACGAGCTGCTCGACGATCAGCGCCTGGTATGGCCGGCTCATCTGGTTGGCGAGAAACGCGACGCCGTAGATCGCGAAGATCCGTCGGACGACCGGATCGCCGAGGACGCTCCGGAGGGCGCCGTACGCGAGCGGCAGCACGCGACCCTCCGGCACGACCGCCGGCCGGACCTCGCGCGAACCGAACCAGACGAGGGCCGCGGCCGCGACCGACAGGCCGGCCGGCACCCAGAACATCGCCGCCAGGGACCAGCCGAGGGTGTCGACCAGGACGCCGCCGAGCGTCGGGCCGACCGCGAACCCGATCGGGCCCGAGGCGCCGAAGATCGCGATGACGGTCCCGATCCGATGACGCGGTACGACGTCTCGGATGGCGGCCAGCATCACCCCCGTGTTGCCGAGCTGGAATCCGATCAGGAGGATGCTCAGCGCGAGCTGCCACGGCTCCCGCGAGAGCGCGACGCAGACGAACACGGCCGCCTCGACGAGACAGCTCCGGACGATGACCGCCTTCCGGCTGTACTTGTCGGCCCACACGCCCCAGAGCGGGACGAGCGGCATCCCGACCACGAAGACCAGCGCCGAGAACAAGCCGACGAACGGCGCTCGGTCGGCCTCCGGGACGCCGACCTCACGCAGGTACGGGGCAAGGAACGAGAAGACCTGGGCCACGCCGAGGCCCTCGATCATCGAGGTGATCCAGAAGACGACAACGATCCGCTTCCAGTCCGACCGGCCGTCGCGATCCCGATCGCGTTCGGGGACGGCGAGGCGCGGCGCAGAGGGTCCGGTGGCAGCGATCGACATGGCGCCGAAGGGTAGCCGACGCGCCGCCAGAACCGGTGGCCGAGCTTGCGACGTAGACTCGCATGAAGGAGGTCCGCGAGGATGATTGGTCGCTACGTGACCCGCGCCGTCGATGCCCAGGGACGCTGGTCGAAGCCCCTCGGCGAGTTCAACCATCGCTGGCTGTCGGCCCTGTTCCGCCCGATCCGGCCGATCAAGGACTTCCTGAACGGGACGTGGCTCGGTCACCCGGTCCATGCCGTCGTCACGGATGTCCCGATCGGCGCGTTGACGGTCTCGATCGTCGCCGACCTGATCGGCCAGCCGCTCGTCGCGGACGTCTCGCTCCTGCTCGGCGTCCTGGCCATGGTCGCGTCCGCCGTCACCGGCCTCGCCGACTACACCGACGTGGACGGGACGGCCCGGGCGCGAGCGACCGTCCACTCGGTCCTGATGACCGCCGCGCTCGTCCTGTACGCGGCCTCGCTCCTGATCCGGAGCGGCCATCCGGCCGATCGCCTGCTGCCAATCGGCCTGTCCGTGATCGCCTACCTCGTCGTCTCCGTCGGCGCCAATATCGGCGGCGACCTCGTCTACCTGATCGGGACCCACGTCAATCGGCATGCCTGGCGTGGTGCCGGAGCGAAGTGGATCAAGCTCGACCTTGGCGGCCTCCCGGACATCCCGGAGGGCGGCCCCACGAAACTCAAGGCCGGGATCAACGAGCTGGCCGTGATCAGGGACGGGGAGCGGGTCCTGGCCGTCCACGCCCAGTGCGCTCATGCCGGTGGGCCGCTTGCCGAGGGAACGCTGGTCGGCGGTGCGATCGAGTGCCCGTGGCACGGCTCCCGGTTCCAGCTCGCGGATGGCCACGTCGTCCGCGGCCCGGCGATGTACGACCAGCCGGCCTACGACGTTCGCCGCGCTGAGTCCGGCGATGGCTGGGAAGTCCGGCGCCACCAGGCCTGACCGCGGAAGACCTGATGGTGGCCACGATTCCGCTCGCCGTTCCAGGCCTGGTCGTCCTGATCGGTGCGGCCGGCGCGGGCAAGTCCACGCTCGCCGCCCGGCTCTTCGCCCCCGCCGACATCCTCTCGTCCGACGCCCTCCGGGCCGCGATCGGCGGCGACGCGGCCGATCAGCGCGCGACCCGGCCGGCGTTCGCCATCCTCCATCGGGAAGCTGGCCGGCGCCTCGCCGAAGGGCGGCTGGTCGTGGTTGACGCCACGAACGTCGAGATCTCGGCCCGAAGGCCCCTGATCCGCGTGGCCGCTACGGCCGGCGTGCCGGCCACGGCGATCGCGATCGCCGCCTCCCCGGCCGACGTCCACGCCCGGAACGCGGGGCGGGCCGGTCGGGTCGTCCCCGTCGAGGTGGTCGATCGGCACCTGGCGGGTGTCGCCCGGCTCGGCGCGACGGCCGACGAGGTCGCCGAGCGACTCCGCGCGGAGGGGTTCGCGGCGGCATACGTGCTGCCGAGCGACGAGGAGCTGGATGACGTTCGCGTCGTTCTGGTGGCGGATCAGCCGTCGCGGACCCGGCCGAACGCTCGCGCCCGGAGCTCGACCCAGACACCGTTGCGGAGATAGACGTCGGCCCGGCAGACCTCGAGCGCGGCCTGCTCGTCGGCCGCTCGGACGAGCACGATCGAGGCCGACACGTCCGCGAATGCGCCTGCCTCGACGACGATCCCCGCCCGCTTGAGTTCCTGGAGCCGGGCGATGTGCTCGGCCCGGAACGGGACCCGGGTCTCGGCGGCGTCGGGGGCGTAGGTGGCCTCGACGAACCAGATCGGCTCGGTCGGGGCGAGTCCGGCGGCTGGGGGCGGAGCGGCGGGGTCGGGCATCGGGCGTTCTCCGGCGACGGTGCGGTGGTGGGCGACGTTCAGGCGGGCGCGGCCGAGCCGCCTGCGATCAGGACGATGGCCACGACGGCCATGATGATCCCCGCCAGATGAGTCCGGGTCACCCGCTCGCGGAGGAGGGCCACGGCGAGCACGACCGTGGTGACCGGATACAGGGAGCTGAGCGTCGCCGCGACGTCGAGCCGGCCGGCCTGGGTGGCGAGGATGTAGAGGCCATTGCCGGCGAGGTCGAGGACCGCGACCGCGACGACGGCCGGCAGGATCGAGCTCGTCATCCGCCACGGCCGACGGCCGAGCACGACCAGCAGGACGATCGGGACGAGCGCGCCGAGCTTGATCAAGGCCAGCGGCCAGATGACCTGGTCCTCGGGAAAGGCGCCCACGACGACGTTGAACATCCCGAGGCCGAGCCCACCGACGATCCCGTACTCGATTCCCGAGCGGCGGCCCTCCGGGTCGGCGCTGCGCGACACGAGCACGACCGCGCCGAGAGCCGCCAGGATCCCGACGAGCACGGCGGTCGCCGGCCATCCCTCGGCAACGATCCCGACTGCGACCGGCAGGCTGGCCGCGATCAGGCCCGTCACCGGTGCCACGACCCCCATCCGCCCGACCGCGAGGCCGGTGTACAGGCCGAGGATCCCGGCCACGCTGAACGCGCCGGCGACCATGGCGAGGATGATCGTCGCCTGACCGGGCAATGGACCGCCCAGGACGAGGCCGAGGCCGACCATGACCGCGACCCCGATCGCGTCGACCCCGATCGCGATACCGAGGACCGGTGCACGGCGCCCCGTCCAGCCACCCCCGAAGTCGCCGGCACCCCAGGCGACGGCCGAGGCGAGTCCGAAGACGACGACGGCGAGGCCCGGTCCGGTCGGGTCAGCCGTGGGCGACCCCCGCCGGGATCGGCTCGATCGGTCCGATCGGTCCGTCGTCGACCTCGGTCGGCCCGGCCAGCTCGACGACCGAGTCGGCCGCCCCGTGGTAGCGATCCGAGGTCGTCAGGTAGATCACCTGGAAGTCGCGCGAGATCTCGCGCAGGAGCTCCAGGGCGCGCTTCGCCCGTTCGTCGTCGAGGGTGATGAACGGGTCGTCGAAGATGAGCGGCGGGCGGCGATCGCCGGTCACGAGTCGGACGAGGCCGAGGCGGGCCGCGAGGTACACGAGATCGAGCGTGCCCTGGCTGAGCGAGCGGACGTCGACCCAGTCGCCCTTCTCCGGGGCGTGCAGGCGGAGGTCGAGGGTCTTGTCGTCGACCGCGACCCGGCGATACCGGCCGCCGGTGATCCGCTCGATGTCGCCGACCATCCGGCGCTCGAGGAAGCGGGTGACCGTCTTCATCGTCGCCTGTTCGGCGAGCTCGATCTCCTTGAGGGTCCGGTCGTAGACGCGCGTCCGGCGCTGGAGAGCCGCGAGCTGCTCCTGCCAGCCGGCGAGCCGCTCCGAGTGCCCGGCGACCTGCTCGGCATCGACCGCGTTGGCCTCGACCCGGGCCCGGCCATTCGCTTCGTCGTCGCGGGCCCGCTCGAGGCCGGTCTCGAGGTCACGGACCTCGACCTCGAGCCGTTCGCGGGCGCGTGGCTCCTTGGCGATCGGACCGAGTGCCTCGAGGGCGTGGGTCTTCTGTTCGACTTCGAGGGCCGCCCCGTCGCGCAGGCCGGCCAGCGTGTCGATCGGCTCCTTGCCGACGAGGCCTTCGAGCTGGCCGCTCAGCCGGTCGATCCGGCTGACGTGCTCCTGTTCGCTCACGAGCAGCGCCTCGGCCGCCGCCACGTCCTCGAGCGCGAGGCCGGCCAACTGCTGGGCAGCGTCGGCTTCCGCCTGGCGGAGCTCCTGCTCCATCTCCGATCGGCCACGCAGGCGCCGGTCGATCTGGACGTCGCGCATCTGCGAGGTCATCCGGTCGCTGCGCCGCAGCCACCAGGCGACGAAGGCCAGGATGAAGCCGATGCCGGCGGCCGCGCCACCGAGAAGCGCGGGCGCGGTCCCGAGGTCGATGATCCGGAGCTGGCGGGCAAGATACGTGGCGAGAGCGACGACGACTCCGACGGCCACGAGGCCGAGCGCGATCCGCGACAGCGGTCGCCAGGTCGGCTCGGGCGGGACCTCGAAGGACACCTCGACCTCGCCCGACAGCGCGGCCCGGAGCTCGCGGATCTGGCCATCGAGCCGGCGCAACCGATTGACGACCTGCTCGAGGACCGACAGCGGGTTGACGGACGGGTGGGTCGCGTGCAGCTCGGCAAGCTCCTCGGACACCGCGACGGCCTGGCGATAGCGCTCGAACCGCTCCTGGGCATTGACCCGCTCGGCGCTGAGCCGCTCGGCCTGACGCGCCTTCTCGAGGAGGGACCGGCGCTCGGTCAGGCTTGTCTCCGTGTCGGCCCGCCGTTCGCGAGCGCCCGACAGCGTGTCCCGGTCGCGCTCGAGCTGGGCCAGCGCGAGCTCACCCTGCTCGACGGCGAGACGGGCCTGCTCGACGGCATCCTCGGCGGTCTTGACCCGGCCAGGGTTCTTGGCGCCCTTCGTGTTCAGGTCGTAAAGCGCCTTCTCGAGCTTGCGTCGTGCCCGGGACGTGCCCCGGTCGGCGCCGCTGATCGAGGCCTGGAGGCGATCGCGGAGGGCCGCCTCGTCGCGGTCGAGGTCGGCCAGCTCCTGGTGGCGAACCGATGCGGTCGAACGGAAGAAGGCCTCGCTCGGAATGCCGGTCAGCTCGGCGAGGGCCTGATCGGCGAGCGTGGGGTCGGTGATCGTCGTCCCGTCGACATCGAGCTTGACCGTGCCCTTGGCGCCGCGGAACGCCTTCTCGAGGGTCCCGGTCCGGGCGCCCTTCTCGTCGTCCTCGATCTCGAACTCGAGGCTGATCACCGGCCGGGCGTCGTCGGCCGCGTCCCACGATCGGAGGGCATCCATGTCGGCCCCGCCGCTCGTCACCTTGCGGGTGAGGGCGAGCTCGATGGCCCGCTGGATCGTCGTCTTGCCGGCCTCGTTGGGCCCATGGACGATCGTGAGACCAGGCGAGAGCGGAATCTCCAACTCGCGGTAGCGCCGGAAGTCGCGGAGCGTCAGGCGGGTGATCCTCACAGCGTGACCTCGTGGCCGGCGAGCAGGAGGCGGCCGAGGCGGAGGACGTCGCGCAGCTCGGCGGCGTCCGTGACGGCGGTGTCCGAGCCGTCAGCCTCGAGCTCGGCGATCCGGCCTTCGACGGTGCGGATGAAGGCGCCCGGGATCGTGTCCGGCGATGGGAGCACGCCCTCGGTCAGGGCCGGCATCGACAGGTCGCGGACGCGGAGCTTGAGGAAGCGGCTCTTCAGGCGTTCCTCGACCTCGTCGATCGAGAGGTCGAGCTCATCCGGGCGGACGCCCGTCAGGCGCGCATCGAGGACGAGATCCGGATCGGCCTTCGCCGCGATGAGGTCCACCAGGGCCGGCTGGCCGGCCAGCCCGGCGACATCGATGTCGAGCTTCTCGAACCGGGTCTTGCCGACGACCCGCTCGTCGATCGTGACCGTCCGCGCGCCGGCCTTCTCGTCGAGCTCGACGAGGAGGACCTTGCCGGCCCCGTCCTGGGTGACCGCGACCGGCTCCGGTGCGCCGGCGTAGGCATAGGTCGTGGACCCGGCCTTGCCCTGCTGGGCAGAGTGCCAGTGGCCGAGGGCGAGGTAGTCGAGCCCGGTCGCCTCGATCTCCTCGCGGGTCACGACGACCTCGTCGCGATCGGTCCGGTCGGGGATCGCGAGCGAGCCGTGAACCATTCCGACGTGCCATGTCGCGCCGTCGCCCGGGTTGACCTTGAGGTCGCGGAGCGGGCTGTGCGGGGCGCGCTTGGTGGCGAACACCGGGCCGTGGACGATCACGTCGCAGGCGCCGAGGTGGATGCTCGGGCGGTCCGGGGTGAGGACCGTGACGAAGTCGTCGTCGTCGGTCGAGCCAGCGAGCGCGGCGAGGTCGTGGACCCGGTACAGCGAGGACCGGTCGTAGACGT
Organism: Candidatus Limnocylindrales bacterium; assembly: GCA_046595595.1. GTDB lineage: Bacteria > Chloroflexota > Limnocylindria > Limnocylindrales > CSP1-4 > CF-46. Next base: position 7,424 of record JBKJOK010000379.1, read on the forward strand.
CGTGGGTCCCGGGGATGATCACGGTCCGGATCTTCGCGGTGGCGAGGCGCTTGAGCTCAGCGGCGACGCGCTCGACCGAACGGCGCGGCTGGGTGTTCGAGTCGAACAGGTCGCCCGCGATCAGGACGACGTCGACCTTCTCGGCGATGGCGAGCTCGATCGACGCCTGGAACGCGGCGAACTGGCGTTCGCGCTGGGCGGCAGCCTGCTCACCGAGATCGGCGTGACGCGCGCCGAGATGGACATCGGCGGTGTGCAGCAGTCGGAGCATCCGTTCGGGCTGACCTCCCTGTGCCGTCGCGGGTGGGCGACGAGCCGCCGGTGCCACTCCAGGCCGAGGCGCGTCCTGCCCCGTTCTGGAGCGAGCGAGGCGCCCCCTGACCCTCGCCCGCCACCATGACTCTCACACCTCATTGTGACAGGTAGGGTGACGCGGCGACACTTTCGGCCGTCGCGCCTTCGCGCCCGATTGTGGGGCGTCGACCCTGCCGTCGTCGCCGACCGGCAGCTCGCCTGTGGAGCAAGGGCCGTCGCGGCTGACGATCCTCGTGTCGCGGCTGTTGCAACGCGCGTTTCCGACGATCGGTATAAGGTCTGGCCATCGAACCACCCGTGCGCCCCAAGACAGGGACTCCATCACGGCACCTGGATAGCGCGGCGCCGGCCGTTCCCGACGCATCCGCTCCCCTCTCGCCTGTGATGTGGCCGTCCTCGATCGGACCGCGGGCCAAGCGATTGCCAGAGGAGAGGAAGGCTTCGTGACCTACGTCGATCGAACGTTGAACTGCGTCGACTGCGGGGTGGAATTCATCCACTCGGCCGCCGATCAGGAGTACTACATCCAGAAGGGCTTCGTGTCCGACCCAAAGCGGTGCACGAGCTGCCGGGCCAGTCGCCGGGCGACCCGCGATTCCGGCAGCGACGTCCGCGACATCGGCGGTCCCCGCGGTTACGAGCGTGGCGACGATCGCGTCGCTCGCGAATACTTCGCGGTCGTCTGCTCGTCATGCGGCAACCAGGCGCAGGTTCCGTTCAAGCCGCGCATGGATCGACCGGTCTATTGCTCCGATTGCTTTCGCCAGGTCAAGCCCGACTGACGCTGACCTGACCCGACCCCGGTCGAGCGCGCTGACCCAGACCTGCGCCCCGGACCCCCTCGCCTGACGCCCCGGTCCCGGACCGGGGCGTTCGCGATTCCGGGGCTCGCGTCGGCCCACGCCTGGAGCGCTCGCTCTAGATACGGAACACGTCCCCACGGCGGTAGCGGTGCCGGCGTCGGCCGCGCCAGACCGTGACCCGGCCGGCGCCGTGGACCTGCCAGGCCCCGTCCTTGCCCACCAGGGCAGTCTCCTCGTCGATGCCGAGCGGGACGATACCGCGCGGCGCCTGGAGCACGAACATCGCCGACACCGCCTCGGGGAAGAAGTCGTAGTGCGGGATCACCATCGCGCCCGGCACGAGATCGAGGCCGTCCTCCCAGCGCAGCGGCCAGATCATCCGCCGCTTCCGGAACTCGAAATGGCGGTCGGCGAGGGCCATTGCCCCGGCCGAACAGCCCGCGATCGTCGCGCCCCGTGTGTGGGCCGCCAGCAGGGCGTCGCCGACCGCCGAGCCGACGAGCGCCTCGCTGAGGTGTCCCGGCTTGCCGCCCGACAGGTAGATCAGGTCGGCCTCGCCGATGGCCTGGACGTGGGCGCTGTCGTCGGCATCGAAGCCGTCCCGGACGAGGACCGCCTCGACCTCCGCGCCGAGCTGGGAGAAGTGCTCGACGCCCCTCGCCGCCCAGCGCCGGAAGACCTCTTCGCCATCGGGCCAGGACGCGGTCGGGACGATCGCGACCCGCGGCCGGGAACGGCCGATCGAGGCCAGGAGCGCCTCGTCGACCTCGCGCATCGCGGGCAGGAACTCGCCGGATCCAACGAGCGCGATGGGTCCCGGTCCCGGCATGGCCGTGAGCATATCCGTGCCTGTGCGAAACTGCCCGGCACATGACGCGCGCCCAACGCTGGACCCTCCTCGCCGCGATCGTGGCGTCCGGAATCGTGTTCCTCGACAGCACGATCGTGAACCTGGCCCTGAAGCGGATCGGCGAGGAACTTCCGACGACGACGTCGCTCGGAGTCCTCGAGGGGCAGGCCTACATCGGCAGCGGCTATCTCGCGGTTCTCGCCGCGCTTCTGATCATCGCCGGCGCCCTCGCCGACCGCTACGGCCGGCGCCGGATGTTCATCATCGGCCTCGTCTCGTTCGGCATGATCTCGGTGCTCTGCGGCATCGCCCCGACCGTCGAGTTCCTGATCGTGGCCCGACTTCTCCAGGGGGCCGCCGGGGCGGTCCTCGTGCCGGGCTCGCTGGCGATCATCAGCGCGGCCTTCGACGGCACGGTCCGGGCTCGGGCGTTCGGCCTGTGGGCGTCGGCCACGTCGGCCTTGACCCTGCTCGGCCCGATCATCGGCGGGCTGCTGGTCGACAACCTGTCATGGCGGCTGGCCTTCCTGATCAACGCCCCGCTCGTCGCGATCGCGCTCTGGGCGGCCGTCCGCCACGTCAGCGAATCGCGCGACGACGAGGCGACCGGCCACTTCGATTGGCTCGGCTCGCTGGTCGGGGCGCTCGCGATTGGCGGCCTCGCGTTCGGCGCGATCCGTGGTCAGGAGTCGCTGTGGTCGGACGGCGTCGCGTGGGTCGCGCTCGGGATCGGCGCGGCGTGCCTCGTCCTGTTCCCGATCCTGATGGCGGTCCGGCCGCGCCCGCTCGTTCCGCTGTCGCTCTTCCGGAACCGCGAGTTCGCGGCGATCAATCTGGCGACGTTCCTGATCTACGGCGCGCTGTACGTCTCGTTCAGCTACACCGCCCTGCTCTACCAGGGGACGCTCGGCTACAGCGCGACCGGGGCGGCGATCATCGGGCTGCCGGCCGGGGTCATCATCGCGACCCTGTCGGCCCGGGTCGGTGGCCTGACCAGCCGCTACGGGACGCGGATCTTCCTCGTCGCCGGACCGCTGATCGTGGCGGCGGGGCAGCTCTGGCTCGCGCGCATTCCGGCCACCTCGACAGCGTGGCTGGCCGACCTCGCCAGGCCCGCCTCGCTGATCCCGCCGCTCGACGCCGTCATCGACGTGCTGCCCTCGACGCTCGCGTTCGGGGCCGGGATGGCGATGGTCGTCGCGCCCCTCACCAGCACGCTCATGGGCTCCATCCCGGGCCGGAACTCGGGTCTCGGGTCGGCGATCAACAACGCCCTGTCGCGGGTCGGCCAGCCGCTGATCTTCGCCCTGATCTTCGTCGCGATCACGGCCTCGTTCTACTCGACCCTCGCGGCGCGGGTCCCGGGCCTCGACCCGGCCGATCCGGCCCTTCGGACGGCGATCGTGCCGCTCAACCCGCCGCGCGCCGGGACGTCGGCCGATCTGGTCGAGGCGGCGCGATTCGCATCGGTCGACGCGTTCCGCCTCGCCGCCCTCGTGTCGGCCGGGCTGATGATCGCCGGTTCGGCCGTGTCGGCCGTCGGGATCCGCCCGCGCGCGGGCCGAGCGTCGCCAGGCGATCCTTCCGGGACGTCGGCGGGTTCGGCGTCCGGGATTCCATCGACGCCGCCCTGACGGTCGGGCGCCGGACCTGAGAGGGACATGGAGAGACCGGGCGTTGGGCCGCCCGGTCTCGTCGCTGATCGGCGTGCTGGGGTACCAGGGTCAGGCCGGCGGCGCCTCGTCGCGATCGTCGGCCGCGGCGACCGGCGGCGCGGCCGGAGCCGACTGGGCCGGCGCGCTCGGGGCGCTCGGGGTGGACGGCGGCGGCGCGGTCTTCGACGAAAAGTCGGGCATGGCCGGCTTGGCGACCTGGTACTCCTGCCAGGCCCCCCAGGCCATCACGGCCCCACCGCCCGCGTACAGGAGCAGCGACAGGATCCCGGGGATCCCGAGGATGCTGGTGTAGCCGAGCCACTCGAGGAGCGTGATCACCGCGAACAGGGCGACGATCGCCGAGATCCCGAGCACGATCAGCGACGGCGCGATCGGCCAGTTGATGTTCTGGTTCGGTGCGTACTTGAGGTACAGGACCGCGAGGACCGCGATGGCACCGATCAGTGCGATCGACCCGACGCCGAAGCCGCGGGCCACGAGTCCGATGATCCAGGCGAGGATGACGATCCCGGCCCCGGTCGCTGTCATCCGCTCACGCGGATTGAACTTGTTCCAGGCCTCCTGGAGTTGTGCCATTGTCGCTCCCTCTCATTGGTCGCCCCGTGGGCGGGTGCACCCCCGATGGGCCTAGCGTACTCACGAACGCGCGCCGAATCCAGACCGGACTGCCGTCCCGTCACATACTGACCGGATGCACCTACCGCGCGACTGGGATGCCGCGACGTATGACCGGGTCGCCGAGCCGATGACCCGCTGGGGCTCCGCCGTGCTCGATCGGCTGCCGTTGCGCGGCGACGAGACCGTCCTCGACGCCGGTTGCGGGTCCGGCCGGGTGACCGAGCAACTGGCCGAGCGCCTGCCCGACGGACGGGTGATCGCGCTCGACGCTTCAGCGTCGATGGTCGCCGAGGCCGGCCGCCGGCTCGCCCGGTTCGGCGACCGCGTGACGTATCTCGTGGCCGATCTGGGGCAGCCGTTCGCGCTCCCGGGTCGCGCGCCCGCTGACGCCATCCTGTCGACGGCCACCTTCCACTGGGTGGCCGACCATGACGCACTGTTCCGGAACCTCGCTGCCGTCCTGCGACCCGGCGGCCGGCTCGTCGCCCAGTGCGGCGGGTTCGGGAACATCGCCTCGATCCAGGCGATCCTTGCGACGATCGGCGACGGCTGGCTCGGTGACGTCCACTTCGAGACACCGGAGGCGACGACGAGCCGCCTCGAGGCTGCCGGCTTCATCGACGTCGAGACGTGGCTCCAGCCCGAGCCGACCCGCTTCGAACCGGGCGAGTCCTTCGAGGCGTACCTCCGGACCGTCGTCCTCGGCAGCCACCTGGCGCGGCTGCCGGAACGTGAGCACGATGCATTCGTCCGCAACGTCGCCGAGGGGATCGCCGACCCGGTGATCGACTACGTCCGCCTGAACATCGCCGCCCGCCGCGCTTGAGGCCGCGAGCCTGACCGCCTGAGCCTCCGCGATCGTCGCGCATACGTGCGTCAGCGCAAGGCGCCGCCGAGGACCGGAGCGAGCGCATCCGCAGATGCGTGAGCAAGGACCGCAGAAGGCAACGCCGCGATGGCGCGCGAAGGCGCGACAGTCATCGAACCCGGAAGGAACCACCGTGGCCGGGGATCACGATGTCGGCGACGGCCAGGACGCGCGTCCGCTGGCTCTCGAGGATCGCCTGGTCCGGGGCGAACGGATCGATCTCGGGCGTCCGGTCCTGGCGCCACCAGAGATGGGTCAGGGCGTAGACGCCATCGTCCGCCTCGACGATCAGTGACGCGTCCTCGTCGGTGTGGCCGGGGGTCAGCCAGAGGGTCGTGCGATCGGTCATCTTCCAGCCATCGCCTTCGTGATCCAGCCACAGGTCGTGCTGGTAGCGAGCCCAGAAGTCGACGACCTCGGCGTTCGGGAACAGTCCCGCGTTCATCGTGTGGTCGGGGTGGTGGTGGCTCAGGAAGACGTGGGTGACCGCCGCCGGGTCCACACCGAGCGCGGCGAGCGGATCCAGGATCCGGGCCTGGGACGCGACGAGACCCGGATCGGCCACGATGATCGCGTCGCCGTCGCGGATCAGGCTGATGCTGCTGCCGACCCGGCCGTCGTCGCGGAGATAGCCGGGATGGATCAGGTCCACGCTGGTCATGGCCCGAGGATAGCGGCCGGATCCGGCGCGCCGGGCCGGCGACGCGTCCCGCGGGCCGGACCGCCCGGGCGGGCAGCAGCCGGCACTGCCATCCTCGGTCGATGACTGACACCACGGGTCCCGCCGACCTCGTCCTCACCGGCGGCCACGTCCACACCGTCGATCCGGATCGGCCCCGAGCCGAGGCAGTCGCGGTCCGCGGCGAGCGGATCGTCGCGGTCGGTTCCGCGGCGGACATCGCCGCCCACATCGGGCCGCGGACGCGGGTCGTGGATCTCGCCGGCCGTCTCCTCCTGCCCGGGTTCCAGGACGCCCATGTTCACCCGATCAGCGGCGGCGTCGACCAGCTCGAGTGCGACGTCCGAGGAGCGCCCGGCCGCGCCAGCGTCCTCGCCTCGATCCGGGCCTACGTCGCCGCCCACCCCGACGACCAGTGGATCGTCGGGAGCGGCTGGTACATGGCCGACTTCGAGCACGGCACACCGCGCCGCGAGGATCTCGACGCGATCGTGTCCGACCGGCCCGCGTTCTTCCCGAACCGCGACGGCCACTCGACGTGGGTGAACACGAAGGCCCTCGAGCTGGCCGGCATCGATCGCGACACGCCCGACCCGGCCGACGGCCGGATCGAACGCGACCCGGACGGGACGCCGACCGGCTGCCTCCACGAGGGCGCCGCTCGCGCCGTCGAGCGCCTGATGCCGCGCCCGACCGACGACCGCCTCGCCGAGGGCCTGCGCCGCGCCCAGGCGTACCTCCATGCGCTCGGGATCACGGCCTGGCAGGACGCCATCGTCACGGTCCGCGACCAGGCGATCTATCGCCGGGCGGTCGAGGAGGGCTGGCTCACGGCGCGGGTGGAGCTCGCGATGTGGTGGGACCGCGAACGCGGTGACGACCAGGTCGAGGAGCTGATCGAGCGGTCCCGGACCGGCTCGGTCGGGAACGTCCGGGCCAACAGCGTGAAGCTGATGCAGGACGGGGTGCTGGAGACGTACACCGGAGCGCTGATCGATCCCTACCTCGCACGCGACGGCACGCCGACCACCAACCGCGGAATCAGCTTCATCGACCCGGAGCGCCTTCCGGGCTGGGTGGCCCGGCTCGATGCGGCCGGTCTCCAGCCCCACTTCCACGCGATCGGCGACCGGGCCGTCCGCGAGTGCCTCGACGCGCTGGCCGCGGCGCGTGCCGCCAATGGGCCGTCCGACACGCGCCCGCACATCGCCCACATCCAGGTCATCCACCCCGACGACGTCGCGCGCTTCGCGGCCCTCGATGTCGTCGCAAACGCCCAGCCGCTGTGGGCGTGCCACGAAGGCCAGATGGACGTCCTCACGATCCCGTTCCTGGGGCCCGAGCGGACGACCTGGCAATACCCGTTCCGCTCCCTCCTCGATGCCGGCGCGCGGTTGGCGATGGGCTCCGACTGGAGCGTCTCGACCCCGAATCCGCTGCTCGAGATGGAGGTCGCGGTGACCCGCGTCTCGGACGAATCGCGCGGGGTGCGCAAGCCGTTTCTGCCCGAGCAGCGCCTGACCCTCGCCGAGGCGATCCGCGCGTTCACTGCCGGCAGCGCGTACGTCAACCACCTCGATACCGAGACCGGAACGATCGAGGTCGGCAAGCTCGCCGATCTGGCCGTGATCGACCGCGACCTGTTCGCGCCCGGCGCCGGCCCGATCGGCGAGGGCCGGGTGCTCGGGACGTTCGTCGGTGGCAGCGCCGTGTTCGAGGATCCCGCGCTCGGCTGATCGCGTGCACCGCAAGGCTGGAGAGTGCCGCGGCATCAGGAGCGGTCCGGCCGAGCGGCCGATGACGCTCCCGACCCTCACGAACTTCCCGTACCGGGGCTGACCCCAACCGGACCGCGCGACTCGACCGGCCGGGCGCGTCTGGTGCAGCGACTGCATGAACGGACGTCCGGACGGCCGGCGTCGGCCCACGACGGACGTGATTCGCGCCTCCGTCCGTCATTCCGTGCAGCCGACGCATCAGACGTCGTCCGAACGCTGGCCCAGCCGTCGGTTGACCCACTCGGTGCATGATCGGCCGGCGGCGCGCCGCGGCTGCGCGCTGGAGAATCGGTCGGCGGCGAGACTCAGAGACCGTGAACCAACCGGGTCGGCATCTGCCGGCGGCCGGTCGGATCATTGAACGAGGTCGGGCCCAAGGTCGTTTGATGAGTGCGCGGCGGGCTGAACCGGTTCGGCCTGGGCCACGATCGCGAGGATGTCCGGGCCGTACTTGTCGAGCTTGGCCGGGCCGATGCCGTTGACCCGCTCGAGGCCCGCGAGACTGCTCGGGCGGGCGGCGGCGATCGCGCTCAACGTCGCATCCGACGCCACGACGTAGGCCGGCTTCTCCTCCTCGCGGGCCCGCTCGGTCCGCCACGTCCGGAGCGCATCGAACAGCGGGTCCTCGCCCGCGACCACGCGCCGCGGCCGGGGTCCGGCCGACGAGGGCCGCAGGGCGCCGTCGGCGTGCCGGATCACGTTCCGTTGTGCCGAACCGGTCAGTCCCGCGAGGAACCGGCTGCGGGTCCGGCGGGTCTCGCGGCCGCGGGTCTCGCGCCGATCCGCCCACGACAAGTGGAGGTGACGGCGGGCGCGGGTGATCCCGACGTAGAGCAGGCGGCGCTCCTCGGCGAGGGCGGCATCGTCGTCGAACGCCTGGCGGATCGGCAGGGTCCCGTCCTCGAGCATCGGCAGGAACACCGCGTCCCACTCGAGACCCTTGGCTCGGTGATAGGTCAGCAGGTTCACCCCGTCCGAGGCGCCGTTGCGCTCGTGGGCGGCCCTCCGCTCCATCTCTCCCCGGATCGCGCTGACGTCGGACGTCGGATCGGCCCGGACGACCTCGTCCACGATCGCGAGGATCGTCTCGAGCGCGGCCGCCCGCTCGCGCGCCTCGTCGCCGCGCGGCCCGGCTGCCGCCGCGGGCCCATCGGGCTCGTGCCCGAGCTCGGTCCGGAAGAGTGCCCGGATGGCCGTGGCGAGGGCCCGTCCCGCGGCCTCGGTCTTCATCCGGCGGATGGCGCCAACGGCGGCGACCACGTCGGGTCGATCGTAGAAACGCACGCCGCGGACCTGGTACGCGATCCCGGCCCGGGTCAGGGCCTCCTCGATCGGCGCAAGCTGGGCGTTCATCCGGACGAGGATCGCGACCTCCGCCGGGTCGACCGGGTCGCTGCCGATCCCGGCCAGGAGGCCCTTGATCCGACGCATGGTCGCGGACAGCTCCACGTCGCCGTCCTGGTAACCCTCGACGGTCGGCGCGGGTCCGTCGGGACGGGTTGCGCTGAGCGCCTTGTTCCGGCCGTCGGCGGCCAGCAGCCGGTTCGCCAGGCCGAGCACCTGCGGAGTCGAGCGGTAGTTCTCGGTCAGGGCGACGAGCCGGGCGCCGGGATGGCGGGCCGCAAAGCCGGTCAGGTACGCGGATGATGCGCCGGTGAACGTGTAGATCGTCTGGTCCTCGTCGCCAACGACGCAGATGTCGTCACCTGGGCCGGCCCACAGCTCGAGCAGGCGCTGCTGGTGTGGGTTCGTGTCCTGGTATTCGTCGACGCTGAACCACGACTTCCGGGCGCGGATCATCGCCGCCGCGTCCTCGTCGGTCTCGAGCAGCTCGATCGTACCCGCCAGGAGGTCGTCGAAGTCGATCCGGCCGGCCCGCGTCTTGGCCCGCTCGTAGTCGGCGAACACGCGGCGCATCAGGTCGGCCCGGATCGGCGGCTCGCGGGTCCCGATCGCGGACTCGTACCCGTCCGGCCCGATCCCTCGTGACTTCGCCCATTCGATCTCGGTCGCGAGGTCGCGGATCGGGGTGAACTTGTACGGCGGGGCGAGGCCCTGCGCGGCGCGGACGAGGAACGGGATCTTCGAGTCGAGGAGCTCGGGCAGGGCCGCGCCGTCGTGACGGGACGGCCAGAAGAAGCGGAGCTGGGAGAGGGCGTGGGCGTGGAACGTCCGGGCGATCACCCCACCGAGACCGAGGCCGCGCAGCCGCTCGACCATCTCTCGGGCGGCCTTCTCGGTGAAGGTGACGACGAGGACCTGGTCGGCCGCTACGGCGCCGGTCGCGATCGCATAGCCCGTCCGGCGGCTGATCACCCGGGTCTTGCCGGTCCCGGCGCCGGCCAGGATCGCAACGGGACCGGTCGTCGCGAGGACGGCCTCGCGCTGGGCCTCGTTCAGGTCGTCGAGCAGGCGATCGGCGTCGGCCCGCGGTGCGATCGCCACACTCGTCCCCCGATCAGCCCTCGGGCGCGTCCAGAGCGTCGCTCGCCGAACCGTCGGCCGGACTGGCCGACGCCGCGGCGGCGGCGGACGGCGGCGGCGCCGTCACCGGCTCGAGGTCGATCGTCCGGACCTGGCGCGTCCGGCCTGCATCGGTTCGCACGACGGCCGAGGGGATCGCCCCCGTCGCCAGCTTCTCGATCGTCGCCAGCTCACCCGAATAGAGGCCGGTGCCGTTGATCCGGACCCGATCGCCGATCTTCAGTCCAGCTCGGCCGGTGCTCGCCGACAGGTTGATCGAGGCGACCGTCGGCCGGACGTAGGGTTCGCCGAGCGGTGGACCGCCGGGCCCTCCGGGCTCACCCGGTCGAGGCGGGCGAACGGCGTTGCGGGGCGGTGGGTAGACGGTCCGGCGCTTGCGTGGCGGCACTGGCTGAGGGGTCCTCCAGGTGGGGTCGTTCGGCTCCGGTGGACGGTCGGGCGCGGCACGCCCTTCGATCCGGTGCAGGTGCAGCATGCCACACCGCGCTCACCCCGCCGTTATTTCGCCCGGACGCGGTTGTTCTTCGGGTCGTGGGTCAGCTCGACCAGACCCAACGCCTCGAGGAGCGGCGGCAGGTAGACCCCGAACCGCCCGCGATAGCCCTTGCGCAGGCCGTACCAGCCGCCGCGCGGGTTCGATTCCGAGCGACCCCATGCCTCGACCGAGCCGTCCGGGGCTGGCTTCTGCTCGTCGGCCCCGCCGAGGGGCATCCAGTCACCGTGCACCTTGAGCATCGCGTGGAGCTCGTCGATCGCCCGGACGTCGTAGGTCAGCTTCGTCGAGCCGACC
>JBKJOK010000002.1:0-9269 GCA_046595595.1 Candidatus Limnocylindrales bacterium
GCGTTGCGTGAATGGACCAGTGGACGCCGAACTGCCCGATCGCCACCCCATGGACTCGACCGGCCATGCCGCAGGCCTCCTGTACGGCCCGGCCGAGCGCGCCCGTGTCCTGCTCCAGGCGACGAACGAGTTCCTTGTCTGCGATGACATCGATTCGGTCGCCCGGGCCATCGCCACGGCCATCGACGGCGTGTTCCGGCCGGACAAGGTCGGGGTGACGATCGCGGAACCAGAGGGTTCGTTGCGGCTGGCGTATTCGCTCGGATACTCGGAGGAGGAGCTCGCGGCGATCGACGTCGCGCTGGCGAGCGGGGGCGGGCTGATTCGTCGGGTCGTCGATGGCGAGGGGCTGTGGTCGGACGATGTCGGTCGCGAGGACCTTCGGGCGCGCCTCGTGACCTTTGGCGCTGTCGACGGCTTCGCCATTCCGATCGCGGGCCCGACCGGAGTCGTCGGAACGTGCAGTGCGCTGTACCTCCAGCCGCGGTCGTTCGACGAGGCGTTCCGGAGCGCGGCTGTCGGCCTGGCCGCGCAGGCCGGCCTCGCCCTGTCGCTGATTGCCAGTCGCGACGACGTCCGCCGTGCGGCAGCCGAAGCAGCCCGCCGCCATCGCATCTCCCAGACCCTGCTCTCGGTCGCTGCCGACCTGGCGCCGGCGACCGATCCGTCGGCGATCCCCGACCTCCTCGTCTCGGCGATCCGGGCGGCCAGCGGAGCCGGAAGCGCGATGGTCGCCCGCCATCTAGGCGACGGAAGCGGGTTTCGCGTGCTCCGGACCAGCGGACTGAGCGACGAACAGGCAACGATGCTCGACGGGCGCCTGCTGCCCGTGGCGTTGGGCGGTGCCCTGGATCGCCTCCTCTCCGGATCGCCGACGATCAGTCAGCCCAATTCTTCGACACTCCACGCGGCGTCCGGTCTCGGCGTGTCGGTCAACGCGCCGATCATCTCAGGCGACGAGGTCTGGGGATTTCTCGGGCTCGCAGATCCCGAGGACGCCGCCGACGAGTCGGAGCTCCTGGAGCTGGTGACGGGCTTCGCCGCCATCGCCGCGACGGCGATCGCCCGGGCCGATGCCGTCAGCGAGGGCGAGCGCCAGCGACGCCGCTCCGACACGCTTCTGGAGCTGTCGTCGGTCCTCGCCACGGTCGAGGACCGGGAGGGGATCGCTGCCGTCGTCTGCACCTTCATCAAGCGCGCCAGCGGCACCCCGTTCGCCCTTGTCGGCCGGCGCCTGCCAGGTGACGAGGCATTTGCCGTGGCGGCGAGCGATGGGCTCTCAACGGATCAGGTGCGTCGGATCCAGACCGCCCTCGGCCGGATCGACCGGGCCAGCCTGCGCGACCTCCTGTCAGGCTCGGTCACCGCCCGCTCCGGCGAACAGGCGGTCGGTCCGGGGATGGGCATCGGCATGGCCATTGCGGCTCCGATCGTCATGGACGGCAGGACGGAGGGGTTCATCGCGATCGGCACGCCGCCCGACCTTGAGATTGAGGGGGACGATTCGGCGAGTCTTCTGGTGGCGTTCGCGGCGCTGAGCGCGACGGCGATGGCTCGGGCCGACGCGGTCGCGGACGTGTCTCGTCAGCGGGATGTTCTCTCCACGGAGGTGGCCGAACGGACGCGCAGCCTGCGCACCGCGCTCGACGAGTTGCACGTCGCCAGCGAGGCGAAGACCGACTTCCTCGCCAACGTCAGCCACGAGCTGCGGACTCCGCTCACCGCGATCGTCGGTTTCGCCGAGATCCTGGCCACCGGAATCGACGGCGCGCTCAGCGACGCCCAGCAGCGCGACATGGACACGATCCTGGACAGCAGCCGCCATCTCCTCGCCTTGATCGACGATCTCATCGACATCGCCTCGATCGAGGCCGGCCGCGTTCACCTGGCGATCGAGGAGGTCGACCCCGTCGCCCTCGTTCGAGCCAGTGTCGCGTCCCTGCTCCCGCTCGCGACGGCACGCGGGATCACGATCGCGGTCGAGGCCGATGAGGAGGAGCGGACGGGGGTTGTCCGGGTGGCCGCCGATCCGGACCGGCTTCGCGAGATCGTGCTCAACCTGATCTCCAATGCCGTGAAGTTCGCCCCTCCGGGCGGCCATGTCCGGGTCGCGTTCGCTCCGGCTCCCGCGGTCGGAGGCGATGGGCGTGACGACGACGGGCCGTCGCACCTGGCCATCTCCGTCCACGACGACGGACCGGGCATCGCCGCCAAGGATCACGACCGGATCTTCGACAAGTTCACCCGGATCGCGGACCCGGCGGTTCCGGGCACGGGGCTAGGCCTCGCGATCGCGCGCGAGCTGGCTCGGATGCACGGCGGGGATGTCACGGTCGAGTCGCGGCTGGGGCATGGCAGCACATTCACGCTCCGCGTTCCCCGGGCGTATGGGCGGTGACGACTCCGGTCCGGATCCTCGTCGTGGATGACATGCCCGACACGCGGCGCCTGATGCGCCGGATTCTCGAGCGGGCCGCGATCGACGTGACGGAGGCGGCGACGGGAGAGGAAGCGCTTGAATCGATCCGGCGGGACCGCCCCGCTGCGGTCGTCCTCGACCTTCGCCTGCCAGGGATCTCGGGTTTCGACGTTGCGCGGGCGGTCCGGGCCGATCCCGATCCGGTCGTCGCGACCACGCCGCTCCTCGCCTGCAGCGCATCCGTCCAGCCGGAGGTCCGGCGTGAGGCGCTCGATGCGGGCTGCGACGCCTTCGAGGGCAAGCCCTTCGACATCCGGACGTTCGCCGATCTCCTGCTGAGCCTGATCGCGCAACGCCGCGCCGTCTGACCCCATACTGCGGGGGATGGCCGCGGATCTCGGACCCCTCGATCGCATCGCCGAGCGCGCGGAGACGCTGGCCGGCGCCTGGGCGGCGCGCGCCCGGGCGTCCACGACCGTCGGGCGCGAACGGGCGCTCCTCCGAATGTTCGGGGTCAGCGGCCTCGATGCTGCCGGCCGGCCGCTCGCCTGGGCCGTCGTCGACCGCTACCTGGCCGGCGGCGCCGATCGGCTCGGGGGTGGGATCGTCCTGCCGTTCGCGATGGCCCTCGCCGAATACGACGTGGACCCCCAACGCCTGGCCCTCGACGTCGCCTCGGGTGCCGTCGACCTGGGCATGGAGGCGGCCCTCCTCAGCGAACCGGCCCGCCGGGCGATCGCCGAGGAGGAGGCCCGCCGCCTCGTCGGCGCCGCGATCGAGCGGATCGACGCCAACCGGACGGCCAGGACCGAGCTGATCGCGATGCTCGGCGAGCCGCCACGGCCATGGATCGGGGCAGGCATCGCCGAGCCGGACCTGGCCGGTGCCCTGGCCGAGGGCCGGGCCGCCGTCGACGCCGACGCCGACTTCCTCCAGGTCGAGGTCCCGATCGGCCGTGAATTGAGCGACCGCCTACGCCTGGCCGGCCGCGACGCCCCGATCTGGCGGCCGCGGGCCGGCGCCGAGATCCCGGACCCGGAGCTGCTCGAGATGGCCCCGGTCGGCAGCCAGCGTGCGCTCGCCAGCCTTCGCCGCGATCTCGACGAGGCGGCCGCGCAGCGCCGGGCGTACGTCCGTCTCGGGATCGTCCCGCCGCCCCTGGGGATGCCGGAGAGCGCGATCGTCGCGGGCTTCGAGCGGGTCGACGTCGCGGTATCCGATCCGCTCGCCGAGATCGCCGACGGGCACGTAGCCCCCGATCGGGCGCTCGCCGACCATGCCTTCGGCCAGGCGATCCTGGCTCGGGCCGGGGTCGTGGTCGCGATCGGGCCCGGGCCACTGGTCGTCGGACCGGACATCGCCCGGGGGATTCCGTCGAGTCCCGCTTCGCGCGCCGGCCGGGCCCTCGCCCTCCAGGTCCTGGCGGTCGCGATCGCCCGCGGCAACGGCCTGTCCGACGACCAGATCGTCGTCGGCGGCCTGACGTCGTGGCTCGTCGGCGAAAGTGATCCCGTCGCGTTCGCGGCGGGCGAGATCGGGCTGCGCCGAGCGCTCCTGCCGCACGTCGGTCTGGTCTTCGACGAGCCCGTGACCGACAGCAGGGCGACCGGGGAGCTGTGGCCGGCCCTCGTCGCCGCCCTGCAGCCGAGCGGCGCGACGACCGCGGTGATCCGGCGCGGGCCGAGCGCCCGGACGCTCCGCTCGACCCGGGTCGCCGCCGGAGTGGCCTCCCAGCTCGCCGATTCGACCGGCCCGCCGAGCCTGACAGGGTCTGCCCGCGAGCATGCCCGGGCGACGGCCGAGGCAGCCCTGCGCACGCTCGATCGCCTCGCCGACGACGGCTGGCGGGCGATCATCGGGGACGGGCCGACCGACGTCGCCGGCAGCCGGCTCGGGGCCGATGCAGTCGCCGAGCGATCCGATCCGTTCGACCCGCTGGCCCTCGAGCTGAGCCGGGTCGGCCAGACGGGCTGACCGTCAGCCGCCGGAGACCGCCGGGATCACGTGAATCGTCGCGCCCGGCGGGAGGATCGTGTCGAGCGCGGCCTGCTCCCCGTCCACGAACACGTTGATGTGCTCGCGGAGCACCGGCCCGCTGTCGACCAGGCGGTTGCGCAGGCCGGGCGTCCGCTCGTCGAGCCGATCGAGGGCCTCGCGGACGGTCCCGGCCTCGACCTCGGATGTCCGGACCGTTCCGGCGATCATCGACACGAGCGAGCGCGGCAGGATCACCGTGACGGGCACGGCCGTCAGTCGACCTCGATCGCCTGGACGCCGAAGATCGACGGCAGATGGTCGGCGATCAGCTCCCACGAGGCGCCCTCGTCGGCGGACCCGTACAGCTGCCCGGTGCTCGTCCCGAAGTAGATCCCGGCCGGATCGCCGCGATCGACCGACAGCGCCTCGCGCAGGACCCCGACGTAAGCGTGCTCCTGGGGCAGGCCGTTGCCCTGACGCTCCCACGTGTCGCCGCGATCGCGCGTCCGCCAGACCGCGAGCGATCCGTCCGGCGCGATCCGGCCCTTTTCCGGGTCGGTCAGCGGGACGACCCAGGCCGTCGCGGGGTCGCGCGGATGGGTGCCCATCACGAACCCGAACTCCGACGACAGCCCGGCGCTGATGTCCTGCCACTGCCGCCCGCCGTCGGACGAGCGATAGACGCCGCAATGGTTCTGCTGGTAGAGCATGTCCGGCTCGCCCGCCGCCATCACCAGCTTGTGGACGCATTGCCCCGTCTCCGGGTACGGATCGGGTTGGAAGCAGGCGGCGACGCCGCGGTTGCGGGCCTCCCAGGTCGCGCCGCCGTCCTCGGTCGCGAAGGTGCCGACCGCACTGATCGCGACCCACATCCGCTCCGGGTCGGTCGGGTGCGGGACGATCGTGTGGCAGATCAGGCCGCCTGCGCCGGGCTGCCAGTCGGGCCGGCTCGGGTGGTCGCGCAGAGCGCCGACGTGGCTCCAGGTCGCGCCGCCATCGTCGCTCCGGAACAGGCCGGCCGGTTCCACCCCGGCATAGATCGAACCGTTGGCAGGGGTCACGTTCCAGACCTTTGGGATCGGCGGGCCGTCGTCGCCGTACGTCAGGCCCTCCGAGGAGTGGCTCCACGTCGCCCCGAGATCGTCGCTTCGGAACACGGCCGGCCCGAACCACGGCGAGCCGCCGCCGGCGTAGATCGAGCTGGTCGTCGGGTCCCACTGGAGGTCGTGGATCGGCCAGCCTTCGCACATCGGCCCGGAGACGGTCCACGCGGCGCGATCAGCGCCGCCATCGACGATGAAGGCGCCCTTGCGCGTACCGACGAGGAGCAGGGTGCGGGTCATCGAGAGTCCTCCTGGCGGTCCGGCAGTCGTCGATGGCTCTGACGGTGGCCGGGCGCGAAACTCATCGGCCCGGGCCCGGGCCGGCGTCGTCGGCCGGATGTCACTGGCCCGCCTTGAATGGGTAGACGACCCAGCGATCGGTCGTCTCGACGTGGTGGTCGGGGGCGCCAGGCACGCGCGAACGGTCGGGCTTGTAGTGGAGAACCGCGGTCGTCGGCTCGCCGCCGGCCTGGCGGACCCGCTCGGTCACGGCATGGATGGTCGTGCCGCTGTCCCAGACCTCGTCGACGATCAGGACCCGCTGGCCACGGAGCAGGGGATCGGCCGGGAACTGGAGGAATGTCGGCTTGGGGCCGGGCTTGCCCTCGTCGTCGTAATACTCGACCGCCGCGACGAGGATGTTCCGGATTCCGAGCCGATACGCGAGCATCCCGGCCGGGACGAGTCCGCCGCGGGTGATCGCGAGCATCACGTCGTACTCGCCGCGGACCCGCGTCGCGAGGGTCGCGACCATGTCAGCCAGCGCCTCCCACGTCACGACGTCCTTGTCGGCGTCCTGGACGGCGGCCTCCGGGTCGTCGGGGATCACGGCATCCATCGCGTCTGCTCCTCAGGTCGTGGCGGCGCCGGCCGGCCCGCTCCGCCGGATCGCCTCGATCGTTGTCGGGTCGTCGAGGGCTGACAGGTCGCCGGGATCGAGGCCCAGCCAGGCGGCCCGGACGACGCGTCGCATGATCTTGCCCGATCGGGTCTTCGGCAGGGCGGCCACGATGACCACGGCCTCGGGCTTGAGCGTCTTGCCGAGGTCGGCGACCACGCGGCGCCCGATCGCGGCGCGGAGCTCGTCGTCGTCGGTCTCGCCCCGGGCGATCGTGCAGACGACGACGATCGCCTCGCCCTTGACCGCATGCGGCACGCCGATCGCGGCGGCCTCGACGACGCTCGGGTGGGCGGTCGCCGCCGCCTCGACCTCGGCCGGCCCGACGCGCTTGCCCGCGATCTTCAGCGTGTCGTCGGAGCGGCCGCGGATGTACCAATAGCCGTCGCGGTCGACGATCGCCCAGTCGCCGTGGACCCACGTCCCGGGCAGGCGGCTCCAGTACGCGTCGAGGTAGCGGTTGGGGTCCCGCCAGAAGCCGCGGGTCATGCCCGGCTGGGGCACCCGGATCACCAGCTCGCCGACCTCGCCCCGGAGCGACGTGCCGTCGCCCGCGGCCACGTCCGCTGCCGTCCCGATGCACGGCCCGTTGAACGACGCCGGTTTGATCGGGGTGAGCAGGTTGCAGCCGACGATCCCGCCGCTGACCTCGGTGCCGCCCGAGTAGTTGACGACCGGCGCGCGGCCGCGGCCGACCTCGCGGAAATACCACCACCAGCTCTCCGGATCCCACGGCTCACCGGTCGAACCCAGGACGCGAAGGGCGGACAGGTCGTGCGCCCGGACCGGGTCCGGGCCGTGCGGGATGAGCGCCCGGACGACCGTCGGCGACAGGCCGAAATGCGTCACCTTGTGGCGCGCGGCCAGGTCCCAGAGCCGATCCGGGCCGGGAAAGTCGGGCGCGCCTTCGTACAGGACGAGCCGGGCGCCGAGGAGCAGCGCGCCCGAGATCGCCCACGGACCCATCATCCAGCCGAGATCGGTGAACCAGAACAGGCCGTCGTCGCGGCGCAGGTCAAACGTGTGGGCGAGGTCCTGGGCGGCCTTGATCGGGAACCCGCCATGAACGTGGACCGCGCCCTTCGGCTGGCCGGTGGTGCCTGACGTGTAGATCAGCATGTAGGGCGTCTCGGGATCGGTCTCGATGCGCTCGTCGCCACCGCCCTCGTCGATCATCGCGGCCCGCGCCGCCTCGACCGCATCGTCCCACCAGCGGTCGCGAGCCGGGTCCCACGGCACGGACGGAGGTCGGTCGTCGTGCCGAGCGCCAAGGCGGCGGACGACGATCACCCGCTCGATCGACGGCGCGAGGGCGACCGCCTCGTCGGCGGTCTGCTTCATCGGGACGGGCTTCCCGCGCCGGAGGAAGCCGTCGGCCGTGACCAGGACGGTGGCCTCGCAGTCCCGGAGCCGGGCGGCGACCGCCGGCGCGCCGTAGCCCGAGAAGATCGGGCTGAAGATCGCACCGATCCGGCCCAGGGCAAGTGTCGCGACGACCGTCTCGATCAGCATCGGCAGGAAGATCCCGACGCGGTCACCGGCCCGGACGCCCTGGGCTGCGAACATCCGGGCGGCGACGACCACCTCGTCGCGCAATTCCCGGTTCGACAGGCGCCGGACGTCGCCGTCCTCGCCCTCCCAGGCCACGGCCTCGCCGTCCGGCTCGCGGGCGGCCCGCGGCGCAGTGGCCGCCTCGGCGTGATTGAACGAGCCGCCTCGCCACCAGCGGGTCCACTCGGGGCCACCGCTCGAATCCATGACCTCGGTCGGGCGGCGCTGCCAGTCGAGGCCGAGGTCGTCCACGGCGGCGCCCCAGAACCAGCCGGGATCGGCGACGGCGCGGGCCTGGAGGGCGCTCAGGTCACGTTCGCCGGTCGCGCCGAGGAACCGGGCGAGGCGCGACTCCGCGAGGAGGTCGGCGGTCGGTCGCCAGGCGGCATCGGCCACGTCGCGGCCGAAGATCGGGCGGTGGTCGGGCATCGCGAAGAGCCTACGACACCTGCGTCGGGCCGACCCGCCCGACGCCCGGCTCACGGCGCGAAGCCGGGCCCGTCCACTCGGTAAGGGTCGAGCACGCCCGGGACAGCGAAGCATGTCGCAGGCCGCGCCGTGCTGCCGTCGATGGAGGGGTCGCACATCATTCCGACGGCGAGCCGCCGCCCATCCGCAAGATCGACGATGGCGACGACGGGCCTGGAAATGCCGCCGGTCGTCGTCAGGATTCGCTCGCCGCGCTCGTTGACCCAGTCGTGGGGCAGGCGGGCGATCGCGACGCTCGTCGCCGACGATCGATCGGCGGCACGGACCTGGTCGATCGCAACCTCCCGAGCCGCCCGGCAACGGTCGTCGGCTCCCATCGGGCCGCACGGCTCCTCGCCGGTGATCCAGATCCCGTCGACCGCGCGCAGGTTCGCGTCGTGCCAGCCGCGGCCGGACGGCGCCCCGATCCGCCAGGCCGCCGCAACGACGATCACAGCCACGACGGCCAGACCGAGCACGAACCGTGGAGTTGACATCCGGATCACGGGTCAACCATCCACCGGTGCGGGCTGCCTGGCAATGGGTGATTCCATCGTCGCGCTGACCACGCGCCGACAACGAACGGCGCCCGTTCCGCGCCGCGTTCTGACGCTGTCCGTGCACCGGGCCGGGCGCTACGCTGGCGGCCCGCACCGAGGGTCCATGCATGACGTTCGAGCGAAACCCAGGTCCGCCCGCCGAGCCCGCCCCAACTCCCGCGCCCCAGACCGGCCGCGAGCCAACGCCCGTCCAGGTCCGGCTCCAGATCCTCTCGACCGAGCACTGGTCCCTGCTCGCGTCGCGCGGCCTCGCCTGGAACGAGAGCTTCACTCGAGCCGGGATGTACCTCTCG
>JBKJOK010000261.1:0-3402 GCA_046595595.1 Candidatus Limnocylindrales bacterium
GGACGCTGACCGGATCGAGGAGGGCCAGGCGCTCCTCGAGCGAGCGATGCGGATGCGCCGGGTTGGCCCGTACCAGCTCCAGGCGGCGATCGCGGCACTCCACGACGGCGCGGCCACCGCCGCCGACACGGACTGGCCCCAGATCGCCGCCCTGTACCGGATCCTCGGCGAGATGGCCCCGTCGCCGGTCGTCGAGCTGAACCGGGCGGTGGCGGTGGCGATGGCCGACGGTCCGGCCGTGGGCCTGGTCCTGATCGAGAACGTCGCCGCCTCCGGCCAGCTCGACGAGTACCCGTATCTCCACGCGGCACGGGCCGACCTGCTTCGCCGCCTTGACCGCCGGGCCGAGGCGGTCGAGTCCTACCGGCGCGCCCTGGGCCTGACCGCGAATGAACCGGAGCGGACGTTCCTCGAGGGCCGGATCGCGGAGCTGGGCCGCGCGACCGCCTGAGACCGGCTCGGATCGCGCCGTCGCCGGCCGTCGACAAGACGAGGCCGGCCCGCAGTTGCCCGCGAGCCGGCTCGACGCCCCGGCATGGATGCTCGATCAGCCGAACCGAGGCTCAGCTGATCAGGGCGTTGACGATGGCATCCACGTGGGCCTTTTCGGGAACGACGATCAGGGTGCTGACCATCCCGAACATGCCCGCCACGCCCTCGGCGTGGGTGAGGATGTGGCAGTGGAACGCCCAGACGCCGGGCCGGTCGACCGTGACCAGGACGTCGTAGCGCTCGCCCGGGTTGACGCCGAGGGTGTCGCACTCGAAGGCCGCCGTTCCGAGCGGACGGCCGTCGCGCTCGATCACCTTCATCACGTACCCGTGGAGGTGCCACGGGTGCATCATGATTCCCTCGTTCATGAACCGGATCCGGATCGTCTCGCCCTTGGCCGCGACCACCGGGAGCACGGCCGGGAAGCCATGGCCGTTGATCGTGAACCCGCCGAGCGAGTCGTTCGAGATCCAGGTGAAGTCGCGATCGACCTTCACCGGGTCGGCCGTCGGCTCGACGATGAACGCGCCGAGCAACCCGCGCCCGACCTGGTCGGTCGCGTTGTGGTGGGAGTGGTACATCAGCGATCCGGCGTTGTTCGCGGTGAACTCGTACGTGTAGGTCTCACCGGGCGTGATCGGCTTCTGGGTCACGAACGGGACGCCGTCCTGGAAGAAGTCGTCGAACAGCACGCCGTGGAAGTGGACGCCGGTCGTTTCCTTGAGGTTGTTGGTGAAGATGGCCCGGACCTTGTCGCCCTGGTTGACCCGGATCGTCGGACCCGGCCACTGGCCGTTGTAGCCGAGGGCCGCGACCGGCGCCTTCAGCTCGTCGATCCGCTGCTCGAACTCGTCGATCGTCAGCCGGAAGACCTTCACGTCGCCGTCGAGTTCGGGCTTGAGCGGCTTCAACGCGTCGCTCAGGATGAGCTGCGGGACCTGGGCGAACGACGGCTTGAGCTTCAGCTCGGGGTAGTCGTCGCCGGCGCCGAGGATGTCGACGAGCTTGGCGAACGCCGCGTCGCCGTAGATACCCTTGAGAGCCGGAGCGAGGTTGCCGAGATAGCGCCGGACCACCGTCCGGGCCTCGACGTCGTGGGCGGTCCAGCCCTTCGGGATCGGGCCGCTCGGAACGACCGACGCGGCGGCACCGGATGCCGCAGCACTGGGCATCGGCATACCGCTCATCGCCGGCACGGCGGATGGCCCGGCGGGGCCGCCCGATCCGGCCGGCAGATCGGCGACGGGTGGAGCGTAGGTGAACTTGGGAGCGCCTGCGTTCGGCGCACAGGCGGCGATGCCGACGGCCAGCAGGCCGCCGCCGGTCAAGGCGGCCGTCCGCAGGAATCCGCGACGGGAAAGGGCCGGGTCGATCGTGGTCGAGGGGTGCAGGTCATCCTGCGGCTGAGCATCCATGCGCCGGATGATGACAGTCGGCCGCTCCAGCTTCGAAGTGACATGCGGCCCGTTTCGCGGGGGCCGAGCGTCCCTCAGCTGAACAGCGCGCTGTAGCCGTTCAGCGCCGGCTGTCCGCCGAGGTGGGCGAACAGGACGCTCGCGTCGCGGGCGATCTCACCCCGGCTCACGAGGTCGATCAGGCCGGCCATCGACTTGCCCTCGTACACAGGGTCCGTGACGACGCCTTCCAGCCGGCCGAGGAGGCGCATGGCGTCGAGCGTCCCGGCGTCCGGGATCCCGTAGGTGCCGCCGTGATAGCGCTCGTCGAGCTCGATCTCATCCTCCCGCAGGTCCCGCTCCAGGCCGATCAGGGCGGCCGTCGCTCGTGCGATCCGGGCCACCTGGTCGCGGGTCTCGGCGGCCTTGGCCGATCCATCGATCCCGAGCACCCGACGCCTGCGGCCACCGGCGTCCTCGAGGGCCGCGAACCCGGCGATCATTCCGGCCTGCGTGCTGCCGGTGACCGAGCAGACGACGATCGTGTCGAAGAACACCCCGAGCCGTTCCTCGTCGGCGGCGACCTCGAGCGCCCAGTTCGCGTAGCCGAGTCCGCCCAGGCGATGGTCCGAGGCGCCGGCCGGGATCGCGTACGGCTTGCCGCCCCGGGCCACCACGTCGGCGAGAGCCTGCTCCCAGCTCTTTTTGAAGCCGATCCCGAAGTTGGCCTTGACGAGGCGCACGTCGGCGCCGACGAGGCGGCTGATCAGGATGTTGCCGACCCGGTCGTAGGCCGCGTCCGGCCAGTCCACCCAGCTCTCCTGGACGAGAACGCAGCCGAGACCGAGGTGGGCGGCGACCGCGGCGACCTGGCGGGTGTGGTTCGACTGGACGCCGCCGATCGAGACGAGCGTGTCGCAGCCGGACGCGATGGCGTCGGCGGCGAGGTATTCGAGCTTGCGGGTCTTGTTGCCACCGAACGCGATGCCCGAGTTGCAGTCGTCGCGCTTCGCCCAGACCGCCGCCCCGCCGAGGTGTCGGGTCAGCCGCGCGAGGGGGTGGATCGGTGCGGGCCCGAAGAGGAGCGGCAGGCGCTCGAAGTCCTCGATTGCCATCGTCGGTCAGCCGCTCGCCGTGTCGAGATGCTGGAGGAGCTCGTGGGCGGCGAGCTCGATCGCCTTGTGGCGCCATTCCGCGGCCCGGAAGTGGCAGGCGATGATCGCCGACCGATGGACCCGTCGGAAGTCGCCGAACACGAACCCATGGCGGGCCTTCGTCTCGTCATTGGCGCCGTCGGTGAGTCCGAGATGCCACGCGGCGTACTCCTCCCAGGAGTGGTTGGCGAGGAAGCGGTTCTCGTCGTCGGCGGTCGGCTGAACCTCGCCCCAGTCGCTGTCGAGGACGTACTGGCGGGCGTCGATCAGGCGCCGGGCTTTGGCGATGGCCGCTTCGTTGAGGGTGTAGGACGCCACCGCGAGAGTATGGAACGTCACGGCCGAGCCGTCAGCGCCGCATC
>JBKJOK010000021.1:0-22094 GCA_046595595.1 Candidatus Limnocylindrales bacterium
AGCCGCTCGCCGTGGCGGTACAGGACGAGCCCGGCCTGCGGTTCCCCGTCGGCCGTCCGGGCCTCGAGGTAGACGAGGTGGCCGGCCCGCAGCGCCGCCTGCCACCAGGCCACGAACGGCTCGCGCGGCCCGAAGCTGAACTGGAGCCGCTCGCCGGTCTCGAAGAGCAGGTCGTAGAAGCGATCGAGGGCGATCCCGGTCGGCTCGGCCGGCGCCGTGAATCCCTCCCCTACCCCGCCGGGCGCGATCCGGCCATCGTGGCGGACGACGACGATCCCGTCCTTCTCGGCCTTCCGGATCCGCTGCCGGGTCGATTTTGCGATCCCGCCGAAGACCTCGTCCGCATCCCGGCCGGCAAGGGCCAGCGAGATCCGGTGGCGCGACGGCTGGATCTCCTCAATTGGGCTGAAGCCGATCGAGGCCAGCCGCGCTCCATAGCCAGTCGCCGCCGGGATCTCGGCGTCGCTGGCCACGACGGCGACCTCCGCCTCGGCGAGATGGTCGACGATCGCGGCCAGCCGTTCGGCGGTCCGTTCGGCGGTCTCCTCAGTGGGCTCGCCGGCGGCGATCGGGCCGCGCGGCAGGTACGCGCTCCAGCCGCCGACGACGTCGAGCGGCCGGAGCAGGGCAAGGGCCCGGTAGCCGTCGTCGAAGCGCAGGTGCTCGGCGGTCCAGCCCGCGGCGACCCGGTGCTCGGCCCAGGCCAGCGACTGGTAGACGTGCCCGCCCGGCGCGTCGACCGCGCCCTCGTCCCAGTCGGCCAGCTCCGCGTTGGTTGCCGTCCGGATCGAGGTCAAGCCGCGTCGCCGCCGCTGAAGCCGGCCGCGTTCCCGTTGGTCGCGAGGCCGTGGCGGCGGCGTGCGATCCAGACCCGGGCCTGCTGGGCTCGCTCGTAGGCCTGGCGGCCGAGCGGATCGAGGACGAGGTCCCAGGCGCCGATGTAGTGGTGCTCGCGACCGCCGAAGCCGGTCTTGAAATGGGCGATCCCGCCGGTCGCGAGGCCCCACAGGTCGTAGCTCGTCGCGCCCTGCTCGCGGGACGTCCGGATCGCCTCCCACTTCAGGAGGTAGTTCGCCCTCGAATCGCCGCCGTCGGCGGTCATCCCGCCGTATGGCTCGACGACCCGTGGCCCGCTCCGGACGAGGAACAGGGTCGCGACCGCCTCGCCGTCCGGCCGCCGGGCGAAGAGGAGCCGGGCGTTGCCGCTCGGACGGTAGGCGTCCCAGACGTCGCGGTAGGCCGCCTCGGTCCGGATCAGGAAGCCCGCCCGGTCGGCGGTCTCGCGATAGACCCGATAGAACTCGGCCAGGGCGTCGCCCTCCGCGTCGGTCACGGTGATCCCGGCGTTGCGCGCCTTGTTCACATACTGGCGCCACTTCTTGCGGAGCTCGCCCCAGAGCGTCTCCTCGTCGGAGGCCAGGTCGATGATCCGGGTCGCGTTCGGCTGGATCGGGGTCGCCGGCCGCCAGCCCGCGGCGCGCAGGCTGCGGCGGATCGCGCCGTCGGCGTCGGGCCCGGCGTCAGCTTCGATCTCGGGGTCGATCCGGAGGTGGGACACGCGTCCGACGCGCTGCGCCAGCCCGCTTCGGATGGCCTCCGTGAAGGCGGCCACCGTGTCCGGCCTCCAGGCCGCGGTCACCGGGCCGCGCGGGGCGTAGGCGAAGGCCCATGGCAGCGGCCGTGGCCGGCGCACCAGGATCTGGGCGCCGACCGGGGCCGCGCTCCCCGGCGCAGCGCTCCCCTGCCCGGGCCCGCCGGTCAGCGTTCGGGTCGCGGTCCAGCCGTTGACGGCCTTGACCCGGGCCCAGCCCGACAGCTGGAGGTACGAGCCGGGCTCGCCTTCGGCGACGAAGCGGTCCCAGGCCTCGTCGGTGCCAGTCGGCGCGACCGCTCCCGGTCGGGCCGGCTCGTGGTCGGTGGTGCCGTCGTCGGGGGTGGCGGCCGCGTCGGGCACGGTCGTGGCGGTCACGCCGCGGGCCGCCGTCGGAGGAGATCGAACATGAGTCCGATGATCGCCCGCAGCTCGGCGATCCGCAACACGCTCGCGACGACCGCGGATGACAGGAGCCAGACAGTTCCGACGACCGCGATCCGGACGATCAGCTCGAGCCTCGATGGTGCACCGCCCGCGGCCAGGGTCAGGCCGGCCAGGATGCCGGCCGCCGCTGCCGAGCCTGCGATCGCGACGGCCAGGGATCGCAGCCCGAGCGACAGGAGCGGCCGGAACGCCAGTTCCGGCAGGGACAGCCGGAGGAGGACGAGCAGCACGACCGCCTCGAGCCAGGCGGCCAGGGCGATCGCGAGGCCCAGGCCCGGCAGCCCGAGCGGGCCGACGAGAACGACCGCCAGGGTCGAGTTGACGACGACGGCGAAGATCGCTGCCGCGACCGGCGTCCGCGTGTCCTGCCGGGCATAGAACGCCCGCGCCAGGACGGCGATGAGGGCATGGGCGGTCAGACCGATCAGGAACGCCAGGAGCGTGTCCGCGGTCAGCTTGAGGGCCGCGTCGTCGAACCGGCTGAAGCCGAACAGGACGCGGACGAGCTCGTTGCGCAGGACGATCGCGATGCCCGTGATCGGCAGCATCACGAACAGGATCAGCCGGATCGCCCGCGACATCAGGGCGGCGAACTCGTCGATCCGGCCAACCGCCGCCTCGCGCGACAACGACGGCAGGACAACGACGCCGAGCGGGACGCCGATCACCCCGACCGGGATCTGGAGCAGGGTGAACGCGAAATTGAAGGCGGTGATCGAACCGACGACGAGGTTCGACGCGAGCGCGGTCGCGACGACGAACGTGATCTGGCTGGCGCCCATGCCGAGGGCGCGTGGGGCCATCAGCTTCAGCGCCTGGCGCGCCTCGGGATCGGTCGTGTCCACGGCCCGGTCGTAGCGGAACCCGCGGGCTCGGAGCGGCGCGATCTGGACGAGAAGATGGGCGATCGAGCCCCCGACGACGCCGATCGCCAGCCCGGTGACGCCCAGGCTCGGGGCGAGGAAGAGCGCCCCGCCGATGATCGCGAGGTTGTAGACGATCGGGGCGATCGCCGCCGCGGCGAACCGGCCCTGGGCGTTGAGGACGCTCGTCACGAGCGCGCCGAGGGCCAGGAAGATCGGGCTCAGGACCATGATCCGCGTGAGATCGACCGTGCGGGCGACCTGGGCGTCGTCGAAGCCCGGGGCCATTGCCTCGACGATGAGCGGGGCGCCGACGAGGACGACGATCCCGAGGGCGAGCAGCGCGAGGAGCATCAGGTTCGCGATCGTCGATACGACGCGCCACGCCCGGGGCGTCTCGCCGTTGGCAAGGAGCGCCGACACGACCGGGATGACGGCCGACGACAGGGCGCCCGCGGCGACGAGCTGGAACATCAGGTCGGGCAGGCGGAAGGCGGCGAAGAAGGCGTCGAGCTCGGGTCCCGCCGGGAAGGCGTTGCCGATCACGACGAGCCGGACCCAGCCCAGGACCCGCGAGACGAGGAAGGCGCCCGACACGATGAGGCCGGCCCGGGCGATCGCCTGCGTCGAGCTCACCGGGCGGTTGTTCCGGCGGCCCGGGTCGCGCGCGGATGGGCGCCCCGATACGCGGCCCGGAGCCGGGCCGGCGACACGTGGGTGTAGATCTGGGTGGTGGCCAGGCTCTCGTGGCCGAGCAGCTCCTGAACCACCCGCAGGTCCGCACCGCCCTCGAGGAGGTGGGTCGCGAACGAATGACGGAGGGTGTGGGGCGAGACACCGAGGGGCAGGCCCGCCCGCCGGCGGAGCAGGTCGAGCCGGAAGCGCAGCCCGCGCACGCCGAGCGGCCCGCCACGGTGGTTCAGGAAGATCTCGACCGGCTCGTCGCTGGCCGCCTGCGCCTTCGGTCGCCGGCCCAGCAGGATCGGCCGGCCGTCCTCGATCCAGCCGGCCAGCGCGACCTGGGCCGGCCGCCCGAGCAGCCCGATCCGCTCCTTGCGACCCTTGCCGAGGACCCGGATCTGGCCGCGCCGGAGGTCGAGGGCCGTCAGGTCGGCCGCCGCCAGCTCGCTGATCCGGAGGCCGGCGGCATACGCGACCTCGACGATCGCCCGATCGCGCAGGGCGATCGCGATGGAGACCTCGCCGGCCGTCCCGTCGTCGACGATCGCCTCGTCGACCGCGGCGAGCAGACGCTCGACCTCCTCGACCTCGAGGACCCGGGGCAGGCGGCGCGGCAGGCGCGGCGTCGCGATCGCCCCCCACGGGTCGCCCGGCGCGAGCTCCTCGCGAGCGGCGAACCGATGGAACGAGCGGATGGCCGCGAGCCGCTGGGCGGTCGAGGCCCGGGCCCGGCCCATTCCGAGGACCGCGAGGTACGTCCGGAGATCGCCGCGTGACGGCGCCCGCCAGTCCACGCCGCGCTCGGCCAGCCAGCCGAGGTAGGTCGTCAGCGTGGCGGCGTACGAGCGCTGGGTGTGCGGCGACGTGTCGCGGGCGGCCAGCGAGCCGAGGAAGCGCTCCAGGGCCGACCCGGCCGCATCGATCGTCGGCGCCGCGGTCACTCCCGGATCACGTCGTGATCACGCGTCCGGAGCGGCGGTCGGGCGGGTCGCCTTGCGCGTGCCGGTCCGGGCAGCGGTCGTCCTCGTGCCCTTCCCCCGGGCCGCACTCTTGGCGCCGCTCGCGCCGCCGGCACGCCCCCGTCGGGCGCCGCCGCGGGCCGGCTTGGCCAGCGCTTCGGGGTTCGGCGGTCCGCCCTCGAGTCGGGCGCCGACGAGCTCGAGGCCCTCGGACAGCGGGACTGCGGCACCGCACGTCAGGCACAGCCCACCCCCATCGACCAGGCGCGCGATCGGTCCATCGTCGGCATCGTGGACCGCCCCGACCGGCTCGTGGTTCGTCGTGAAGTCGCACTTCGGGTAGTTCGAGCAGCCGTAGAAGACGTTGCCGGTCCGGCGCGCACGGCGCGGGACGAGGTGTCCGTCCTTGTTCTTCGGGCAGGCGACCTCGAACGGCAGCGGATCCGGCGGCGGCGGGCCCTCCTTCTTGATGAAGGTGCAGTCCGGGTAGCGCGAGCAGCCCACGAATGGCCCGAAACGGCCGCGCTTGCCGACGAGCGTCCCCTCGGCGCACTGCGGGCAGACCTCGCCCTCGCCGTCCTGAGGCGGAGCCTCGTCGCCGGGCAGCGGTCGCGATTCCTTGTGCTCCGGGAAGAGCGAGCAGGCGAGGAAGCGGCCGTTCCGGCCGAGCCGGATGACCATCGGGTGGCCCTCCGAACAGACCTCGTCGCTCGGCTCGGTCGTCACGTCCTTGCGCTTGACGTTCTTCCGGACGTCGGCGACCTGGTCCTTGAGCGGGCCGAAGAAGGCGCGCAGGAGCGGGACCCATTCGCGTGACCCGTCGGCGATCTCGTCGAGCTCCTCCTCCATCCGGGCGGTGAAGGCAAGATCGACGTACGTCCCGAAATGCTCGACGAGGAAGTCGGTCACGACCTCGCCGATCAATTCGGGGTGGAGGCGGCGTTCCTCGACCCGCACGTAGCCGCGATCGGTGATCGTCGAGATCGTCGCCGCGTAGGTGGACGGCCGGCCGATCCCGTGCTCCTCGAGGGCCTTGATCAACGTCGCCTCGGTGAAGCGCGGCGGCGGCTCCGTGAAGTGCTGGGTCGGGGTCACGTCTCGGACCGTGGTCGCGTCGCCGTCCCTGACCGTCGGGAGCGCCCTCTCGGCCTCTTCGTCCTCGGCGGCCCCGTCGTCGCGGCCCTCGGTGTAGACCGCGGAGAAGCCGTCGAACAGGGTCTTCGTCGCGCTCGCCCGGAGCTCGTACGGCGCGGCCGCCAGCTCGACCGTCGTGGTCTCGAGCTCCTTGGCCGCCATCTGAGACGCGATCGCGCGCTGCCAGATCAGGCGATACAGGCGGAGCTCGTCGTTGGGGACCATGCCCGCGAGCGAGTCCGGGTCGCGCCGGAACGATGTCGGGCGGATCGACTCGTGGGCCTCCTGGGCGCCCTTCGACTTCGTCTTGTAGACCCGGCCCTTGGGCATCGTGTACTGCTCGCCGAAGCGATCGCGGATCGTATCCCGCGCCTCGCCCATCGCGATCCCGGCGATCGCGGTCGAGTCGGTTCGCATGTAGGTGATCAGGCCAACGTGCCCGTCGGGCGTGTCGACGCCCTCGTACAGCCGCTGGGCGACCGACATCGTGCGCTTCGGGCTGTAGCTCAACTTCCGGCTGGCCTCCTGCTGGAGGGTCGAGGTCGTGAACGGCGGGGCCGGGCTGCGGCTCTGCTTGCGCGTCCCGACTTTCGTGACGACCGGCCTCAGGTCGCGCAGCGCGGTCGCGTGGCGGGTCGCGGTCTCCTCGTCGCCGACGTCGAGGGCAGCACCGTCGATCCGGACCAGCTCGGCGGCGAACGTGACGCCCTCGGCGGTCGCGAGGATCGCCTCGAGGGTCCAGTACTCGCGAGCGGTGAAGGCCGTGATCTCGCGCTCACGCTCGACGACGAGGCGGACGGCGACCGACTGGACGCGCCCGGCCGACAGGCCCGACCGGATCTTCCGGCTGAGGAGCGGGCTGAGGGTGTAGCCGACGAGGCGATCGACGATCCGGCGGGTCTGCTGGGCATCGACGAGGTTCACGTCGATGTCACGGGGGTTGGCGAACGCCTCGCGGATCGCGCTCTCGGTGATCTCGTTGAACGTGACCCGGTGGGCCTTCGACGCGGGAACGTGGGCGGCCTCGGCCACGTGCCAGGCGATCGCCTCCCCTTCCCGATCGAGGTCTGTGGCGAGCCACACGTCGTCGGCGATCTTGACCGCCTTCGTGATCAGGGCCAGCTGCTTCTTGCGATCGTCCGAGATCACGTACTCGGGGGCGAAGTCGTGGTCGACATCGACCCCGAACTTGCCCTTGCCGGGGTTCTCGGGCAGGTCGCGGACATGGCCGTAGGAGGCGAGGACCGTGTAGTCCGGGCCGAGATAGCGTTCGATCGTCCGCGCCTTGGCCGGCGACTCGACGATCACGAGGTTCTTTGACACGGCCGGGAGTGTAGCACCGGGTCCTTCACGCTCAGTGCACCCGGTTGGGGCGGCGTCGGCGCGCGGGTCGGCGTCAGGCGAAGCCCGACGAGCGGGACCGTGACCCGGGCCGGGCATTCAACGAGAGCCGGTCGACGGCCTCGGGTCAGCCGCGCCGGCGAGCCGCCTGCCAGTGAAACGCGACCGCCGTCCCGCCGCCGGGTCGCGGCTCGAGGCGGATGGTCGCCCCGATCGCCGCGGCACGGCGCGTGGCGTCGGCCAGGCCCCGGGCGCCGGGTCGCGAGGTCCCGGCCGCGCCGGTCTCGACCCCGCGCCCGTCGTCGGCGATCGCCAGTGCTACCCGGTCGGCATCGACCCCGGCAGTGATCGTGACCGTGGTCGCTGCGGCGTGGCGGACGACATTGTCGAGCGCCACCTGGGCCACCCGCCATGCGGTCCGCTCGATCGCGACGGGCGGCCGCTCGCCTGCCCGCTCAACGTCGATCTCGACCTTCAGCCCGCCATCGGCCTCGATCCGCTCGGCGAGGTCCTCGAGCGCTGCGACGAGCCCGAACGCTTCCAGGACCACCGGCCAGCGGTCGGCCATCAGGCGCTCGAGCTCGAGATCGACCGTCCGAAGATGGCGGGCGAGGGCGTCCGGGTCGCCGCCGGCCTCGGCCTCGGCGATCGCCTGGCGGAGGCTCGGCAGGACGACGGCGTGGAGATCGCCCGCCAGGCGCGTTCGCTCGGCCGTTCGGGTCGTCTCGTCGAGGTCGGCCTGGCCCGGCCAGAGCTCGCGCAACGTTGCCCCCGCCAGGGCCACGGTCCGCGCCGACCGCGATCGCCATGATCCGGGCGCGACCGGCTCGCCGGGAGCCGCCCGGTCGGCCGTGCGTCGGGCGGCGGCCCGGACGTCGCCCATCAGCCCCAGACTCATCACGAGGACGACGAACGGGACGAACAGGGCGATCGGCGCAGTCGCCACGTCGACCCAGGTGAACGCGGGATCGCGCCGCTCGCCGGCCGCGACCGCCGCAAGGGTCACGGCGCAGGAAACAATCAGCCAACCGAGAAGG
Organism: Candidatus Limnocylindrales bacterium; assembly: GCA_046595595.1. Taxonomy (GTDB): domain Bacteria; phylum Chloroflexota; class Limnocylindria; order Limnocylindrales; family CSP1-4; genus CF-46. The sequence continues at coordinate 8,054 of JBKJOK010000021.1, forward strand.
CCGAAGGCGACGGGCCGTGCGATCGGCTCGAGCCGGCGTCGGGAGCGGGTGGCATAGGCAGCCACGATCGCGAGGATCACGACGGCCGCGACGCTCGATCGGCCGGCCGCGAGCTCCCACGGCCCGACGCCGAGCACGCCCGGGTCCAGGCCCCGGGCGGCGTCGATCGGGACGGAGCCCGCGGCCAGCGCCGCGCCGATCGTTGCCAGCCAGGCGAGGCTCGCGGCGACGTGCCGGGTCAGGAGCGCGGCGCAGATTCCGGCGGCCGCGACGAGAGCCGGCTGGACCTCGGCCGGGCCGAGCGCGCCGGCACCCGCGAGGACGACCATCGCCAGGACCGCCAGACCGGCCGCACCCGCGATGGCCGCGATCAGGACGCGCTCGTCCGCGGCGCCGACCAGCGGGGCCGCCCGGGCGCTCGACGCAGGCGCGACGCTCAGCGCTGGCGGAGCGTCCGCACTCACGGTTCGCTGCCCAGCCAGCCCTCGCGGACGGCCAGCATCGCGAGCTCGGTCCGGCTCAGGACGCCGTACCGTCCGAACAGGCGGCGGAGGTGACTCTCGACCGTCTTGATGCTGATCCCCAGGCCGACCGCGATCTCGTCGTTGGAGGCGCCCCTGGCGAGGAGTCGGATCGCCCCGAGCTCACGCGCGCTCGGCCGGCGCGGCGCATCACGGAGCGCGCGCAGGGTCACGGCCGGGAAGCGCGTCTCGCCGCGGGCGACAGCCAGGACCGCGTCGACGATGTCCTCGACCGGGCTCGCCTTCGAGACGTAGCCGGCCGCGCCGCCCTCGAATGCCGCCCGCAGGAAGCTCGGCTGATCGAAGCCGGACAGGACGAGGACGCGCGGCCGGCGCGACGACCCCGATGGGCTGGACCCGCTGCCCGGTCCGCTGGTCGGGGCCGGGCCGGCGAATGTCGCGAGGACGTCGAGACCGGCTGCCTCGCCGTCGAGCCAGAGGTCGCACAGGAGGATGTCCGGATCGGTCCGGGCGACGAGGTCCGCGGCATCGACCGCCCTCGTCACCGATCCGACGAGCTCGATGTCAGCGCGGTCGCGGATCGCGGCGCCGATGGCGGCGGCGATCGCGGGGTGGTCGTCGACGACGGCGAGGCGGATCACGGAGCGAGCGTAGCGCGGGCTCGTCGGGGTTCCAACTCGATGATCACCCTGAACGTGCTCGGGCCTCGGAGCCGGGCCCGGGGCAGCCTCAGACGTCGCGGATCCGGCGGAGGAAGTCCTCGTCGAGCTCGAGGTCGACCTCGGGCTCCTCGTCGATGAGCGGCTGGACGGCGTCGGCCACGACCTCGTCCTCGGTCATCTCGGGCGGGCTGGCGCTGGAGCCGGGCAGGATCTCGATGAACCGGATGTGGAGGTACGGGAAGACGAAGATCGACTTCGCGTCCTCGATGAAGATCGGCTTCTTGCCGTCGAGCATCCGGATGTTCGTGCAGACGAGGCTGGCATCGGATGCGGTCGGCATCTCGTAGAGGTCGGCCAGGAGCGGCTGCTCGTTGCTGACGTGGATGACGGCGTTGCGGATCACGTCGTCATCGTCGCCCGTTGCCGGATCGGCCGTCCCCGGCCCGATGGTCCCGGTCCATCGTGGTCCGGTGCGCGCTCAGCGGGGGTGGTAGAAGTCGACAACGAGACGGACCCGCCCGCCCGAGACCCAGACGCCGATGCCGACCCGGTCGTACTTGGCGTTCATCAGGTTCACGTAGTGGCCGCCGTTGTACGACCACTCGCTCTGAAAGAAGAGGTGCGAACCGAGCACGGACGCCATGGGGCTGCCCGCGCGACAGCCGAGATTCTCGGCCCAGATGTAGCTCGTGTAGCCCGCCCGCCGCAGGCGATCGCCCGGGTTGCCGCCGCTGAAGTGGGTGCACAGGTTGTTGACGGCCAGCTTTTTCGCGTACGGCCGGCTGACTTTGGACGAGATGCCCGCATCGAGCTTGAGGGCGGCCACGTTCCGGCCACCGGGGCTGCTGCACGACCCGGTCGAGGTGACCGAGCCGCCGGTCCGGGTGCAGTTCATCAGGCGCAGGTAGTAGGTTTCGACGCTGCCCCATGAGCCGCTCCCGACCGCGCCGCCACCCGACGGCTTGGGGATCGCGGTGGTCGGCTTCGGCGTCGCGCGGGCCGGCGCGGCGGCAGCCACCTTTGCCGGGGCGGGGACCGTGGTCAAGGTCGCCTGGGCTGCGGCTCCGAGGGCGACGCCGTGGAGCGAGGTCGCGGTTGCCTCGACCCGGACGACGACGACAGCGGCGGCCGGCAATGCCCTGGTCGGGGTGAAGACGAGGACCGTATTGCCCTCGGCGAAGAGGAACGTGCCGGACAGCGCGGCGCCATCGGCGGTGGCGCGGAACGCGGCCCGGGTCGTGGCATGGGTCATCGGCTCGCTGAACCGGACGGAGATCGCCTGACGACGCTCGATCTTGCGCGTCCCGTCAGCCGGTCGGAAGCGGACGACGGCCGGTGCCACGCTGGTCGCGAACTCGAGCGGTTCGACGGCGACGGCTGCACCGTCGACATCGGCGAGGGCCTCGACGGTCAGGCGATAGGTCGTTCCGGGCGCGAGCCCTGCGGTTGGCCGGAAGGCGAAGGTCGTGGCGGAACCGGCGAGGACGGAGTCGGAGAGGGCGGCCGCACCGTTCGTGGCGGAGGCGAGTTCCGCGACCAGCGTCCCCGCGACGGTGGGCGACAGCCGGATCGCGGCCTCGACGGCGCTCGTGGCAACCGGCCGATCGAAGGTCACGCGGAAGGCGCTCGAGACCGCGGTCGCGACCCCGGCCGCCTTTGTCGCGACGATCCGACCGGTGGTGACGGGGCGGGTCACGAACGCGGCCCGAACCGGACTCGACATCGGCCGGCCGGCGGCGGACAGGGCGCCCGGATCGACCGACAACGTGTGGTAGGCGCCGGCCGCCCAGTGGCTCGTCGGGCGGATCGTCAGGACCGTCCATGCGGGGTTCCAGGCAAGCTCGACCGTGTTGGCCGGCGCGACGCTCAACGAATGCGCGACGCTGAGCGGGTCCATCGCCTCGCTGAACGTGATGTCAACCGCGGCTCGCAGGTCAGTCGCGGCGCCGATCGATCGGAAGGCGTCGTCGGCGAGGGCAGTGATCGGGGCGGACGGCGCGGTAGCCGTCGTCGGGACCGGTCGCGACAGGCCGAATGCGGCGGCGAAGACGATGACGCCAACGCTGGCGAGGAGCCCGATCCTGGCCGCAACGCTCCGCCGCGCGAGCAGCGGCAGGTACACGAGCGCCAGGACGGGAACGGCCAGGGCCGCGGACGCGACCTTTCGCAATACGACAGTCTCCTGCTTGGTTCGCTGGGGACGAGACAAAGTCTCGAGGCTGTCGGCCGAGCCCGCTGGGGCGGGGGGCCACGGGCACCGTAACACGGCCCCGGCGGGCCGGGCAAACCGGGCCTGATCATGCCGCCGGACCTTCTCTTGGCGCGGACGCCAGCCGACCGGCGGCCCGATACCTACCGTAGGTCGACGTCGCGAGCCCGCGCAGCTCGAGGAGTGTGATCGCCCCGAGCACGGTGGCCGGCTCCAGCCCGGTCGAGTCCACGAGCTCGTCGAGACTGCCGTCGCCCGCGACGAGTGCCCGCCCGACGGCCCCCGCCGTCGGCCCGACCTCGATCAGCTCCGCGGCCAGGCTCGGCCGGCGCCGCCGCCCGTTGCGGTCCGTCCCGGCCGTCCCGTTCGCCGCCGTCGCTTCCTCGGCGAACAGGCCAAGGTCCTCGATCAGGCTCGGGATGCTGGCCACGACCCTCGCCTCGCCCGGGAACTCGCGCAGCCAGGCGAGACAACCGGCCGACCGAGGTTCGTCCAGCCCGCCCGGCACGATGAACAGGTCGCGGCCCTGCTCGAGAGCGCACTTCGCCGTGATCAGGGCACCGCTCCTGATCCCGGCCTCGACGACAATCGTGGCGTCGGCGAGGGCACTGATCAGGCGGTTTCGGCGCGGGAAGGTGTGGCGGGACGGGGGCATCCGCAACCAGAACTCCGAGATCACCGCGCCGTCGGCCGCGACGATCGACGCGGCCAGGGTCGCATGCGCTCGCGGGAAGAGGCGCTCGTGGCCCGAGCCGAGGACCGCGACCGTCGGACCGCCCTCGGCGACAGCGGCCGCGTGGCCGGCGCCGTCAATTCCTACTGCGAGTCCCGAGATCACCGCGGCACCCGCCCGGCTGACCGCACCGGCGATCCGGGCGGCGAGGAGCCGGCCACGCTCGGTGGGTCGACGGGTGCCCACGATCGCAACCGCCCGGGCCGCGCCGAGCGATGCGGTCGAGCCACGGACGAGAAGGACCGGGGGCGGCAGTTCGATGGCTCGCAGCCGCGCCGGATAGGCCGGGTCGTCGAGGGTCACGATCGACAGCCCTGAGGCACGGAGGACCGCGAGATGCTCCGCCCGGGCGGCGGCTGTTGCGACGATGGCCCGACCGATGTCCTGGGCGAACGGCGCCCGACCCTCGACCTCGGCGATGATCCGGGCCAGCCGCCCCGCGGCGCCGGATCGCCCGGCCGCGTCGAGCACGCCACGCCCGCTCCCGAACGCCGCCAGCAATGCCGCGAACCCGGCTGGTCCAAGCCCCTCGGCCGACAGGAGAATCGCCCACCCCTCGGGCTCGCTCGGCTCCTGGCTGTCGGGTGACATCGCCGCGCTCAGCTCGCTTCGCGGTTGTCGAGTCGCGCCGCCGGCGAGCGAAAGCGAGCCGCCTCGTCGAGATGAATCGCCTCGACCCAGACGGCTCCGGCGAGATCGGCGATCGTGCGGGCGACCCGTAGCACGCGCTCGGTCCCCCGCCCGGTCAGCGCTTCGAGATCGGCGAGCGCCACGGCGCGGGCCGTGGTCGTCGGCGTAAGGCCGGTCGCCGCGCGCAGGGCCCGGCCGGTCAGTCGGCCGTTCAGGATCCCGGACCGCGCGGCCTGGACACCGCGGGCGGCTCCGATCCGGGCCGCGACCACCGCCGAATCTTCGGGCTCACGCCCCGCGATCAGGGCCGCCGGCGGGACGCGACCCATCGTCACCCACAGGTCGATCCGGTCGCGGAGCGGCCCGGAGACGCGGCCTGCGTAGCGCTCTGGCATGCCCGGCGCGCAACGACAGCGATCCGTCCCATCGCCGGCGAACCCGCACGGGCATGGGTTCATCGCCGCAACCAGCTGGAACCGGGCCGGGAAACGTGTCGCGCGACCGACCCGGACGATCGAGACATGTCCATCCTCGAGCGGCTGGCGGAGCGCCTCCAGCACGTCCCGTCCGAACTCGGGCAGCTCGTCGAGGAAGAGGACGCCGTGGTCAGCGAGCGTGACTTCGCCCGGCGACATGCGCGGCCCGCCGCCGACCATCGCGGCATACGACAGGGTGTGGTGCGGAGCCCGGACCGGTGCCTCGCGGCGGAGCCGATCGATCCGGCCCTCGCCGGCGACCGAGGCGACGATCGTCGCCGCCAGCGCCTGGCCGTCGTCGAGCGGAGGCAGGAGGCGCGGGATCGTCCGGGCGAGGAGGGTCTTGCCGGACCCGGGTGGCCCGACCAGGAGCAGGCCGTGGCCGCCGGCCAGGGCGATCTCGAGCGCCCGCCGCGCCTCGAGCTGACCGCGGACCTCCGCCAGGTCCGGGATCCCGTCCCGGGAGGTGGTCGTCGCGCTGGGCGCGTCGCCGAACCGGGCAGGTTTGACAGCCTCGCCGTCCGTGCCGGCCCGCTCGACCCGGGGTGGCGACGGGCGGGTCGAGCGCCGGGCTCGGCGACGGACCGCATCGGCTGCCTCGCGGAGCGTCGCGACCCCGACGATCTCGATGCCCAGCACGAGACCAGCCTCGGCGACGGCATCGCCCGGGACGATGGCCCGAGCCACACCCCGGCGAGCGAGGGCCGCGACCATCGGCAGGATGCCCGGCACGGTCACGACATCCCCGCCGAGCGACAGCTCGCCGATCAGGGCCAGCCGGCCAGGCCCCGCGATCACCTGCTCGGAGCCGAGCAGGATCCCGATCGCGATCGCGAGGTCGAGCGAGGCGCCGGCCTTGCGCAGGTCGGCTGGCCCGAGATTGACGGTGATCCGGCGTGGCGGATGGCTGAATCCGGCATTCCGGATCGCCCCTCGGACGCGCTCGCGCGCCTCCTGAAGCGCGGTGTCGGCCAAGCCGACGATCGTGAATCCGGGCAGTCCGGGCGCGACGTCAACCTCGACCCGGATGATCCGGCCATCGAGACCGACGAGGGTGGCGGACAGGAGGGTCGCGAGCACCGGGCCACGCTACGTGGCGGCGCTCACCGCCCGCTCAATCGCCGATCACCCGCCACTCATCGCCGCCGCTCCCGTGCCACCCGAAGCGCGGCGGATCACGGCGGCTGGTCCGATCGGCTGACGGCGGCGGCTCACTGCGACGCACGGAAGGCCCGTAGAGACTCAACTACCGGGCAAGCACCGAAGCCGTGGCCGAGTTCGCCACTGGCGCCTTGTCCACGACCCGGGCGAAGTCCAGGAGCGAACGCCCCAGGAGCGAGTCGGCCTTCGTGAACATGAACGGCGCACCCGAGTTCAGGGCGCTGATCGCGCCCCGGTACTCGTTCACGACCTGGTGGTCGATCGTCCGCTTCAGGGCACCCTCGGCGTTCTTGACGTTGATCCCGGTGAACGCGTTTGAGCGGTTCAGCACGAGCTGGACCTTCTTCGACTCGTAGCCGAGGTGGCCGATCGTCTCGAGCACGAGCCGGACGTTCTTCAGGCACGACAGGTCGGCGGTCATCACGACGAACATCGTGTCGGCGGTCTCGAGGACGCCAAGGTTGATGTCGTCGAGGCGCTTGTCGATGTCGATCAGGACGTAGTCGTAGAGCGCCCGGAGCTGCTCGAGGATGACCGGCATGTGGTCCTGGGTCACGAGCTCGGCCGTCTCGGGCGACGGGGGCGCGAGGAGCAGGTCCACGCCCGAGTCGTGCTTGACCATGACCTGCCGGACGAGGTCCTGGTCGATGTTCGGGGCGGTCACGATGTCGACGATCGACTTCTTGTCGAGGCCGAGGTCGAGGAAGACGCGGTGGTCGCCGAACTGGAGGTTGCCGTCAACGAGGGCCACCTTGCGGCCGAGCTCGCGATGGAGGGCGATCGCCAGGTTGATCGCGATCGTCGTCGTGCCGACCCCGCCCTTCGCCCCGTAGAACGCCAGGACCCGGCCCAGCGGCGGCCGGCCGACCAGCGTCTCATGCGGCGCGAACCGGGCGAGCAGGCTCTTGATCCGAGCCATGAGCTCGGCCGGGTGGAACGGCTTGATCAGGTAGTCGTCGGCACCGGCCCGCAGCCCGCGGACCTTCTGCTCGACCTCGCGCTCGGCGGTCAGCATGATGATCGGGACGTGGCCGGTCGTGCCTTCCTCGGTCCGGATCTTGGTCGCGACCTGATAGCCGTCGAGCTTGGGCAGCATGACGTCGAGGAGGATCAGGTCAGGCGCCTCGGCGCCCCACAGGCGGAAGCCTTCGGCGCCGTCGGACGCGATCACGACCTCGTAGCCTTCCTGCTTGAGCGTGTACTGAAGCAGTCGCTGGACGTTCGGGTCGTCGTCGACGACGAGGATCTTGGCCGCCATCAGTCTCCTTCCAGGCCCCCGGAAGCGGGAGTGAATGTCGGCTCCCCCGACGTGTCGATTATAGGCACCACCTCGCGGGCCCCGAAGAAAGCCTGACGGACGAACCGGCTCACCCTTTCGTCCCATTGCGCCGGGGCCGCCGATCGTGCTTCGCCATGGTCCGCGCCCGGTACCTCCCAGTGCTCTGCCGTGGGACCGGCGAGGGCGGCGAGGCGTCGTCCGTCGGCCGCCGGAACGGTGCGGTCGGCCGCGCCGTGGATCAGGAACAGAGGCAGCGGGGCCACGAGGCCCACGATCCGGGCCGGCTCCGTCGCCCGCATGTCACCGCCGAGCCGCCGGCCGGCTGACCGGAACATCCGTCCGGCGAGGGCTCGACGCAGCGGACCGCCGATCGGCAGGCCCATCCGGTTCGCGATCGGGATCCGGAGGTCCGGAGCGACGGCCTCGGTCACGGCCCCGACGATCCGCGGCCGGGGCGCGCCGACTTCCGCGGCCGGGGCCATCGGATCGAGGTCGGCCTGGGCGAGCGTTCCGTCGCCGAGGACGACGATCGCGGCGATGGCGACGATCCCGCCCATCGACGAGCCGGCCAGGACGACGCGCCGGATCCCGCGCTCGCCGAGCCAGGCCAGGGCGCCCGCGACGTCCTCGACCTCGTACAGTCCGAAGGTGGTCGGTGCGTCGTCCGAGCCGCCATGGCCGCGGAAGTCGAGACCAAGGACGCCCGCCGTCCGGCGCAGGGTCGGACCGAGCGCCACAAGGTCCGGGGCGACCGAGCCCGTCCAGCCGTGGAGGAGGAGGATCGCCTCGTACGGATCGGGCTGCCACGGCGGGCCCGCATCGCCTGCGACCGGGCCCACCTCGGCCGGCAGCCAGCGGCCGGTGAGCTTCAGGCCGTCACGCGAGCGGAGCCGGACGACCTCCCCGCCGAGGGCATCGAGCGCGGGCGTGAGGGCTGCCTCGTCGGGCCCGGTCCGCGGCGCGTCGAGGAGCCGATTGGCGACTCGGCCGATCACCGGCTCGATGCGCCGCCGTCGCCGGCCGGCGGGATCGTGCCTGCTCCGGCGCTCATCCCCCGGCCGACGTAGCCGACGATCGGCTCGAGCATCTTGGTGAACTCGGTCGGGATGATGAACTTCGTGGCCGGGCTCGCGCCGAGGGCCTTCAATGCCTCGAGGTACTGGAGAGCCATCGTCTTCTCGTCGATCCCGGCGGCGGCGCCGTAGATCCGGGTCAGCGCCTGGCTGAAGCCCTCGGCGCGCAGAATCGCGGCCTGCCGCTCGCCCTCGGCCTTGAGGATCTCGGACTGCTTCTGGCCTTCGGCCACGTTGATCGCCGACTGGCGCAAGCCCTCCGACTCGGTGATGACCGCGCGCCGCGTCCGCTCGGCGGACAGCTGCCGGTTCATCGCGTCCTGGACGTCACGCGGCGGAGTGATCTCGCGGATCTCGACGGTCGTGACCTTGCCGCCCCAGCGCTCGGTCTGCTCGTCGAGCTTGACCCGCAGGAGCTCGTTGATCTGGTCGCGCTTGGACAGGACCTCGTCGAGGGAGATGTCGCCGATCACAGCCCGCAGCGTCGTCGTTGCCACGCCCTGCAGGGCGCCCGCGAAGTTCTCGACGTTGACCACGCTCTTGAGCGGGTCGACGATCCGCCAGTAGATCAGGAAGTCGACGCTGATCGGGGCGTTGTCCTTGGTGATCGTGGTCTGGCTCGGGACCTCGATGAAGCGCTCTCGGACGTCGACCTTGACCGGCCGGTCGATGACCGGCACGAGGAAGCGCAGGCCCGGATCGCGGACCATGCGGTCGTTCGTGCGACCAAGCCGGAAGACGATCATCTTCTCGTACTGCTGGACCACCCGGACCGACAGGTAGAGGATGACGATCAGGACGACGCCGATGAAGGCGACGATCGCCAGGGCGATGGGGGTTTCCACGGGGACTCCTTCGAATGTGTGCCCTCAGCGTAGACCCGATGGCTCGGCTTCGACGATCGCGGTCAGTCCGTCGCTGCCGACGACCCGGACCGCAGCACCGCGGGCCAGCGTCCGCCCGTCGGCGGCCCGCGCCGACCACTCCTCGCCGGCTGCGTAGAGCGACCCGACCGGATCGAGCGGACGGCGGATCAGGCCGACCGTCCCGACCGCGACCGACTGTGGCTGCGGATCGGCCGGGCTGGCCATCGAACGCGTCCGGATCGCGGTCAGCGTGATCAGCGCTCCAAACCCGGCGGCCGTGGCCGCGGCGATCGCGAGGAGGGGCAGCGCGACCTGGACCGACGGACCGAACCGGTCGGCCTGGCTGTAGAGCGCCGACCCGCCGAAGACGAACGCCGCGACGCCGGCGATCGTGAGCAGTCCGTGACTGGGGACCGCCGGCTCGAGGGCCAGCAGGATCAGGCCGATCACGACCAGCAGCAATCCGGTCAGGTCGGTCGGCAGGTGGACGAACCCGACGGCGGCCAGGGCGATCGCGACCAGCCCGAGGATGCCCGTCAGCACGTTCGGGCTGTGGACCTCGAACAGGAGGGCGAACAGGCCGAACGTGAAGAGCAGAAACGCGACGTTCGGGTCGGCGAGGAGCCGGAGGACGCCATCGAACGGGTTCGTCACCGCCTCCACGATCGGCGCGCCGGCGAGGCCGAGGACGACGTCCCGTCCGCCGACCTGTACGGTCCGTCCGTCGGCGGCCGCGACGACCTCGGCGATCGTCGACGCGAGTCCGTCCACCACGCCGAGATCGACCGCGTCGACCGCCGCCGACGAACGCGCCTCGCGGACCGTCGCGGCGGCCCAGTCGGCCGGACGGTGGCGGGCCTGGGCGATCGAGGTGGCCCACGCGATCGTGTCGTTCCGGATCTTGTCGCCGAGAGCGCCCGGGATGTCGTTGCCCGACGCATCGATCGGCGACGCCGCCCCGATCCGGGTGCCGGGCGCCATGAACGCCAGGTTGGCCGCGAGGGTGATGAACGTCCCGGCGCTGGCCGCGAGTCCGCCCGCTGGAGCGACCCACACGATCGTCGGCAGCGGCGCGCCGAGCAGCGTCCCGACGATCTCCTGCGTGGCGACGAGGCTGCCGCCCGGCGTGTCGAGGCGAATGACCACGGCCCGGGCTCCGGCATCGGTCGCGGCGGCGATCCCGTTGCGGAGCTGGTCGGCCATGACCGCGTCGACCTCGCCGCTCGCGGTCAACACGATCACGGCTCCTGGCTCGGCCGCCCGGAGCGGCGCCGCGGCCACGAGCAGGCACGCCACGGCGATCAGGATCGCCCCGACGATCCGGGCCTGGGTCCCCCGCTGGTGATCGGGATGGTGGCTCACCGACGACCTCCTGGGGTCATCGTAGCGCGGCTTCGGCCTCGAGGAACTCGAACGCGATCCGGCTCCAGGTCTCGAGCCGATCGGCGACGGCAGCCACCTCGCCGGACGAGGCGAACCGTCCGCTCAGCTTCTCGGTCTCGCGGATCTCGACCGGCCGACCCGCTGCGTCGCCGACGTAGACGATGCCCAGATGGACGGCCCCGACCGGCGTCGAATCGTCGTTGAGCAGGCCGACAAATCGGAAGTCGGGCACGAAGTCCACTCGCAGCTCCTCGTGCCACTCCCGAGCGAGGGCCCCGCCAAGGTCGCCGTCGAGCCCGCCGTCCCCGGGGTTGACGTGGCCCCCGACGCCGATCGAGTAGCGGTCGTGGAGGCGGGCGTCGCCGCCGGCCCTTGTCCGCTTCATCAGGAACCAGGCGTCGCCGTCCCGCAGGACCGGATACGGGATTACCTGCTTCCAGGACGGATCGACCTCCATGGCCGAACGTGGATGGAAGGCACCGTGCCGGGCGATCAGGTCCTCCACGTCCGTCCGGTGAGAATCGCGGATTCCGTGCCAGGCGGCGCCCCCGCCGAGCGTCGCGACCACGTCTGCGGTCGGGACGACGAGGACGAGCTCGTCGCTCATCCGGGCGCGTCCGCGTCGCCCGCGTCGCCCGCGTCGCCCGTCACCGCGCCGCCCGCCACCGCCGCGCCCGGGCCCGACGCTCGCCGACGCGCCTCGGCGAGCCGCTGCTCGACCTCGGACGGGTCGATGGCCCCGGCCTCGATCAGCTCGACCCATTCGCCGAGGATCGACTGGAGGTCGTGCAGAGCGTCCGCGATCGCGCGTGCGTTGGTCACAACGATCCCGGCGCCCATCGCCGGGTCGCCCTGGGCGAGCCGGGTCATGCTCGCCCAACCGCCGGCGGCGAGGGACGACGACGCCGGCCAGTCAGTCCGGCCGGTCATCGCCTCGACCAGGGCCGCCGAGACGACGAGCGGCAGATGGCTGATCGCCGCCACCGCCGAGTCGTGGTCGGGAGCCGACATCCGGACCGGCCGAGCCCCGCAGGCAGCCGCGAGGCGCACGACTCGATCGTCGGCAGCGGTGTCGTTCGGCTCGGCGGGCACAATCACCCACGGCCGACCGCGGAACAGGTCGAAATCCGCCGCCCTGTACCCGCTCGCCTCGCGGCCTGCCATCGGGTGGCCGCCGACGAAGCGCAGGCCATTGGCGCGCGCCCGGTCGACGATCACGGCCTTCGTGCTCGCCACGTCGGTGACGACCGCGCCGGGCGCGAGATCGTGGGCGAGGGGCCCGGCCAGGTCGTCGAGCAGCCCGAGACACGCCAGGGGCGGCGCCGCGAGGACGATCAAGTCGGCGCCGCGGATCGCCTCCCCTGCCGATGCTGGCACCTCGATCCCGTCGGCCGCCGCGGCACGCGGACCGCGGCCGCCCGGAGTCCAGGCGGTCACGCGCGTGGCGTAGCCGGCGCGGGACGCGGCACGGGCCACGGACCCGCCGATCAGGCCGAGGCCGAGGAAGGCGATGTGCACGCACGGAGTATGTCAGCCGGGCCGGCGACGCTGTTATCCTCGTCACGGCAAGGTGTCGCGCCTGACGATGCGGACGTACTCGGGAGAGGCACGTGAACTCGGAGGCGAAGCGGATCCGCGTCCTGTTCGTCGAGGACCACCAGCTGCTGGCGGATGCCCTGTCCGCGCTCCTTGCTCGGGAACCCGACATGGAGGTCGTGGGCGTGGCCGGCACCGTGGCCGACGCCAAGCTGATGGCCCGCGAGCGGCTCGACGTCGTCCTCATGGACTATCACCTGCCCGACGGCACCGGAGCCGAGGCGACCCGTGCGATCAAGGCCCGCTGGCCTGCCGCCCGGGTCGTCATGGTCACCGCGATCTCGGACGACGAGACGGTCCTGGAGTCGATCCAGGCCGGCGCCGACGGCTACATGACCAAGGATCGGGCGGCCGAGGACGTCGTGAAGGCCGTCCGCGAGGCGCACGCGGGCGAGATCCTCCTGCCGCGCTCGGTGATCGTGGAGATCGCGCGGCGGGTGGCGGTTGCGCGCGAACGGGGCGACGAGCGGCGGACGGTCGAGCCGCTGACGCCGCGCGAGCTGGAGGTCCTGCGAGCCCTGACCGAGGGCCTGTCCACGCCCGACATCTGCGAGCGCCTGTTCATCGCCCCGAACACGCTCCGAACCCACGTCCAGAACATCATGGGCAAGCTCCGGGTTCACTCCAAGCTCGAGGCGGTCGCATTCGCGCTCCGCTACCGCCTGGTCGAGCCGCCCCGCCCCGAGGACGCGCCGCCCGCGCAAGGCTGACCGGGACCCCCGGGCCGGCGGGCTACGAGCCGGGTGCCCTCCGTCGTCGGCCGGTGCGCCGTTGGTCCGCCCGGCGTTCGCCGTCGTCGGCTGGCGGCCCCGGATCTTCGTCCGGATTCTGGCGGCGAATGTACGACCGCCGGTCGAGGTCGCGCCGCTCCGAATTGAGGAAGGCGCCACAGCGCGGACAGCGGCGTTCCTCGCGGAAGAGCGACTCGAGCGGCGCCACCGTGTAGATCTGGCGACCGCACGACCAGCAAGCGAGCTTGGGCATGGCCCGATGGTAGCCGAGACCCCGGCGACCACCGTTCCGGACGCTTCACCTGGGCGGGCCGACCGGCCGACTGCGATTACGTCGGTTTGGTGATGCGCAACGGCCGGCCCGAGCCAACAATCGCGGTGCGGGTTTCCTCAACGGCAACCCACCGATCACTCGGGCAGGTGATCGTTCAGCGGGCCGCTTCGATCCCCCCGGAGCGGCCTGCTGCTGTTTCTCCCGTCAGCACCCGACCGCAGGTCAGGCTGGGCCGCGGCCACCTGAGCGTCGGCGCCGGCTGCCGAGGGTCCGACCCGAGCGGACGATCCGGCCTCGAGCCGTCGCCACGAGGGCACCGAGTCCGAGCGGCAGGACGAGCACGATGCCGCTGCCGTTGCCCTTGCCGTTGGTGCTGGCCTGGTCGCCGCCGTTGCCGCACGGTCGGGTCGGCGGCGGCGTCACCTTGCGATGACCTGGCGGCCCGCCGTCCTTGTCCGGACAGGGCGGCAGCGGCTTGCGGACCTT
>JBKJOK010000087.1:0-2089 GCA_046595595.1 Candidatus Limnocylindrales bacterium
GACCGAGCGCCGCCTGACCGAGCGCCGCCTGACCGAGCGCCGCCTGACCGAGCGCCGCCTGACCGAGCGCCGCCTGACCGAGCGCCGCCTCACGGAGCGCGAGAAGGTCGCCCGGGCTTTTCTCCGCGACGACCGGCTCATCTCGATCCCGGCGAAGTCAGGCAAGCGCGACTTGCTCCTGCCGATGATCCTCGATCGCTGCTTCCCCGAGGATCGCGCCTACGAGGAGAAGGAGGTCAACATGCGCCTCGCGCTTCTCCATCCCGACGTCGCGGCACTCCGCCGGTACCTCGTCGATGGACGACTGATGGTCCGCGAGGCCGGCATCTACCGTCGGGCCCGACCGATCGGGGACGAGACCGCGACCTGACGACGGGCCTGCAACGCGCCGACTGACGCACGAGCGTCAGTGGCGTCCGTTCGCGCGGCCGGATGATCGACCCTTGGTGTACTCGCCCCCGACGACCGGCGCGATCACCCCAAGGTCGCCATCCCGGCGCCGGTACAGGACCTGGACGCGCTCGCTCTCGGCATCGACGTAGACGAAGAACTGGTGGCCCAGCTCGTCCATCCGGGCGGCGGCATCCTCCTCGAACATCGGCTCGATCGCGAAGCGCTTCGTCTTCACGATCCGGACCTCGCGACCGGGCTCCGAGGTGCCGTCAGCGATCTTCCGGAGGAGGTTCTTCTCCTCGTCAGGCCGGGATCGGACGCGCGGCTTCTCGCGATGATCGACGGCCCGCCGTTCGAGTTTGTCGACGACCTCGTCGACGCCTTCGTGGTGGGTCGGCCCGGCGGCGTGGGTCCGGAGCGCCTTGCCGTCGATGACGAGGCTGACCTCGACGATGTGCGAGACGGCTGCGCTGCGATGCTGCTCGACCGAAAGCTCGACGAGGGCATCGCTCCGATCGTCCAGGATCCGCTCGAGCCGTGCGATCTTGCGCTCGGTGTACTCGCGGACGTAGTCGGGGACGTCGAAATTCTTGCCCTTGACGATCGTCCTCACGGTCACCTCCCGAGGCGGATGGCCTCGCGCGCGGCGGAACGGGATGGTCTGGAGGGCGGCTCGACGGGGCGGGCCGCCGACGAACCGATTCTACACCCGGTCCGGCCGGGACCCTCCGGATGGTCTCGATGCTCCGGATGGGGTCGGGACGGTCGCCGCCGCCAGCGTCTCGGGTGGTCAGCGTTCGCGGGCGACTGTCACCGCGGAGACGCCGATCGCGCCGGCGGAAACGAGCGGCGCAGCGCACGCGGACAGGGTCGCACCCGTCGTGACCACGTCGTCGACGAGGACGATCCAGCGGCCGGCCAGGGGATGGGCCGCCGCGCCCGTGGCCCCACCTCCGGTTCGCGGCCGCAACTGAAACGCGCCGTGGACATTGGTTGCCCGCGTCGAGCGATCCAGGTCGAACTGGGCGATCGTCGCCCGCGTCCGCTCGAGAATCGGAGCGCACGGCAGGCCGAGCTCCGCGGCGGCAGCCCGGGCGAGGAGCTCCGCCTGGTCGTAGCCGCGCCGACGCGCCCGGTCGGCATGGACGGGGACCGGCACCAGCACGTCGCCACCGGCGGCGACTCGTGTCCAGCGTCGCGCGATCGCCTGGCCCAGCGGAACGGCGAGACGCGTCTCGCCACCGTACTTCAGCTCGTGCAGCGCACGTCGCACGACCCCTCCGAACGGGGCGCACCACTCGAGCTGGAGGATTCCGGCCGGAACCGTCGAGGGCAACCCGATCGGAACGCCGGCCGGCTGGTCGAGCCGGACGTCGAGGGCGGGTCGGCACGCGTCGCAGATCGCGCTACCCTCGCGGCCGCAACCGGCGCAGCGGGCCGGGAACGCCAGGTCCAGGAGCCGGCCCGAGATCCGGGCAGCGGGCGACATCGCCCAAGCATGACCGAGGCCGCTTCACCGGCGGTTATGGGGAGCCTCGTTCGCTCCGCCCGGTCCCGCGTTCGTTGATGCGTCCCCTGGATCAATCCGCCACGAACAAGCACGGTCAAATCGCCCGGACGACGTCGATTCGTCCCTTGGGGAATCGGTCCACGCTCATTCATCGTGATCTGATGCGTGGGCAGGATCAGCGGCGCG
>JBKJOK010000144.1:0-10616 GCA_046595595.1 Candidatus Limnocylindrales bacterium
CGGCTGGCCCGATCGAGGACGGCCGACAGGTAGAACTCCTTCGCGATGTCCGCGGCCGGCCCGACGAGGACCTTGCGGACCGGGATCCCCTTGATCTCGAGCTCGAGGATGGCCTGGGCGACGAGCTCGGCCTGCTCGGCGAAGCCGGCCAGCTTCACCCCGCCGGCTTTGCCCCGGCCGCCGACGAGGACCTGGGCCTTGATCACGACCTGCTGGGCGCCCTCGGCGAAGAATCGCTCGGCGGCTTCGCGAGCCTTGGCCGCGGTGTGGGCGACCTCCCAGGCAGGGACCGGCAGGCCCTGGGCCACGAGCAGCGACTTGGCGTCGGCTTCCTGGATCTTCACGCGTGGGTCATCACGGGCGGACGTGGCTCCTGCGCTGGGCGGAATGGGCTCCGGAGGAGCGGTGCGGGGCGTGAATGGTACCGCGCGGCGGGGCCGTCGCGGAAATCGGAACGAGTGACATTCATCGCCTGGATCGCCGATCAACTGAGGCGCGCCGATACAGGTGGTGTATCGAAATCGATAGCAGCGAGCGTGATCAAGTCAGGACTCCGGCGCGGCTGAGCGTGCTGAGGTGACTTCCGGTAACGGGAGCCGTATCTCGATCCGCCCAGTCCGCCCCTCTGGCGGCCGGCCGTCGCCGCGCCAGTCGCCCGGCTAGAATGGCCGCATGGCCCATCGCGTGACCCTGATCCCCGGCGACGGCATCGGTCCGGAGCTGGCGGAGGCGACCCGCCGCGTCCTCGAAGCGACCGGGGTGGCGTTCGAGTGGGAGGTCCAGGAGGCCGGCGAGGCGATGATCGCCGAGCACGGCACGCCGCTCCCGGAGCCGGTTCTCGAGTCGATCCGGCGCAACAAGGTCGCGCTCAAGGGCCCGATCACGACGCCCGTCGGCGGTGGCTTCCGGAGCGCCAACGTCACGCTCCGCCAGGCGCTCGGGCTGTACGCCAACGTCCGCCCGGCGCGCTCGATGAAGGGCCTCGAGACCCGCTACGAGGATGTCGATCTCGTCATCGTCCGCGAGAACACCGAGGACCTCTACGGCGGGATCGAGCACATGGTCGGCCCCGATGCCGCTGAGAGCATCAAGATCATCACCCGGGCCGCCTCGGAGCGGATCGCCCGCTACGCCTTCGAGTACGCGATCGCCAACGGCCGACGGAAGGTCACCGCGGTCCACAAGGCGAACATCATGAAGCTGTCCGATGGGCTGTTCCTCGAGAGCTGTCGGACCGTTGCCGCGGCCTACGACGGCCGGATCGAGTTCGAGGACCGGATCGTCGACAACATGTGCATGCAGCTCGTCCAGAAGCCGGACCTGTACGACGTCCTTGTCCTGCCGAACCTGTACGGCGACATCGTGAGCGACCTGTGTGCCGGGCTGGTCGGCGGGCTCGGGGTCGCCCCGGGGGCGAACATCGGAACCGATGCGGCGGTGTTCGAGCCAGTCCACGGCTCTGCCCCGAAGTACGCTGGCCTGAACAAGGCCAACCCGACCGCCCTGATCCTGAGCGGCGTCCTGATGCTCCGCCACCTCGGCGAGCAGGCGGCGGCCGAGCGGGTCGAGACCGCCCTGCGCGAGGTGATCGCGGACGGGCGACGAACGACCTACGACCTCGGCGGCGAGGCCGGGACGAGCGAGTACGCCGACGCGATCATCGAACGCCTGGGCGCGAGCCCGGCGACCACGGCCTCGGCGTTGACCGCCGGCGGCGCCGGCGCGTCGAACTGACCGCGCCCGGCCGCGTGTCCAGGACCGACCCGATCCGATGATGCTCCGCTACCGCGGCTCCGAAGGGATGATCGCGTGGGCCTTCCACCGCGTCTCCGGGCTCGCGATCTGGGTCTTCATCGTCCTCCACGTCTTCGACATCTGGCTGTCCGGTGCGAACCCCACGCTCTACGACGAGCTGCTTGTCATCTACGCCAGCCCGCTCGGGCGGATCGGGGAGGCGCTCCTCGGTGCGGCGCTGCTGTACCACGCCCTGAACGGCCTGCGGATCGTGATCATGGACTTCTGGCCGGCAATGACCCGCTGGCATCGCCAGATCTGGTACGCGAACTGGGTGATCTTCGCGATGGTTGGCGTGCCCATCGCGTACGTGATCCTCAAGCCGATCTGGGAGGGTCGGCCGTGAGCGCCCCGCGCCGAATCAACGGTCGGTCGGGCAGCCGGGCTCGGCCCGGCGGCGGCTTCGAGCTCGCGGTCTGGTACCTGATGCGCCTGACCGGGCTCGGCCTGTTCGTGCTTGCCCTCAGCCACTATGTCATCGTCCATGTCCTGTACGACCCGGCCGACCAGACCGCGAGCTTCATCAATGAGCGCTGGGCCAACCTGTCGGTCCGGACGGCCGACTGGCTGATGCTCCTGTTTGTCGTCTTCCACGCGTTCATGGGCGTCCGGACGATCGTCGGCGACTACACTCGGGGCGGTCTCCGAACCGTGCTGACGATGGGCCTCTACCTCCTTGCGATCACCCTGTTCCTGATGGGCACGGTCGTCCTCGTGACGGCGCCGAGCGTCGGCGTGCCCGTGGCGACCGGCTGACGTGCGAATCGACCACGACGCGATCATCGTCGGCGCCGGCGGGGCAGGGCTCTGGGCGGCGCTCGAGCTGGCGAAGGCCGGGGTCGACGCCGCCGTCCTGACGAAGCTCTATCCGACCCGCTCCCACACCGGCGCCGCGCAGGGCGGGGTGTGCGCCGCCCTGGGCAACCAGGAGGAGGACCACTGGGAGTGGCACATGTTCGACACGATCAAGGGCGGCGACTACCTCGTCGACCAGGACGCGGCGGAGATCCTGGCTCGCGAGGCGATCGAGACCGTGATCGAGCTCGAGCACATGGGCCTGCCGTTCAACCGCACGCCCGACGGCCGGATCGACCAGCGCCGGTTCGGCGGCCACACCCGGAACTACGGCGAAGGCCCGGTGCGCCGGTCGTGCTTCGCGGCCGACCGGACGGGTCACATGATCCTCCAGACCCTCTATCAGCAGTGCATCAAGTACGGCGTGAAGTTCTACGACGAGTACCACGTCGTCGACCTGCTCTCGG
Source organism: Candidatus Limnocylindrales bacterium (assembly GCA_046595595.1). GTDB lineage: Bacteria > Chloroflexota > Limnocylindria > Limnocylindrales > CSP1-4 > CF-46. Next base: position 3,057 of record JBKJOK010000144.1, read on the forward strand.
AGGGCGGCGACCTGGGCTCCGGCGGCAGGGCGGCCGGCGCCGTCGCGTACCGGATCGCCGACGGCGAGATGCACACCTTCCGGGCCAAGGCCGTGATGCTCGCGACCGGCGGCTTCGGGCGGATGTTCCGGATCACGTCCAACGCCTGGTCGCTGACCGGCGACGGCGTTGCCCTGGCCTACCGCCACGGAATCCCGATGCAGGACATGGAGTTCTACCAGTTCCACCCGACCGGGATCTACGGGATCGGGATCCTGCTGTCCGAAGCGGCTCGCGGCGAAGGCGGGATCTTGCTCAACGGCGAGGGCGAGGCGTTCATGGCCCGCTACGCGCCGACGATGAAGGACCTCGCCCCGCGCGACGTCGTCTCGCGCTCGATCTACCTCGAGATCCGCGACGGCAAGGGGATCGGCGGCAAGGACTACGTGTACCTCGACGTCCGGCACCTCGGCGCCAAGCTGATCGAGGAGAAGATCCCCGACATCACCGAGTTCGCCCGGGTCTATCTCGGCGTGGAGCCGATCAGCGAGCCGGTCCCGATCCAGCCGACCGCCCACTACGCGATGGGCGGCATCCCGACCGATGTCCAGGCCCGGGTCACCCGCGACGCCGCCGCGACGGTCGTGCCCGGGCTGTACGCCGCCGGCGAGTGCGCCTGCGTCAGCGTCCATGGCGCGAACCGGCTCGGGACGAACTCGCTCGTCGACCTGCTCGTGTTCGGGCGGCGGGCCGGTCGCCAGATGGCGCTCGACGTCAAGGGCGTCGGGATGCCCGAGCTCGGGCGCGACGTCGAGGACCCGGTTCGTGCCGAGATGACCGCCCTCAAGGCCAACGTGAAGGGCGAGAACGCGGCCCGGATCCGGACCGAGCTCGCGAACGTGATGATGGACAACGTCGGGGTCTACCGCGACGAGGCGCTCCTGTCGGCCGCCCTGCCGAAGGTCCGCGATCTCAAGCAGCGCTACGCCAAGGTCGGGATCGCCGACCAGGGCTCGGTCTTCAACACCGACCTCCTCGAGGCGCGTGAGATCGGGTACCTCCTCGACTGCGCCGAGACCACCGTGGTCGCCGCGCTGAACCGCAGGGAGAGCCGCGGCGCCCATGCCCGCGAGGACTACCCCGATCGCGACGACGTCAACTTCCTGAGCCACAGCCTCGCCACCCGCGGGCCGGGCGGCGGCCATCCCCAACTCACCTACAAGCCGGTCACGATCACCCAGTTCCAGCCGAAGCCGCGAACCTACTGAACCCGGAGAGCCCGAAGCCACCATGCAGGTCGACCTCCGCATCCTTCGCTACGACCCCGAGCGCGACACCAAGCCGCACTGGGAGTCGTACGTCGTCGAGTCCGACCCGAAGGCCGACCGCGTCCTCGACCTGCTCCATCGGGTCAAGTACGAGCAGGACGGAACGCTGACGTTCCGGCGTTCGTGCGCCCACGGCGTGTGCGGCTCGGACGCGATGCTCGTGAACGGCCGCAACCGCCTTGCCTGCAAGGTCCGGGTCGAGCAGCTCGGCAAGCGCCGGATCACGATCGCGCCGCTGCCCGGGCTGCCGGTGATCAAGGACCTGATCGTCGACATGGACGGGTTCTTCGCCAAGCTCCGGAGCGTCCAGCCGTTCCTGATCGACGAGACGCCGGCCCCGGCCCGCGAGCGGATCCAGAGCCCCGAGGAGCGGGCCCGCTACGACGACACGACCAAGTGCATCCTGTGCGCCGCGTGCACCTCGTCGTGCCCGTCGTTCTGGGCTCAGCCGTCGTACGTGGGGCCGGCCGCGATCGTCAACGCCCATCGGTTCATCTTCGACTCGCGCGACGAGGGCGGCGACGAGCGGCTCGAGATCCTCGCCGACAAGGACGGCGTCTGGCGTTGCCGGACGATCTTCAACTGCACCGATGCCTGCCCCCGCGGGATTCACATCACCCAGGCGATCCTCGAGGTCAGCTCGGCGATCGTGGAGCGGCAGACCTGAGCCACACGCTCTTCCCCGACATGGCCGCGACGGGGGAGGAGAGTCCGGCCGGCGGCGGGCCGGCGCGGGCCCGAGGCTACGTGCTCCGAACCGATGGCGCGGCTCGCGGCAATCCTGGGCCCGCCTCGGCGGGGGCGGCCCTGATCGATCTCGCCCGGGCTGACGCGCGTGACCCGCGAGCGCGGCCGGACGCCTCGATCTCGGAGTTCCTCGGCCACCAGACGAACAACGTCGCCGAGTACACCGCGGTCGTGCGCGGACTTGCGTTGGCGGCGGAGCTGGGGGCGCGCGAGGTCGTGATGCTCCTCGACTCGAAGCTGATCGTCGAGCAGCTGGCCGGCCGCTGGCGGGTCAAGGACGCGAAGCTGATCCCACTCTGGGAGACCTCGCGGCGGACCCTCCGCGGCTTCGATCGCTGGTCGGCGACGCACGTCCCGCGGGCCCAGAACTCCGTCGCGGACGCGCTCTGCAACGAGGCGATCGACCGGGTCGCGGCCGGCGGGCCGGCCGTCGTCGTCATCCGGCCGGGAACCTGAGTCGCAGGGTCGTCGTCCTCGGGCCATGACGCCCCGATCGACCCCGCTCCGCCTCGGCATCCTCGTCCTGCTCCTCGGGGTCGTGCTCGCGGCGTGTGGCGCGGACGATCCCGACCCAACGCCCGTTGACGGCCATCCGGCGACGCTTGCCGGCACGGCCTGGCGGGTCGTCTCGATCGCCGGCCAGCGGCCGCCGGCCGGGAGCGAGCCGGCGATCGCGTTCGACGCGACGACCGCGAAGGGCTCCGGCGGGTGCAACACCTTCAGCGGGACCTACCGCTACGACCGGACCGGGGCGATCGCGTTCGGCGATCTCGCGATGACGGCCATGGCCTGCCTGGAGGCGCGGCGCAACGAGCTCGAGACCGCCTTCATGCGGACGCTCGGCGGGGTGAACCTCGTGTCCGTGGATGCCCTCGGGCACCTGGTCCTCAGCGGCCCGGCGGGCGAGATCCGGCTCATCGACGCCGCCCGCCCGAACCCGACCGGCTGATTGTGGGACTCCATCGCCTTCCGTTGCTGCTCGTGACCGCGATCCTCGCCCTCGGCCTGACGGGCTGCACGCTCGAGCCGTCCGCGATCCCGTCGAGCGCGCCGTCCGGCTCGCCGCCGGCGGGCCTGGCGGGAACGACATGGCGGCTCGTCGCGATCCAGGATCTGCGTCCGCCGCTCGGTCCCGACGTGACCCTGGCGTTCGCGCGCTCGGACATCTCGGGCAACGGCGGCTGCAACGCCTTCAACGGGTCATACACGTTCGATCCCGCCACCGGGTCATTGCGCATCGGCGACCTGGGCTCGACGAAGCGAGCCTGCGTCGAGCCAGGCCGGGGCGACCTCGAGAACGCCTACTTCGCCGCCCTTCGGGGCGCGGTCGCAGCCAGCCTGGACAGCGAAGGTCGACTCGTCGTGGCAGGCCCCGGAGCGCGGCTGGTCTTCGAGCCCGCGCCCGGCCTCGGGTAGACTCGGCGGGTCAGCGAGGCGGTCGGATGGCCGCGCGTCCGTCGGGGGCAACCCCGTTCATGGCGTGAGGAACGTCCGAGCTCCCCAGCGCAGGGTGGCGGGTAACGCCCGTCCGTCGTGAGACGAGGACCAGTGCCACAGTGACGATGCCGTCGGCGGCGCAAGCCGGCGACGGAGTGAAACGCGGCAAACTCCACCCGGAGCAAGGCCAAATAGGAGGGCGCAACCCGTGCGGGGCAACCCGTCGGGGGAGAGGTGCGCTGCCCAGCCCTCGGGTCGGCCGCATGAGCCGTCGGGTAACCGGCGGCCTAGATGGATGGCCATCCGCGACGGCGCGAGCCGTCGTGACAGAACTCGGCGTACAGACCGCCTCGCTGACGTCAGATTCCAGTTCTCAGCCGCTGATCGGCGCATGACGAGATCAGCCGAAGGCGCCGTCGAGCACCGCAGCGAGCGCACTCGGATGTGGGTGAGCGAGGAGCGCAGGTGGCAACGCCCGGATGGCCCGTCAGCGGGCCGATCAGTCCTCGTCGGGGCGGAAGGTATGCGGGGCCGTGCAGGCGTTGCAGATCGGCGTGGCGGCATCGAGGTTGCCGAGCGGGATCGGCAGGCGCCGGTCTGGCAGGAGGCACTCGACATCGAACAGGCGCGCCGGGCCGCTCTCGATCTGAATGAGGCGACGAAACGTGCAGCGCTTGATCCGCGACGGGGCGAGTCGGTACGGATCGGGCTCGATTACGACGGTCGGGAGCTGCAGGGCCATCGGGCTGGTGTGCCTCGTGGGGGGCAAAGCGATCGCGGGCTCGATCTGGCGGCGGAATGTACCACCGTGACGAGCGCCACGGCAACACGCCAAACGTACTAGACTCCGCGCCGTCCATGTCGGTCGAGCGCGGAGGGCCCGTGGAGGACGTCGAGGAAGGCGCCGCCTCGGGCGGCCGGCGGGCCACGTCGATGGCCGGCCCGTTCCGTTCCGCCCGCACGCACGACCCCTCGATCATCCAGCCGAGCTGTCGATTCCTGCTGCGCGAGGCCGAGGACGGTGCGCTGGATCCGGGTCTGGTCGTCGATCCCGCGAATCGCTGCGTGGCGATGGTCGAGCCGGTGCCCCAGTCGAGCCGCCAGCAGGAGCTGGTCTGTCTGACCGCTGCCCACGTCAACTGTCCGCGCTACCTGCGCGGCCTGCTCCTGGCGGGTGCGGAGGCGCCGAAGCCCGTCCGCGAGCCGATCTCCACGGCCGTGATCGGCGCGTCGATCGTGCTCGTGGCCGCGCTCGCTGCCTCGTTCGGATTCCTCGTCGTCCGCGGCGGCTTCGATCTGCCGCTCCGGTCGCCCCAGTCGTCGCTCGTGGCGGTCGCCCCGATTGCTTCGCCGAGCCCGACGCCGGACGCGACTCCATCGCCGGGCGTCCCGGCCTCGCCGAGCCCGAGCCCGACTCCCGAGCCGACGGCGCCACCGACGGCGACCCCCGCCGCCACTCCGGTCGTCACGCCGACCCCGACCTCGACACGAACCGCGACCCCCGCTCCATCGAGCGACCGGTACGCGCTCCTGACCCGGTGCCTCAACACGTCGGATTGCTGGATCTATGTGATCCGCTCGGGTGACAACCTGCGGAGCATCGCGAACTACTTCGGTGTGTCGTACGAGCGGGTCCTCGACATGAACCCCGACCTCGGAGACCCGGCCAACGTCCGACCCGGCTACCGCCTCCGGATCCCGACCCCGACGCGATAGGCGAGGCCGTCAGTCGGGATGGCCCGCCGCTCGCCTCGGGGCCACAGACTCCGGCGAGAGTGGGGCGTAGGTCATTCGGATGCGGGCGATGCCGGCCCGCCACGCGGCGGTGAAGACGTCAAGGGGTACGCGGAACCAGGTGGTCCAGCCGCCTCCGCCGTCGTGGACGACGCAGACCCAGGAACCCTCCAGCCAGATCCGGATGCCCCAATCGTGGTCAGCGTGGACGAAAGGTGCCGCAAGCGAGCCGACCGGGAAGTCGCCGGGCACGATCAGCTGGCGGTCGCGATCGCGCTCGAGGTGATCCCACCAGGGAAACACCGCGGTCACCCCGTGCGCGTCGCTCACCCACCGCATGTGGACGCCGAAGTGACCTGTGAGATCTGGGACTGGCAGCACCCGAAGGTCATCGACGATTGGAAACGAGTCGAGAGGGCTGGAGTCCGGGAAAGTGCCCTCCGGCAGGCCGTGTCGATACGGCTCCGAATTGATGAACAGACGGTCCACGGCGTCGGTCGGGCCTCGCTCCATTCGTGGAGGGTACAGCCGGCGTTCCTGACGCCTCGGCTTGGATCAAGGACATCGGTCCAGATCACCACCAGCGGAACGCCGGGTCTGATTGGCGCCTCGATTCGGGCCGGAACGCTCGTGACCACTCCGATCGCGTTTGGCGGTTCGGGGCGGGCAGCCCCGGTGAGGCGAGCAGCGGGCCTCGCGGTCCGTGGGTGGGGATCTGGCCGGTGCATGGACGCGTCCGTACGGGCGAGCCGGACTCTCATGCGAATTTGACCATGTCGAGGGACAGCGACTCTGACCGGTAAGCGGCCAGCGACTTTGTCACCGTGGTCTGACCGCAGGGTACCGCCGCCAGGGATGGATCGGCCGTGACGATGACACCGCCGGCGCTGGCGGGACGGGGTCGGCGGTGACCGGCGTCATCGGTTCCGGCCCGTCGGGCTCGATCCGCTCAAGCTTGCGCGCCCGCAGCACGGGCGCCACAGGCGGCGCCTCGGTCAGGCGCTGGTGGGTCCCGTCGGCGCCGACCCACAGACTGCCGTCGAGGCGCTCCTCGACGATGACCGTCCGGCCGGCCCAGCTGCGGCCGTCGGCCCGCCGCGGCAGGGCGAGGCTCGAGCCGGCCCAGGCGAGGGTCGCATCGTTGGCCACCCGGCGCGGATAGCAGAACCCGAACACGCCATCGAGGTCGAGCTCGTCGGGCCACGCTCGCCAGGCGGGCTCCGGATCCGCGGGCGCGATGGCGAACCGGCGGTTGTGGCGGGGCAGGTAGCGGGCGAGCACGATGTTGGCCGCCTCGATCGTCGACGCCCCGGCCCGGCGCAGCTCGGACACCAGCCGGTCCTGCTTGGTTCCCCACAGGCGCTCGACCCGGCCCTTGGCCTGCGGGCTGCTCGCCCCGATCCAGGCGATGGTCGCCTCGTCGAGGGCTCGTCCGACCTGGGTGAAGCTGCGCTTGCCGGCGAGCTGCTCGGCGAGCGTCGGCGGGCGGTTCGGATCCTTGGTGAAGATCGGGTGCCGGTCGGAGTAGACCGCCAGCGGTCGACCGTACCGCTCGACGGTGCGGCGGAAGACCTCGAGATAGCCGGCGGCGTCCTCGGCGTCGCGGAAGGTCGCCGCGGTGACGATCCCGGTGGCGTCGTCGATGGCCGCGACGAGGGTCAGCATCGGACCCCGGCCCTCGAGCCAGTCATGCCGGCTGCCGTCGGTCTGGAGAAGCATGCCGGCCCGCGGCATCCGCTCCCGCCGGGCTCGATGACGGGCCGGTCGACGCGTCCGGGGCAACGCCCGCCCGGCCTCGGCCATCAGCCGCCGAATGGTCCGGGCCGAGACGGCCAGCTCGGTGTGGCCCTCCTCGGCCAGGGTCTCCGCGAGGTGGACCGGGTTGAACCCGGCGTACTCGGTCGTGGCCAGTTCGACCAGGCGGGCGCGGATCGCGGGGTCGGTCCGGTTGATCGGCACTCGATCCCGGTTGCCGTGGACGAGCGCCGTCGCGCCGTCGCTCCGGTATCGATCGACGAGTCGACGGACCTGACGCGTCGACAGTCGCAGGATGGCGGCGGACTGCTCGATCGTCACCTCGCCGGCGAGCAGGTGGTTCAGGACATACAGGCGCTGCTGGGCTCGACTGTCCAAGCTGATCGTCTCCCTCGTCTCCATGGCAACGAGAGTGACAAAGTCGCTGTCCGCTTAGCTCGGACGGAATCGCTGTCCCTCGACAACCTCTCGCAGATTCATTGACGCGGCCCGCAACGGGGCGTATCATCCCGAGCATCCCAGACCGGCCTGCGCAGCGGAGCGATTCCGCGCGGCAACACAGCCCGGACGCGGCCCACTC
>JBKJOK010000147.1:0-1843 GCA_046595595.1 Candidatus Limnocylindrales bacterium
CGATCGGCGAGCCGGTTCACGCGAGGAGCCCCGCGGCGGTCGCGGCGTCGGTGACGAGCACCCCGACGACACCCGTCGTCAGCGCCCCGCGGATCGCCTCGACCTTGGCGGCTCCCGACGCCACGGCGACCACCGTTGGAACCGACCGCAGCTGGTCGATCGAGATCGCGATCGCCCGATCTGCCAGGTCCGCGGCCACGAACCGGCCGTCGGTCGTGAACGGGTGGACGATCAGGTCGCCGACCGCGCCGAGCCGGGCCAGTCCGTCCGCCTCCGCCGCCGTCAACGCCCCGGACCGGAGCAGCGACGAGCTGGCCGCCCGATCGCCGGCGCCGTCGGCCCCGGTGGCCGCGAATGCGCCGATGCCGAGGAGGGCCACGTCGAGCCGGTCGAACCGCTCGACCGCGGCCGCGACCTCCGGCTGGCGGATCAGCGCACCGCGCAGGTCGGCCGACTCGACGAACGCCGGGGCGTGGATCCGGTGATGGCGCGCCCCGAGCCGCTCGGCGAGGACGCGGGTCAGGTCGCCCGGGTCCTCGTTCGCGTCGAGCGAGGTCGAGCTCCCGGCGAGCTGGACGACATCGATCGTCGAGTCGTCGCGCGTGGGGATCGCCCGCACGACCCGGGCGATCGTGGAGCCCCATGCGATCCCGATCGCGTCGCCCGGATCGAGCAGGCCGTCGACGACCTCTGCGCCCAGGCGAGCCACGGCCGTGTCATCGTCGACGGCGGCCACGACGCAGCGCCCGATCCCGAACTGCTCGGCGACGCGGCGGCCGAGCGCCCGATCCTGGGCCGGCGTATCGCGGAACTCGATCCGGACGATTCCCTCGGCGAGCGCCCGATCGAGCAGCCGGGCGACCCGGAATCGCGAGATCCCGAGGCGGCTCGCGATCTCGACCTTCGTCACCTGGCGCTCGAAGAAGAGCCGGGCGACTCGGCCGAGGAGATCCTCGCCATCGCGGACGGCGTCGTGCCGGGTCTCGCGTTCGGTCGTCATCGGCTCACCGCGCGGGCCCCGCAGCACTCGACGAGGGCGTGCCGCTCGTCGGCGGTCATCCGCTGGAGCGCTGACCCGACGCCGACGCCGACGGCCCCGGCCTCGAGGTAGGACGCCGCATTCTTGTGGTCCACCCCGCCGGTCGCGATCGTCTCGATCTCGGCCAGCGGACCGCGCAGCTCGCGGACGTGGCTCGGCCCGAGTGAGGAGGCGGGAAAGAGCTTGACGAACGTGGCCCCGGCCCGCCACGCGGCATCGACCTCGGTCGGCGTGTAGGCGCCGGGCACGAACGGCAGACCTGCGTCGAGCGCCGCGCCGAGAATCGCCGCGTCAAGGAGCGGGCTGACCCCGAAGTCGGCGCCGGCGTCGATCGCCGTCCGGAGCTGTTCGGGGGTCCGGACGGTCCCGGCCCCGACCCACCCGTCGGACGCCACGCGCGCCCGGACGGCGGCGAGGTCGGCGGCCGCGTCGCTCGCGTCGAATGTGATCTCGAAGATCCGGACACCCGCCTCGAGCAGATCGTCGACGAGGGCGAGGAGGCGATCGCGCGGCTCGATCCGGCGGAGGACGGCGATCAGCCGCGTCGCCCGGATCGCGTCGGCGACGGGCGCGGTCCGCAGAATCCGTGGGTCGGCTGGCACGCCGTGAAGGATACGAACTGCACGAATGCCAAGTCAACCGCTCAAATGAGCAAGACCACCGTGCTGTCGGCCGCGATCCGGTCCGACCTCTCGCAGATTCATTGACGCGGCCCGCAACGGGGCGTATCATCCCGAGCATCCCAGACCGGCCTGCGCAGCGGAGCGATTCCGCGCGGCAACACAGCCCGGACGCGGCCCACTC
>JBKJOK010000182.1:0-2417 GCA_046595595.1 Candidatus Limnocylindrales bacterium
GTACGGCGAGGGCGTGTCCAAGGAAGGCGGCCTGCTCGATGTCGGTGTCGCGATGAGCGTCGTCAGCAAGACCGGCGCGTGGTTCAACTTCGAGGAGACGCGCCTCGGCCAGGGACGCGAGGCGTCGAAGGACTTCCTGCGGGCGAACCCCGACATCGCCGCAATCATCGACGCGAAGATTCGCGGCAAGATCAAGGAAGTCGACCTCCCGGTCGAGGGCATCTCCGAGGCCGAGTAGGTCCATGCCGGCCCGGCGTCCGAAGGAGTCGTTTTCGGAGGGCCGCGATCGGCGCGCCGGCGTCGACGATCCGGCGATCGTCCTCGAGGCGGCTGCGCGCTTCCTCGAGGCCCGCGCGCGGTCGGTCGCCGAGGTCCGGCGCCGGCTCGGACGGGCCGGCTATCGCTCGGAGCTGATCGAGAGCGCCGTCACCCGCCTGACCGAGCTCGGGATGCTCGACGACGAGACGTTCGGGCGAGCGTGGCTGGAGTCGCGCGATCGGGCCCGGCCGCGTGGCGAGATCGCCCTCCGCCGGGAACTCAGCCTGAAGGGCGTTGACGGGGCAATCGTGACCGAGTTGCTCGAGGAACGCCGAGCGGCCGCGGAGGCCGGCGACGATGGTCGCGGACCGGACGCCGTGGCTGCGGAACGCCTGCTCGCGCGCTACGAGCGGGCCCTCGCGCGGGTCGCGGATCCGCGCCAGCGACGCCAGCGGGCGTATGCACTGCTCGCCCGCCACGGCTTCGATTCAGGAGTCTGCGCCAGCGTATCGGCCGCTGCCGGCGACCCGGCCAAATCCAGCATCGAACTCGACTGAGGCGGCGCCTCTCTTCAAAACCGTTGCTGACACCACGCTCCGGGATTCACTCGTGGCGTCATTCCTCCCAACTCTCGGCGATGTGAGCCGCGTCGCGGGCCATCCCGACGAGGTTCGCCGAGCCCATGTCGTGCTGCCACGGCAACCCGATGAACGACAGGCCCGCGACCTCGCTGACTCCGCTCTTCGTCCGCGGTAGTCCGAACTCGTCGAAGATCGGGAGTTCGATCCAGTTGAGTGCCGGGCGGTAGCCGCTTGTCCAGAGGACTGTCGAGATGCCCTCGGCGTCGAGGTCGAGTTCGGACACCTCGGGCGGCTGGTAGTCGAACTGATCGACCTCCCCGGCGGGCAGGTCGGTACCCGTCCGCACGGCGAACGTGTCGCACGCCTCCCGGAACTGCTTCGCGAAGAATCCGTCGGCGAAGTCGAGGTTGGCGGCGAGGTCCGACGCGAACCGGGCGATCGCTCCGTCGGCCCCCTCGAAACGGCCAACCAGGCGGATCCCCTCGGTCGCCATCCGTCTCAGATTCGTTTCGTGTCCGCCGTCGTGGCCGGACATGTGCGGGTTGCACGCGAAGCGCAGTCGCGGGCTGGGCAGCTGGTCCGCGGTCGGCAACGGAGTCCCGACATCTGGCCCGCGGGTCGCCAACTGGCGCAGCCACCAGAAGATGTCGCGGTCGCGGTACCGGCGCGGGGCCCGCCCGCAGCGACCCACCGACAGAATCACGGCCCGGCCGGCGTCGCGCAGCTCCTCGGCCAGCTGGACGCCGGACTGACCGCTGCCGACCACGAGGACGCCGCCTTCGTCCAGCTCCTCGGGCCGCCGGTAGTGATGCGAGTGGAGCTGTCGAATCCGGGGCCCGAAGCCCGCCGCGGCGTCCGGGATCCGCGGTGTGTGGAAGGCCCCGGTCGCGACGATGACCCGGAGTGCTTCGATCTCGCCCCGGTTGGTCGTGATCCGGAACCCGCGCCAGCTGGCGCGGGTCCCAAGGCGAGTCACCGCCGTTTCCAGCTCGACGGGCGCCGCAACCGCCGTCGCGTAGCGCCGAAAATGCTCGACGATCTCGTCGCGGGGCATGAAGCCGTCGGGGTCCTCGCCGCCGTACTCCATGCCGGGCAGGGACACCGTCCAGTTCGGCGAGACCAGTCGGAACGCGTCCCAGCGATCCTGCCAGCCACCGCCAAGGGTGGTTCGGCGCTCGAGGACCACGTGCTCGTGTCCAGCCGCACCAAGCAGGCGGCTCATCTCGAGACCCGCCTGTCCGGCCCCGATCACCACGGAGTCGATCGATCGTAGTGGGCTCATCGTCGGCCTCCCGGTGGATCGGTCACGATCGCAGGTCGTCACCGTCGGTCGGATGATCGCGCTTGCGACGGTCGCGATGCAACCTGATTGCAACCCAGCGGCGGCCGGACCGCGCGGGCCGTAGTAGGCTAGGCCCAGATCTCAAACCAGCGCCGCTCCGCGCGGCGCCGTCCAGGCACCCCGGCGTTCCGTCACCGCCCACGACCGGCCCATCGGTCGATGTCGCCGTTCCCGACGTGACGACACCGGATCCGCGCACATCATCCTCCGGGTCACGCGAGGCGCGACATCGGACG
>JBKJOK010000190.1:0-8960 GCA_046595595.1 Candidatus Limnocylindrales bacterium
CGCGACCTCGTCCAGGCGTACTGTGACGTGCTCGAGGAGAAGTGGTACCTCAGCGAGCAGGAGGGCCGCGACGCGGGGTTGGCGACAGCGATCGAGACGTATCTCGCGCTCGGCGCCCCGGCGCCCGAGACCGTGGCCCGGGGCGAGGACGCCAGCGACATGCTCGATCCGATCGACGTCGACCCGCTCGAGATCGGCCCGGTCGATGCCGACGAATTCGACTTCGACGACCTCGATCTCGATCCCGCGGAGTTCGATCCCGGGTCGGCCGCCGCCCCGATTCGGGACGGTGCGTCCGACGCGCCGGACGGGATGGCACCATCAGACGAGTGACGACCCCATCGACCGTCGCGGAGCCCGTCATCCGCGTCTCCGGTCTGCGCAAGCACTACGGCGAGACGCACGCCGTCGACGGGGTCAGCTTCGAGGTCGCGGCGGGGACAGTCTTCGGCCTGCTCGGCCCGAACGGCGCCGGCAAGACGACGACTGTCGAGGTCCTCGAGGGCCTGCGGACGCCCGACTCGGGCGACATCCGGGTCCTCGGCGTGGACGTGATCCGGCAGCCCGATCTCCTCAAGGCGCGGATCGGAGTCTCGCTCCAGACGGCCGCCCTGTACCCGAAGCTCACGGTCGTCGAGGTCCTCGACCTGTTCCGGAGCTTCTATCCCACGGGCCGCCCGACCGCCGAGCTCATCGAGCTGATGGATCTCGGCGAGAAGCGGACGACCCGGACCCAGGACCTGTCGGGCGGCCAGCGCCAGCGCCTGTCGGTCGCCCTGGCCCTCGTCAACGACCCGGAGCTGATCTTCCTCGACGAGCCGACGACGGGCATGGACCCGGCCGCGCGGCGATCGCTGTGGTCGGTCGTCCTGGGACTGCGCAACGAGGGCCGCTCGATCCTCCTGACGACCCACTACATGGAGGAGGCCGAGGTCCTCTGCGACCGCCTCGCGATCATGGACCACGGCCACATCCTCGAGGAGGGCACGGTCGAGGAGCTGATCAGTCGGCGGTTCCAGGAGCGGGCCGTCCGCTTCGATACGATCGCGGGGCTGTCGGGTGAGCGCCTGGCGGCAATGGCCGGCGTGTCGTCGGTCAAGCACGAGAACGGCGAGGTCCTGCTCTATACCCGCGACGTGCCGGGCACGATCGGGGCGGTCCTGGCTGCAGCCGAGGCGCTCGGCGTGGAGCCGGCCAACCTCGGCGTCCGGAAGGCGACCCTCGAGGACGTCTTCCTCGACCTGACCGGCCGGGCGCTGCGGGACTAGGGGAATCGACGAATGAGCGCCCTGCTCCAGCTGACCATCGCCAACGTCAAGAGCTTCACCCGGGACCGCTCGGCCCTCTTCTGGACGATCGCGTTCCCGGTGCTCTTCGTCATCCTGTTCGGCTCGATCTTCTCGGGCGGCAACAACGATCGATCGATCGGCTTCGCCGACCTCGACGGGAGCGCGGCGTCCGGGCAGCTGAAGTCGGCGTTTGCCGGGATCGACGGCGTGACCCTCGTCGACGCACCGGAGGCGGACCTCCTCGCCCGGATGCGCAAGGGCGAGGTCTCGGCCGTGATCGTCGTCCCGAAGGGACACGCCGATACGGTCGCCGCGAAGGCGGCGCCGGCCGCCGTCACGGTCTACACCGACCCGAGCCAGAGCGCGGCCGACGGCGCGACCCGTCAGCTCGTCGGGTTCGTCCTCGCCTCCGTGAACCAGGCCGCGACCGGCCAGCCACCGGCCGTGACCCCGGCCTTCCAGTCGGTCCAGACGAACGACCTCTCCTTCATCTCGTACCTTGTTCCGTCGATCCTCGGGATGTCGCTGATGCAGCTCGGGGTGTTCGCGTCGATCCCGCTCGTGGCCGATCGCCAGAAGCTGATCCTGAAGCGCCTCCACGCGACGCCGCTCCGGCGCTGGCAGCTCGTCGGCAGCAACGTCCTGATGCGGCTCCTGATCGCGATCGTCCAGACGGTGATCATCGTCGGGGTGGGCACGGCCCTCTTTGACGTGGAGATCTCGGGGTCATGGCCGCTCATTGGGGCGCTGATCCTGCTCGGCTCGCTGGCGTTCATCGCCCTGGGCTACGTGATCGCGTCGTTCGCGGCGACGGAGGACGCGGCCAACGGGATGACGAGCGCGGTGCAGTTTCCGCTGATGTTTCTGTCCGGCACGTTCTTCCCGATCGACGCGATGCCGGACGCGCTCCAGACCGTGGCCCGGGTGCTGCCCCTGACGTACCTCGGCGACGGGCTGCGCCAGGTGATGGTCGACGGGACCCCGTTCGCGCCCCTGTGGCTGTGCTTCGCGTTCCTCGCGGTCTGGCTGGTCGTGTGCTTCGGCATCGCGGCGAAGTTCTTCAAGTGGCAATGACCGGCGACGAACGCCTCCAGCCGCCGTTGGCGGATCTGGTCCGCCTACCAGCGCTCGTCGTGGACGATGTCGGCCAGGGCCTGCCGCCCGCCGGCCTTGCTCGGCCGACGCAGGGCGTCGGGGTCGGCCGGGTAGCCGAACGAGAGCAGGTATTCGCAATGGCGATCGTCGGGGTAGCCGAGCAGACGCCGGGCGAGGTCCTGCTCGTAGACGGTCGCCGGGACGCTGCCGATCCCGAGTTCCCACGCTTCGAGCATCATGTTGGCTGCGGCCATACCGAGATCGAACATCACCGACAGCGGGCTGTCCGCGGCGGTCGGATTCGGGGTCACGAGGGCGACCGCGACGGCGGCGCCGGCGAGATGGCCGGCCCACGGCCCGACGGCTGCGAGCTCGCCCAGGTGTTCCCGGTCGCGGCAGACGATGAAATCCCAGCGCTGGAGGTTCTTCGAGCTCGCGGCGCGCCGGCCCGCGTTGAGGATCCGAACGAGATGGTCGGGCTCGAGCGGTCGATCGGCGAACGACCGGATCACCCGCTTCGACGTGATCGCATCGTGGACGGACAGGCCGGCCTCGCCGGCGACGGGCGCAGTCGAGTCGGTCATCCGACGATCTCCGTTCCGATGGCGTTGGCTGGGTTCGATGCGCCATTCTCCTCATCCGTCGCGGTCGGTGGATCGACCGCCGGCGTCGATCGCCGGACGAGCGATCGGAACCCGCCGGGCTCGAGCTCGATCTGGGTCGGCGGCCGGATGACATCGGGCAGACGGCGGGCATCGATCGCCTCGGCCCGCGCAGCAGCCACTTCCGGCGCCAGCGGCCCACCGAGCACGCGGGCCAGGAACCCGGCCACGGTCCGGCGGTAGGCCGGGAACTCGTACAGCCAGGAGTGCTGTCCGCCCTCGATCACAAGCGTCTCGGCCGGGTGGCCGGCGTCGGCGGTGATCCGCGCGAGCCGCCCGAGATGGTCCACCGGCACGACCGCGTCCTCGCTGCCATGGAGGAGCAGGACCGGGGCGTTGATCCGACGGAGCGCCGCGGAGGCCGAGATGTCGGCGACGACGTGGCCGCGCGGCCGGAGATAGACCCGGGTGGTGAGCCAGGCGAGGGGATACGCGATCACGTCGGGGAAGGGGAGTCGGGCGAGCCGGAACGTCTGGCGAGTCAGGCGCCAGGGGTCGGCCGGGGCGGAGGTCGCAACGACGGCGGCGATCCGGGGCTCGGCGGATGCCGCCAGGATCGCCCCGATCGCGCCCATCGAGTGGCCGAGGATCGCGCCGCTCGTGACCTCCGGCCGGGCGTCGAGCACCTGCCAGGCAGCGAGCGCGTCGGCTCCGAACTCGCCGGCGGTGATCGGGAGCGTCTCGGCGACGTTGGCCCCGTGGCCGCGGACGTCGACCGCGAGGCAGTGGAACCCCGCGGCGTGGAGGAACTGGACCATCGGCAGGAGCCGATCCCGGGCCGACTCCCAGCCATGGATCACCGCGACGCCGGGCCCGGCCGCGCCGCCCGGGGCCGGGACGAACCAGCCCGGCAGGCTGACGCCGTCGCGCGAGGGAACGGTCAGGTCCTCGAAGGCGAGGCCAAGGTCGGCCGGCGAGCGCTGCGGTGGACGCGGCGTCGGGAACCCGGCCCGCATCCGATAGATCAGCGCGAATCGATAGGCGAGGGCGAACGGGGCGGCGGCGACGGCGGCGGCGATGCCTGCCCGGCGGATTCGTGGCACGACCCGATTGGACGGCCCGGCCCGCCACCCTGTCAAGCGCACGCCGATGTGCGCTTCGTCCGAAGTGAGCGCGACCGATAGACTCGATGGGTGACGAAACGCGATCCGCACGGCGTCCTGGGCGTCGAGCCCGGGGCGAGCCCGACGATGATCAAGGCCGCCTGGCGCCGTCTTGCCCGGACTCATCACCCGGACCTCACCGGCGACGATCCCGAGGCGTCCCGGCTCGCGACCCAGCGGATGGCCGAGATCAACGACGCGTATGCGGCCCTGACCCGGGACGGTGGACGCCTCGGCAAGCGCTGGGCCGGCAGCCCGGCCGGGACCGATGCCGAAGCGCCCGTCGCATCGGGCTCGACCGGAACCCGGACCGGCGGCCCGCCCCGACCGAAGCCGACTCGTCCGGTCACCGGCCGGGTCGATACCTCGCACACCGTCCGGCCGCGGAACCAGCCGCTCCGGACGGCCATGGGCGCCGACCCGGAACCGATCCTGCGCGGCCAGTCGCCGTTCCGCGTGTACGTCCCGCGCGAGCCACCGCGGGCGAGCACGCCGACCGGCCCGATGGCCCGCTCGGTCGCCCGCGACTTCCGCCAGCCGGTCGCCCCCGAACTCGGTGACGCCCTCGAGCAGGAGCTCGAGTTCGGCAAGTTCCACGGCCACACGCTCGGCCAGGTCGCGGCATTCGAGCCGTCGTACATCGACTGGCTGGCCACCACGATCACTCGTGATCGGGACCTCGTCGCGGCCGCCCGGGTCGTCCGGGACGATCTGGATAGGCGGGGCGTGCAGCGCCGCATCCGGCCGAGTGGCACGCCGGAGAGAGCGGCTGGGACGGGCACCTCGGTCTGACGGGTTCGCCGCGACCGGGACCGGCCCTGAACGTGGAGATCGCCCCCCGGAGACCCGGAGAGCGATCGTTGAGTGGCGCGAGAGCGATGAGTCCTGCCGTAACGCGTCCCGGGCCTGCTGGCCGAATGATCCGTGGTTACTCGGCTCGTGATCCGGGTCCGGGATCCTCGGCGCTCGAACCGTCATCGAGTGAACCGAGGGCCGTCCCTGATCCGTGACCGACGCCCCAGGTGGTTTCCCGAGAGTGTCGCGTTACGGCGCAGGTGAACCGTACGCCCGGTCCCGATGGACCCGGTATGACCGACTCGTCCCGAAGTGGCTGCGGCGATGGTGGGGCGCACCGGCGCACCGAACCGGGACGTTGGGGCCAGGTGTCCGGGCGCACCACGAACCCTGCGGCCGGCCCCGCGCCCGGGCCCTCCACCCGGGCGCGGGTCGGGTCAGAGGACGTCGTGGCGGGCGACGGTCATCGGGCGATCGAGGCGGAACGGATCGCCGGCTGGGCCGTCGCCGCGGAGGCCCCAATCAGGTCCGCTGAAGCGCCCGATGATGGCATCGAGGAGGAGCCGGCTGCCACCACCCGAGCCCATCACGCCATGGCCGCTCCAGCCGCCGTTCAGCCAGAGCCCGTCGACCGGCGTCCGCCCGACGAACGGCCGGTGGTCCGGCGTGTACTCGTACTGGCCGGCGTGGAGGACCCAGCTCGCACCGCGCTCCCAGATGTCGGCCCAGAACGGCGCGACCAGGGACACCGCGTCAGACGATGCGGGATCGAGCAGGCGGAAGGCGAAGTCGGCCGAGGTCGGCACGGACCAGGCGGGCTCGCTCGGCGGCGTCGAGGCCTCGGTCAGCAGGACGTAGGCGCCGCGCCCGGCCGGTCGCCAGTGGGCGCCGGTCGCCTCGTCGATCGTCATCGGCGCGTCGGGCGGAACCTCGGGGGCGTCGGCCACGATCACCTTCTGGCGGCGGGTCGGGGCGATGGGGACGTCGACGCCGGCCAGGGCGGCGGTCCGCCCGAGGAACGGCCCGGTCGCGATGACCACGAGCGGGGCCGCGATGGCGCCGTCGTGAGTCTCGACCGCGACGATCCGCCCGCCGACGACGCGCAGGCCGCTGACCCGCTGGCCGAGGACGAAGGTGGCTTCGGATGCGCCCGACGGCCGCGCGACCCCCGGACCGCCGCTCGCGGCGAGGGCGTAGCCCCAGGCGAGCCGGACCTGGTCGATGAACCCATCGCCCGCCCGGAACCGGGCCGAGCGGACGGACTCGGCCACGTACCGGAACCGGCGCCGGACCTCGTCGCCGTCGAGCAGCTCGACGTCGGTCAGGCCGAACGCATGCTGGCGGGCGACGAGCTCGCGCTGGCGTGCGGCGCCGTCCTCGTCGCGGGCGCAGAACAGGTAGCCCTGCTGGCGCACGCCCACGTCGTAGCCGGGCAGGCCGGCCCGGGCGGCGAAGTCGGCGTACAGCTCGACCCCCTCGCGGACGAGGGCGACCTCCTCGGCGTTGTCAAACTGGAGGCGGAAGGCGCCCGTCGCGGCCGGCGTGGTCAGGGTCGCCGGCCGCGGCCGGGCATCGATCACGACCGTCCGGAGGCCGGCCTGGGCAGCCCGGAAGGCGGTCGCGCAGCCGACGACGCCGGCCCCGACGATCACGAGGTCGGCCGTCGCGGGCAGGAGGTCGGTCGCGCGGAGGCGGTAGCGGGGCGGGTCGAGCGGCATCGCGCCGTATCATCGCCTTCATGTCCCCCCGTCCGCGCCGTCGATCCGCCACGCGCCGACCGGGACGGGCCAGTGGCGGCCGTCGTCACGTCCTGCTCGTCCTGGCCACGCTGCTCGCGGCCATCCTCGCCGGCTGCGGCGGCCAGCCGTTCGATCCGACCGGACCGTGCACGACGGATGGCAGCACGACGGGGGCGTATCCGGAGCTCGAAGCCGTCGTGCCGACCGCGTTCCGCGGGACACCACCGAACGCGCTCGATTCGGGCCGAGCCTGCACGCCGGCCGGCCTCGGGACGCTGGCGACCCACGGCGTGGACGAGCTGCGATTCGCGGGCGCGACGTGGGAGGTGGGCAGTGACAGCGGCGTCAGCCTCGCGGTCTTCACCGACCCGAACGGCCCGGCCCTCGAGCCCGGCTGGGTTGCCGAGTTCTACGAGACCGGGGCACGGGCCGGCAAGAAGGTCGAGTCGGTGACGGCCGCCGCCTACCCGGTGATGGACCAGATCAGCGGTCGGCGGATCGATGTGCTCAACGGCGAGTCGTACCAGACGATCGTCGTCTGGGAGCGAAACGGTCAGATCGCGGTCGCCCTCGTCGCCAACTCGATCCGGCGTGTCGAGACCAAGGATGCCCACGAGCTCGACGTCCGGGCCGCCGTCGATGCCTATGGGGACGATGCCTCGAGATGATCTCGCAGATCGCAACGAAGGTGACACGAGGGTGTTGCCTGGTGTCGGGCCGGCGCGGACAGCGGCGACGGAACATGTGCCCATGCTGAAGACCGTCGCTCGAATCCTCCTGCTCCGCGTCCTGCCCCGCCGGCTCCTGCCGATCGTCACGATCGCCGAGGCAGTCCTCCTGATTCGATCAGTCCGCAACCGCTCGAAGACCAGGGTCAACGATCCGGCCGCGTCCCGGATGGCGCCACCGCGGCCCGTGACCCCGGGCACGGGCGATCCCGCTGACGCGCAACGCCCGGACTGACCCAGCGCCGGGCAAGCCCGCGATCGCCCCGTGCTAACGTCCGCCCCATGACGTGGTCGGCTCGCAAGCGCGCCTGGGAGGCGCAGCGCCTCGCCTCCGCCCTCGAGCGCGCCCCGGAGCGGAAGCCGCGATTCAGCACGATCAGCGACACCCCGATCAACCGGCTGTACGGCCCCTGGTCGTGGCAGCCCGCGCCGGACGGCAGTTCGGTCGGTGGCGGCGGACCGACCCTCGTCGACCACCGTGGCGATCGTCTCCGCCGCGAGGAGGGCCGCTGGGACGACTTCGATCCGCTCCGCGACGTCGGCCTGCCGGGCGAGCCGCCGTTCACCCGGGGCATCCACCCGACCGGCTACCGAAGCCGGACCTGGACGATGCGGATGTTCGCCGGCTTCGGTGCTGCCGAGGACACGAACGACCGCTTCCGCTCACTCCTCGCCGCCGGCCAGACCGGCCTCTCGATCGCCTACGACATGCCGACCCTGTACGGCTACGACACCGACGACCCCGAGGCCGAGGGCGAGTTCGGGACGTGTGGCGTGGCGGTCAGCAGCCTGGCCGACATGGAGGTCCTCCTGGCCGGCCTCCCGCTCGACAAGGTCTCGACCTCGATGACCATCAACAGCCCGGCCGCCCCGATCTGGGCGATGTACATCGTCGCCGCCGAGAAATCCGGGGTTCCGCGCGCGGCCCTCGAGGGCACGCTCCAGAACGACATCCTCAAGGAATTCGTGGCCCAGAAGGAGTTCCTCTTCCCGCCCGAGCCGTCGATGCGCCTCGTGACCGACACGATCGAGTTCGGGACCAGGGAGATGCCGCGCTGGAACACGATCTCGATCAGCGGCTACCACATCCGGGAGGCCGGCTCGACCGCGATCCAGGAGCTGGCGTTCACGATCGCCGACGGGATGGCGTACGTCGAGGCCGCCCTCGAGCGCGGCCTCCGGGTCGACGACTTTGCCCCGCGTCTCAGCTTCTTCTTCAACTCCCATTCGGACTTCTTCGAGGAGATTGCCAAGTTCCGGGCGTCGCGCCGGATCTGGTACAAGCTCATGAGCGAGCGCTACCGGGCCGAGAACGAGCGCTCGACCTGGATGCGCTTCCACACCCAGACCGCCGGGGTGTCGCTGACGCCGCAGCAGCCGCTCAACAACCTGACCCGGGTCGCGACCCAGGCCCTCGCCGCCGTCCTCGGCGGGACCCAGTCGCTCCACACCGACGCCTACGACGAGGCGCTGGCGGTGCCGACCGCGGCGACCGCCCTCCTCGCCCTCCGCCAACAGCAGATCCTGGCCGAGGAGACGGGTGTCGCGA
>JBKJOK010000222.1:0-7254 GCA_046595595.1 Candidatus Limnocylindrales bacterium
CTTGTCGGCTCGAGACCTTCGGCGAGGCGACGCGACGGCGGGAACTGGGTCTTCTCGGCGAGCCGGGCCCGGACGAGCGGGAACTCGAGGAGGACGATCGAGCGGGGATCCACGGGAGTCAGCCTGCCGGTTGCGGCAGCGGGCGCGAGACGGACGGATGGCCAGCGATCGACAGCCGCCACGGGACGTCGGTCCACGGCGCTACGGCGTACCCGATCCCGACCCGTGGCCCGGCGACGATCGACGGACTGGCCCCGCCGGGCGGCGGACGCTCGAGCCGGACGGAGCCGGTCGGGTCGAACAGGTCGTGGCCGGTCAGGGTTCGGTCGAGGTCGAAGGCGGCGCAGACAAGCCCGGGTCCGGCCGCGATCCGCGCGTCGGCGATCCGGCCGGTGGCGCTCGGCGTGCGGCGCCGGGTGCTCGTCCGCTCCGCATGCGACGCCCGCATGCGCTCGATGCCCACGAGCGGCTCGATGGCCCGCACGAGCAGGGCAGCCGGCGACCCGGCCGGCTCGGTGACGATGTTCAGACAGTCGTGCATGCCGTAGACAAGGTACACGTAGGCCCGGCCGGGCAGCCCGTACATCATCTCGTTCCGGGCGGTCCGCCCGGACCGGGCATGCGACGCCCGGTCCTCTTCGCCGATGTACGCCTCGAGCTCCACGATCCGGCCGACGCGCCGGCCCGCGGCGTCGTCGCGAACGAGGCGCCAGCCGAGGAGGGCGCGCCCGACCTCGAGGGTCGGCCGGTCGAGAATGGCTCGCGGGTCGGGCAGCCCGCTCACGATCGACGCCCGGTCGCTCGCCCTATTCGGGCCGGACCGTGACGTAGAACGCCTGGACGTCGGTCGGGATCAGGATGCCGAAGACCGCGATGAAGCCCGGGATCAGGCGCGTCCGGAACAGGTCGGCCACATTCGAGGTGTTCATCGTCTCGAACAAGCTCCGGATCCACGCGAACTCATTGTCCGAGCGCGGGATCGTCGGGATGCGGAAGAAGGAGTCGAGGATGACGATGATGCAGCCGACGAGGAAGAGTGCCTGGACGATCCCGAGCAGCCCGCCGATCAGCTCGTCGGCGAACGTGGCCTTCTTGAACAGGTCCTGCTTGTGATAGAAGCCCTGGATCACGACCGTGAACGCGATCGTGGCGGCGACGAACACCATTCCGAAACCGAGCATCACCGCGTACTCGTCGGGATAGTCGTTCCAGTTCTGGGCGAGGTAGCCGCCGAGCGGCTCGCGCAGGTTCGCGGCGAACAGGAACGAGAAGAGCATCGAGGCGAGACCGAGAATCCGCCGGATCGTGCCCTGGATGAAGCCGAGCACGAACATCCCGAAGGCGAACAGAACGACAAGCAGGTCGAACCGGTTGATCGAGCTCAGTACTTCCCCGATGTCCACGCACGCTCCCTCAGTACGAGATCCCCGGCCATCTCACGGGCAGTCAGGCCGCCTCAGGGTAGCAGCGCCGAATCGGGCGCGGCAAGCAGGACTCAGGTCCTGATCCGGCCGCCGACCGCGCCGACCGCGTTCGTGATCCCGGCAAGGGTCGCATCGATCTCGGCGTCGGTCAGGGTCCGGTCCTCGGCCTGCAGGACGATGCGCCAGGCGAGGCTCTTGTCGGCGGCGTCGAGCGGGGCGCCCCGATAGATGTCGAACAGCTCGACCGACACGAGGTCCGGCCCACCGGCCGCCCGGATCGCGTCCGCCACCGCGACCGACGGCACGGTCGCGGCCACGACGATCGCGAGGTCGCGCTCGGCCGCCGGGTGCCGGGACAGCGCGGCGGCCCGGACGTCGGCCAGGCGCCCGCCGCCGAGGCCGGCGATGTCGAGTTCGGCCACGATCAGGCGCGCTCCGCGCAAGTCGACCGACTCCGCGACCGCGGGATGCAGCTCGCCGACGACGCCCAGCAGGACGAACCCGCCACCGGTTCCCTCGGTGCCTGCGGCCAGGACCCGGGCCGCCCGGCCGGGATGCAGGAGCGGCTCGTCGGCGAGGGCGGCATAGCGAACTGGGCCGAAGCCGAGGCGACGGGCGATCAACTCGATCAGGCCTTTCACATCATCGAGGTCGGCCGCGCGCCGAGGGCGGTTCCAGGAGGCCGGCTCGAACGCCCCGGTCAGGGCGATCCCGAGCCGCCACCACTCGCGGGTCTGCTCGCCATCGCGGCCGTAGCCCTTGCCGATCTCGAAGACCGCCACGTCGTCGCGGCCGTGCCGGACGTTCGTCGCCGCGATGTCCACGAGGCTCCCGACGAGGGCCGGGCGGAGCACCGAGTGATCGGCCGACAGCGGGTTGCTGACCGTGATCCGGCGCCCGAGCGGCGGGCTGGAGCCGGTCACCGCGGGCAGCTCCGTGGTCCAGGCGAAGCGCTCTGCCGCGGCCGGGGCGACGAGGGCGTGGCTGACCGTCTCGGTCACGCCGGCCCCGGCGAGGGTCTCCCGGACCCGGTCCCGGATTGCCAGCGGGAACGCTCGGAACGCCGGCATCGGAGTGTGGGGCAGGATCGACGGGATCGTGTCATAGCCCGCGATCCTGGCGACCTCCTCCGTAACGTCGGCCTCGATCGCGACGTCCCGCCGCCAGGTCGGAACGATCGCGACGAGCGTCTCGGCGCTGGCCACGTCCACGGTGAGCGGGCGCGGCGCGGCAGCGATGGGCACTTCGAGCCCGGGGGCGTCCGTCGGAGCGGCCTCAGTCTCGATGCCGACCCGGGCGAGAAAGGTCCGCTGCTGGTCGGTCGAGAACGTCGTCCCGAGGAGACGGTTCACGCGCGCCGGCCGGAACGCGACGCGGGTGGGCTCGGGCTCAGCCGGCGCCGTGTCGATCCGGCCTCGCGCCGCGGAGCCACCGGCCCACTCGGCGACGAGACGGGCCGCGCGATCCGCGCCGATGCGAGCGAGGCGGGTCTCCTGGCCCTTCTCGAAGCGCAGGCTGGCCTCGGATCGGAGGCCGTATCGCTGGCCGGTCCGGCGGATGAGGATCGGGTCGAACAGCGCGGACTCGACGATGACCCGGGTCGTGCCAGCACCGACCTCGGAGCCGGCGCCGCCCATGACTCCGCCGATCCCGAGCGGGCCGCGCTCGTCGGCGATCAGGAGCGTGTCCGGATCGAGCTCGCGGGTCACGTGGTCGATCGTCTCGAGGCGCTCCCCTGCCGTCGCCCGCCGGACCGTGATTCGGTGGACGCCGTCGCGCTCGGCGACGCCGTCCGCGTCGTACATGTGGATCGGCTTGCCGAGCTCGAGCATGACGTAGTTGCTGACGTCGACGACGTTGCTGATCGGGCGCTGGCCGGCGGCCCGGAGGCGCATCTGGACCCGGTCCGGCGACGGGCCGACGGTGACGCCGTCGACCCAGCGGCCGACGAAGCGCGGGCACCACTCCGGGTCGAGGACGTCCACCGCGACGAAGGCCGCGACGTCGCGCTCGTCCTCGACCGGGTCCGTGGCGGGCCAGCGGAGCGGCGCGCCGGTGATCGCGGCCACCTCCCGGGCAAGCCCGACCAGCGACAGGGCGTCACCCCGGTTCGGCTTGACATCGACATCGAGAACGACGTCGCCGTACAGATCGGTCAGGGCGATCCCGATCGGGGCGTCCGCCGGCAGAATGAGGATCCCGTCGGCGTCGCCGGTCAGGTTGAGCTCGTCGCCAGAGCAGAGCATCCCGTTGCTGACCACGCCCATCTTCTCGGTCCGCTCGATCCGCCGGTCGCCGGGCAGGACCGCTCCCGGCAGGGCGACCGGGACGCGCTGCCCGGCGGCGATGTTCGACGCCCCGCAGACGATCTCCAGCGGCTCGCCGTCATCGACCCGAACACGGGTCAGCGACAGGCGATCGGCCCGCGGGTGCTTCTCGACGCTGAGTAACTCGCCGACGACGACGTTGCGCCACTCGGCGCCCCAGCGCTCGATGCCCTTGACCTCCATCCCGAGGAGGGTCAGCCGCTCGGCGAGCGCCTCGGGCTCGAGGTCGACGTCGACGTAGTCACGCAGCCAGGACAGCGGCACTCTCATGAGCGTCCCACCTCGACCCGGCCGGCGGTCACGAACTGATCGAGAAAGCGCAGGTCGTTCTCCATGTACAGCCGCAGGTCACCGACGGAGTGGCGGAGGTTGGCGATCCGCTCGACGCCCATCCCGAACGCGAACCCCTGGTAGCGCTCGGGATCGAGGCCGCCGTACTGGAGGACGACCGGATGGACCATCCCGGCCCCGAGGATCGTCATCCAGCCGCTCCGCGAGCACGCCGGGCAGCCGGAGCCGCCGCACACGAGGCATTCCACGTCGAACGCGACGGACGGCTCGGTGAACGGGTAGTAGCCGGGCCGAAAGCGAGTCCGCTTGTCGGCGCCGTACAGCGCCTTCGCGAACTGGTCGAGGAGGCCCTTGAGATCGGCCATCGTCGTGCCTTCATCGACCATCAGGCCCTCGACCTGGAAGAACTCGGAGGCGTGGCTGGCGTCGATCGCCTCATAGCGGTAACAGCGGCCCGGAAGGAGGGCCCGGATCGGCGGCGCCGTCGAGGTCATCACCCGGATCTGGCCGGGCGACGTGTGGGTCCGCAGGAGCTGGCCCTCGATGTCCACGTAGAGCGTGTCCCACAGGTCGCGCGCCGGGTGATCCGGGGCGATGTTCAGCATCTGGAAGTTCGTGACGTCGTCCTCGACCTCGGGCCCCTCGTAGGTCACGAACCCGAACTGGCCGAAGATGTCGGCGATCTCGCGGACCGTCTCGACGATCGGGTGGAGGGCGCCCCGCCGGATCGGCCGGCCGGAGGTCGTGACGTCGAGCGCCTCGGCCCCCAGTCGAGCATCGAGGGCGGCGCCCCGGAGGTCGGAGCCGCGGGCCGCAATGGCGCCCTCGAGCGCCTCGCGCACGACGTTGGCGACCGCCCCGACGCGCGGTCGATCCTCGGCTGGCAACGCGCCGATGCCGCGCAGGACCCCCGTCAGACGCCCCTTCTTGCCGAGGACGTCGAGCTCGATCGCCTCGAGGGCGGTGACGTCGGCGGCAGCCGCGACCGAGAACAGCGCCTCGTCGCGAAGCGCATCCAGGTCGCGGGTCAGGTCGGCAAGGTCCACGGGCTCCTCGATGCTGGCAAGAATCAACCCTCGACGGTCACGGGACGGTCGAGGGTTGCTGATGTGTCTCTGGACTCTCCGAGGTCCGAGCGCGAGCTCCGCGAGCGCATCGGGCCGAGGCTTCAGGCGCCGCGGACGGCCTCGACGATCCGGGTGAACGTGCCCGCGTCGCGAACCGCGACATCGGCCAGGGTCTTCCGGTCGAGCTCGATCTCGGCCTTCTTCAGGCCGGCGATGAATGCCCCGTACGAGATCCCGTTCAGGCGGGCCGCCGCGTTGATCCGGATGATCCACAGCTCGCGCATCTGGCGCTTGCGCTGCTTGCGGTCGCGGGTCGCGTAGGCCATCGCGTGCAGGTTGGCCTCACGGGCAACCTTGATCAGCCGGGACTTGGCGCCCTTGCGGCCCTCGGCCGCGTTGAGGAGGCGCTTGTGGCGCTTGTGGGCGGTGACGCCGCGCTTGACTCGTGCCATGCGTTCGACTCGCTCCTAGAGGTACGGCAGCAGGCGTCGGACCTGCTTCGCGTGGACGCCGACCATGACGGCCTTGCCCGCGTAGCGGCGGGTGCGGCGAGACGACTTGATCTCGAGGTGGTGGCCGCTCCACGCCTTGATCCGGATGAACTTGCCGCTGCCCGTCACGCCGATGCGCTTCTGGGCCGCCTTGTGGCTCTTGATCTTGGGCACGCCGGCCTCACTCTCCTGTTGCTGTCGGCGCCTGTGACGCCGACGGGTCGGTCCTGGTCGCTGCCGGCGCAGTCGCTGCGGCCGGTTGTTCGGTTGCCGTCGCGGTCCGGGCCGGCCGAGCCGGTGCCGCTGTCTTCGCTGCGACCACCGGAGCGGCCGCTTCGTCATTCGTCGTTTCCGCTGCCGCTGCCGCGGTTTCCTCGGTCGGAGCCGGAGCCGGAGCCGGAGCCGTCGCCTCGGCCGGTGCCGGAGTCTCGGTCGTCGGTGCGTCCGCGCTGGACGCCTCGGCCGGTCGAGCCTTCGCGGTCGGCTCGTGCTCCTTCGGCTTGTGAAGCGAGGCCACCGTGAGGTGCATCGACTTTCCCTCGAGCAGCGGAGTCCGCTCAGCCGTGCCGTGTTCCTTGACCCGATCGATGAACCTGGCGAGCATGTTCCGACCGAGCTCCGGGTGGGTCAGCTCCCGACCTCGGAAGCGGACCGTCACCTTGATCCGATCGCCATCCTCGAGAAACTCGATCGCCCGATGGACCTTCGTGTCGAAGTCACCGACACCGATCTTCGGCGACAGGCGAACTTCCTTGAATGTCACTGAACGCTGCCGGCGCTTGTTCTCCTTCTCCTTCTTGGTCAGCTCGTACTTGTACTGACCGAAGTCGAGGAACTTCACGACCGGTGGGGCGGCCATCGGGGCCACTTCGACGAGGTCGAGACCCCGCTCCTGCGCCATGGCGAGAGCCTGGGGCGTGGGCATGACGCCCAACTGAGCTCCCTCTTCATCGACGACCCGAACCTGTGGGATGCGGATCATCTGGTTGACGCGCAGGTCTCGTGCTATTGCTGGCCCCTTCGAACGAGTGTTTCACGTGTGCTTCGACCGGCACGCGAACGCAGGACGTCAAGGCGCCAGTCGAGCGCGAACGATAGCACAGGCCCCGAATCCGGGGCAATCGCTGACCGGTCCTTCTGACACCGGATCGGGAGCGGCCTCGCCGACGCTTCGATCACTTGACAGTCAGGGCAGCCGTATCCACGAGCTCCTGGCCGGCGATCGACGAAGCCGGGTCAACTGCCTTGCTCATTGTCATCTGATCGCGTCTCCGGCGGCGGACGCATTCGCGGCCGGTGGAGCGCTGCCTGGCGCCATCCTGGCTGTCAATCGACACATACAGGAGTCCAGCGATCGGTCCGTTCGGCGTAGCGAGCCATTGTCGAACGGTGGACCCGCGGGCTGGCAGCGCCGCGTCGTACGTCGTCGCCAGCCTCGCGATTCTCCGGCGCGACGCCGCTGACGCGGCGACGACCAGAAGGCGGCTGACATGTCGCGGCTGCCAGCCTTTCCACTTCGCGACTTCGACCGCAAGCCGGACCTTTCGATCGAGCCCATGGAGCGTCGCCTGCGAATCGGCGATGACCGACTTCACTTCGACCACCAGCAACGCGCCCGTGCCCGGGTGAAACGCGAAGACATCGATCGAGCCAC
>JBKJOK010000327.1:0-11562 GCA_046595595.1 Candidatus Limnocylindrales bacterium
GGGCATCGCCGCCGTCGCCTGCGACATCGACGCCATGCGACGCTTGTTCAAGTATGGTCCGAACCGCGACCGCGATCGCCGGCTCGTCCTCGACGACAAGTACCCTCATGGCTCCCCAAGTATCGTCCTGCCTCTGCCCCGGAGGAGCTCACGCGCGTGTCCTCGGAGTATGTGGCGCCCATGCGATCCCTCCAGACGAACGACAACTGGTCTGTCTCGCGAGGGTGCCGCGCGCTCCCGGACTGTTGGGGGGAAGCAGCCCGGTGCGCGGCGGCACGAGGTGATCGTACGCATCCTGGATGAATCCAGGCTGAATCGTCGCGTGCGCACGGGCGTTCGAGCTTCGAGCCATCGCCGGTCGACGGAGCCCCCCAAGGAGCGGGATTACGCATCAAGTCCTTGATCAGCCAATTTCCTGAGGGCAGGGTCCTTCTGGAGGCGTCACCCCGAGACGGCGTGCCTGGTCGACGCCGCGGAGTCGTCGGCAGATGCGCGTCGGTCGTGCGGTGCGAATCGGTCAGAGCATGGTCACATGGATCTACGTCCTGTTCTTCATCGAGCTCTCGACCGGCCACGTGCACGTGGTGGGCGTCACCGCGCACCCCGACTCGGCGTGGGTCACCCAGCAAGCCCGGAAGCTCGCCATCGAAGAACGGCTGTCGGGTGTTCGGTTCCTCCTGCGCGACCGGGACGCCAAGTTCTCGGGACCGTTCGATGACGTACTCCGAGGGCGTCCGGGTCATCCGGACGCCGATCCGCGCACCCCGAGCGATGCCTTCGCGGAGCGGTTCGTGAGGACCGTCCGCCGAGAGTGCCTCGACCACGTCCTGATCTACGGTCGGCGGCACCTCGAGCGAGTGCTCGGCGCGTACGTCGCTCACTACGTAGACGAGAGGCCACACCGGGGATTGAGCTTGGCCGTGCCCGCCGGGGACCGAACACCGCAGATCCGGGGGACTACCCGAATGCCGGTCGAACGAAGGGACGTGCTCGGCGGTCTGATCCACGAGTGTCGCCGGGCAGCGTGATTCGGATAGTTGAACCCTTCAGGGCCGTCAGCGGCTGCGCCGGATAGGGCGAGCTCGCCGGTCGAACCGCGTCCGAGCCTGCGGTGGGCCGAGTCCGGCCCGGCGCCCGGGCGACGAAGCCCGAAGGCGGTCCTGATCAGGGCCGCACGGTCACCGTCATCGACATCGTCGGGTGGAACGTGCAGGTGATCTGGTAGGTGCCGGGCGTGCCGAACGATATGGCGACCTGGTGGCCCTCGTCGAGGCGATCATCGAACCGACCGTCAGGCGATGGTGATCCATCGCTTCCCTCGGTCACGGTGTGTGCCGCCGCGTCCTTGTTGACGAAGGTGAGGCTGGTCCCGTTTTCGATGTCGAGGGTCCGGGGCGAGTACTGGAAGTTCACGAGCTCGACCGTACCCGGGGACGGGCCCACAGCGCCGGGATTCGTGCCGCTGCCGCAAGCGGCAATCGCCACGGCGAGGAGGAACCCAGCCGGCACGATGCCGGCCAGAGCCCTCGGCAGACTTCGAGCGACTACTTGATGTCGCCGCACGCCGTGTATGTCTTGATGTCGTCGGCCGACTTGTGCAGGTTGACCGCGAAGGCGCTCTTGGTCAGGTCAGCGAGCGCGACCGCGATCGTCGTCGTCGAGGCGCCGTCCTTGACATCGCTGAGCGGATACTTCGGCTTGGGGTCGAGCGTCGCACAGGTGCCCGGGTGGACGTGGGCGGGCATGGCGGCATTGCCGGCCGCATCGACCTTGATCACGACCAGGGTCTGGCCACTTCCGGCATCGGTCAGCGTGGCCGTCCCGGACACGCCGCTGCCGTTGAGGGTCGCCAGGCTCACGGTCTTGGCCGCGGCAGCGCCGCCACCGCCACACGCGCCGACGACGACGGCCAGAGCCGCGCCGAGCGCGGCTGTTCGAAGACTCAACATCCAATCTCCTCCAGGCGCCGGGCGTGATCGCCCGGCAATACCAGTCACTTCGTCCAAATTGTGAGATCGGTTCATTGCCCGAACAGCGGGGCGCACGGCTCGCTCAGGTCGAACCTGCTACCCGGGCATCGCTGGCGGTCGGGTTTCCGTCGTCCGGCTCCCGGGTAATCCCGATCCGCGGGTAGCGGGCGAGATCGGCAGCGGTCAGAAACGTCAGCCGCAGCGGCGATCCGTCGGCGCGGAAGGTCCCGGCACTGACCCGGCCTTGATCGCCGACGAACCAGAGCTCATAGAAGTCCGACGGTCCGCTTGCGGGCAGGCCGCTCATCGCGAGCGTCACGCTGACGGTGCCATCGGCCAACTTCGCGATCTCGGCCCTCCCGCTCGCGGCCGGGGCCAAGGCGCTGCCGGCCAACGTCAGACTTGGTGTGGGGCCGATTCGTCCCCCGGCGAACACGATCACCATCGCCGCCGCGCCCACCAGCGCGCCGATGCCGCCCCAGGCGAGCCGCCCGCGCCAATGATCCAAGGGCGCGATCGCCCGCCGAGGACGGACGGTCTGGGTGGTTCCGACCGAAACGTCGCGGCGCTCACCGAGCGCCGCGATCACCTGCTCACGCAGGAGCGCGGGAGGCTGCGCATCGAGCGGGAGTGTCCGGGCTGCCGAGATCAGACGGGCCGAGGCACCCGAAAGCCTCCGCCACTCGTCAGTACATGTTGCGCAGCCGGCCAGGTGGTCCGCCAGATCGAAGTCGGGCGGTCGTCGATCGACCACGGCGGCCGCCACCCGCGCCCGCCAGTCGACGTGTTCTGCGCGGTTGACCATCAGATCTGCCCTGTCTCGCTGGGAGCCGGGACGTTCGAACCGTGTTCCACCCGAAGCACGCCGTCGTCGAGGAGCTCAGCCATGGCACGCAGCGCGTAGTACGTCCGACTCTTGACGGTCCCGAGCGGGATCCCGAGGGCTCCGGCGATCTCCGACTGCGAGAGGTCGTGGCGATAGGCCATCACGAGCACCTCGCGCTGCGCTGGCGGGAGGTGCTCGAGGGCAAGGGCCACGTCCCACGCGTCGCCGAGCTCCGAGAACCCGCCCTCGAGCGCGCGATCGGTCGATTCGTCGAGGGCCACGGTCGGCCGGCGGCCGCGATAGCGCCAGCGATCGGTGGCGATATGGCGGGCGATCCCGAACAACCACGCCCCGACTCGTCCGCGGGCCGGGTCAAACCGATCGGCCTGGCGCCAGGCACGGACGAGTGTTTCCTGCACGAGCTCCTCAGCTTCCCCGACGTCACCCAGCCAGCGCAGCCCGAGGGAGTACAGCGGCCGGGCGACGCGATCGTAGAGCGCCTCGAACGCGGCCGCGTCGCCGGCCGCGATCGCCACGACCAATCGTGCCTCTTCGGCGCGGTCGTCCATCAGCATTCACTTCGGGCGCAGGTGAGCAATCGGTTCAGCGCCTGGCCCAGGACATTCCTTGCGCCGAAGTGAACCGACCGGCGTTCGCTCGCCGAAGCGTCTGATATCCACCTCATCGAAGGAGTATCAGACCCATGCGGAAACTCGTCCTTCTGGCCACCATGGCGGTCGCGCTTGCCCTGCCGACCGCGGCCCTCGCGTCGCACGAATCGAGCAACAAGCTCGTCTTCGCTCCTGTCGCGGGCTCGCCCTCGCCCGATGCCGCGGGCAGCGGCGTGATCAACTACATCAAGGGCACCAGTGGCGAGGAGCCGGACACCAGCTGGAGCTCGGCGTTCCGCTTCAGCGGCCTGACCGCCGACACCGTTTACACCGTCGTCGTGCGAGGTCGCTATGCGGATCCCGGGGCCTTCTCGGGCATCTGCTCATTCACCACGAACGGCTCCGGCACCGGGTCATGCGCGAGCCAGTTCACGGGCCTCCAGCGCCTCGCGATCGCCCAGCTCCGGCTCGGTGGAGCGACCGGCGCTGCCGTCCTCCAGGCGACCCGCCAGGCGGTCGTGACGGGCCCAGGTTCGATCACCAGCGACGGTGGTTGCCGGGAGCCCGACCAGATGGGCAGCACCTGCCAGGCCCCAGGCCGCAACTAGCTGGTCCGAAGGCCGTTCATCTCAAGCCCGCCAGTCCGCACGAGATCCTGCGGACTGGCGGGTGTCCTGGTCGACACGGACGTCAAGCGCCGAAATCCGCCCCGCCCCGCATGGCGGCGCCGCGTTCGCTCGCTCGCGAGCCCGACCGTGATCAGCGTGCCGCTCCCCACGTCAGCGAGCAGCGTCCAATCGCCGTGGGACGGTCTCGGCGATCCGCTCGACCGAGGAGACCGCGAGGTCCTCGCGCAAGGCGTTCGCCGGTCGGTCGCCGGTCGTGGGAACTGTCACCGCCCAGATTGAGGGACTCGACTCCGGGTGCAACGGCCTCGCCAGCAGCCCAGTCATCGGATGGCGGCGGCGGCGAACTCGAGCACGGCTGGCAAGGCGACGAGGATGGACCACGCCGCCAGGGCGACGATCACCAGCCCGCGGACGACTTCGATCTGGATCGGCCACGAATGTTGCCGGCGTAGCGTGGCGGCGGACCTCCGACTCATATCTCGGGAGGTTCGGGGTGGCGTCCAGTGGACGAGGTTCGGACGACCGGACGGGGTCACCCAACGACTGGACCGTATCGCTCGCCTTGGCCGCGTCACACCGCGGGCCCGACGTCGCGCTCGCTGGTTGCTGAATGTGGGACGCATCGACAGCCTATCCCCTCGGGGCCGGACCCTTACCGCCCCTGATCACGATCGCGCGTACGACAGCCCGGCGCATGTGCACAACGTCGTGATTCGCCGGGCCGTGGGGCCCGAACGCGAGGGGGAGCGACATCGGCACGCCGTCTGGCTGACGCGTCCGGAGCTGGTCGATCGATTCGTCCGCGCAAACGAGCCATCCGGCACTGTCATCCAAGGAGAACCGCAGTAGTGTCGAAAGTAAAAGCGTCCAGGCCGCCTCCATCTATTGGGATGCGCGCCCGAGATCGTGAGGTTGCCGAATGAGGGTCCTGATCGCCTTCGACGGGTCCGCCGGAGCGGCCCAGGCTGTTGCTCTGAGTGAGGGGATCGATTGGCCGGCCGGCTCAATGCTGCGCGTGGTCAGCGTGGTGGAACCGGCCACGCTCCAGTTCCTGCCATGGACGGCGGGCGTCCCCGGTCCGCCTGCTTTCGAGCATGCAACCACCTACGTCGAGGCTGACCAGTCAACGGTCGTTGGTCGCCTGTCGGCTCCCGACCGCACGGTGGACGCGGTCCTGCTCCGAGATCGGCCCGCGAGCGGGCTGGTCGACCACGCGCGCGAATTCGCGGCCGGTCTGGTGATCATC
Organism: Candidatus Limnocylindrales bacterium; assembly: GCA_046595595.1. Classification (GTDB taxonomy): domain Bacteria; phylum Chloroflexota; class Limnocylindria; order Limnocylindrales; family CSP1-4; genus CF-46. The sequence continues at coordinate 5,283 of JBKJOK010000327.1, forward strand.
GGCTCGCGCGGACACGGTCCGATCGTGTCGTTGCTGCTTGGTTCCGTGTCGGCCGAGGTCGTCGACCACGCGCCGTGTCCGGTCCTTGTCGCGCGACGATCAACCCTCGAGCGGGTGGTCTTCGCGACCGACGGCTCGGAGACGGCCGCCGCGGCCGAGGATGTCCTGGCCCGCTGGCTGATCTTCGCCGGGCTCCCGATCCGGGTCGTGAGCGTCGCCGACGTCGTGCGACCGTGGACGACCGGCATCGCTCCGACCATGTACACGCAGGTTCTCAACGCATACGCCAAGGATGTTGCCGAGGCCGAGGCGGAACACCTGGGGATCGCCAGGGCATCGGCGGAACGACTGGTTGACGCGGGCAGACGAGCAGAAGCCAGCATGGCCAGAGGGGATGCGGCGGCCGAGATTATCGCCGTCGCACGAGAGTCGGGCGCGGACCTCGTCGTCGTTGGATCCCGGGGTCAGACCGGCCTCAAGCGCATCGTCCTGGGCAGTGTCGCGCGGAATGTCCTTGTCGGCAGCGACGCTTCGGTGCTGGTCATCCATCAGCCCGCCGAGGCCTGACCGGCATCGGAGATCATGCCGTACGGCCGACTGGCGATACGTTCGAATCGTGCTGAACAGGTCTCGAGATCAGGGCCCTTCGGCCTACTGAGTCGTGACCAATCGGCCTCGACCCGCACAGCCCCTTGACGCCATCTTGACCGTTGTCATCGCCCGGGGCTCCCCTGGCTGCGACATGACCCGGAAGTGGCTGCCCGCGCTTGAAATCAGCAAAGCAGCACAGGTTAGGAGCAAGTCAATGACAGATCTCCCCACGACCGGAGTCTGGATTTCGGCCGACTCGGCGAGGATCGTGCAGTGGAGTCCCGAATCCACGTGGCGCCATCGCATTGACTCCGCTGTCCCCGGGCGTCATCGCGCCACCGGTCGCGCGCCCACCCAGCATCACGGGCAAAGCGATGGCCGGCGCGACGAGCATATGCGGGCCTTCTTCGATCGGGTCGTCCACGCCCTCTCGCTCGACAACGATTTGCTGCTGGTCGGTGACGGCGAGGTCGTCGGGCACTTTGCCGACCAGGTCCGAGCCGATGACGCGAAACACAGTCGGGAGCGAAGGATCGAAGTCGTGGCGAGCGGCCCGCTCACGGAGCGCCAGCTCGTAGCTCGAATCCGCACATTCGCCGGCCACCCGGCCGTTCGGCGCAGGGGTGGAGCCGACGCTCGGATTTGAACCGGGGGCCGGCGGCTGGTCGATCCGGTTCCGTCCGCCAGGGCGGCACGGGTTGGTAGGGTCCGCGCTTCATGCACCTATTGAAAGACTGAGTTCGACAACGCCGTCGGCGACGTACTGGACAGCCAGCGCCGCGAGAAGCAGCCCGAGAACGCGGGTAACCACGTTGATGCCCGTTTGCCCGAGAAGACGGGCCAGCCGTGCCGATGCACGAAGGAAGACGTAGGCGACGACCAGCACGATGGCGGCCGCGACAACAACGAGCGCGAAGGCCGTTGGCTCTCCCCGCGCCTCGCTCATCAGGATCAGGATGCTGGCCAAGGCGCCGGGACCGGCGATGAGCGGAATGGCCAGCGGAAAGACCGAGATGTCCTCCTTCGCTCGAGCCTCAGCTTCCTCCTCGGTGGTTTCGCGTCGGAACTGCGCGAACACCATGTCAACGGCGATGCGGAAGAGCAGGATGCCGCCGGCGACCCGAAGCGCGGCGACGCTGATCCCGAGATATGCCAGCACTGGGCCGCCGATCATGGAGAACAACAACAGGACGGCTCCGGCGATGACGACGGCTCGTCGGGCGATCGTCGCCTGGACCTTGGCTGAGCGCCCGCCGGCGAGGGAGACGAACACGGGCACCAGGCCGGCGGGATCGATGACGACGAAGAGCGTGAGGAGCGCCTTGAGACCGAACTCAAGAGACGCCGAGTCGAGCCCGATCATGTCCGTGAAGCCATCGCTGGGTACCTTGGCAGCATCGAGTCAGAAGGGCAAAGCCACGTGTCGCCGGACAGCACGAGGAGGTGGCCGTCGATCCCGGCAGTGTGGCGCCAGCACCGCTCGGCGACCGACTCAGGCGTCCGTTTTGGGCGCCTCCTGCAGCGTCTCGCGGACGACCATGACGGAGGATGACGCATGGTGGAGGACGTTGCGAGCGACGCTCCCGAGCACCAGGCGAGCCATACCCGTCCGGCCGCGAGTGCCGAGGAGGATGAGGTCAGCCTCAAAGGCGTTGGCCGCCGCGAGAATCTCGGTGGCAGCATCCCCTTCCCTGCGATCGGCCTCCGCCGTGAGGCCGGCAGCCTGGAGCTCGACCGTCATCTCGGACGCGAGCAGGTCGTGCCGGCTTCGCGAAGCGTCCGCCGCCGCGAAGTAGATCTCCATCAGTTCGGGCGAGCCCGCGCCGGGGAAGTCGGGCAACCAGGGGCTCTCGAGGTCGGCCACGCTGACGACCCGCACCGACGATCGCGCGAAGATCGGCCACCGGCCCAGAAGCTCGGCCGCACGCGAGGCGCTCGTTGAGCCGTCCCAGGCCAACACGACGCGATCGATCCGCCGGCGTCGGGCGACCAGCACCGGCGTCATCGCGTGGTCGATCACCTCGGCAGAAACCGACCCCAGGAGCATCGATTCGATCGTCCCGTGGCCGCGGCTGCCGACGACCATGAGATCCGCCGCCATCCGCCGCGCGTCGTCGACGAGCGCGGCCGCTGGGCGTCCGCGCAGGACCCCGGATTCAACGGCAAGGCCCGGGCGCGTCAGGCGTGCAAGCGTCTCCTGCACCGTCGCGTTCGCGCCCAGGCGAAGTTGGGCTTCGAGCTCGTCGGCCTGGACGAGGGCGAGTGTCGGCCACGGCCCACCGAAGAGGGCGGCTCCCGTCTCGATGGCCTCCACCACCCGGATGGTCGTACCGCCTGGCCACGCGACGTCCGCCACCAGATCGACGGCGAGGCTCGCCGAATCGGATCCATCGATCGCCACCAGAACACGCATTGAGGCGCCCTCCGCCGTGTTCTCTTGAAGGGCCGCGGGTTCGCGCCCGGTCGTCATTCCGCGAACGCTCGGACTCGATCGGCCAGCTGCGCGACATCGACGGCGCCAGAGGCCTCGACCTCGACCAGGCGCTCGGGTCGGGGGAACATGGACGCGTACTCGCGTTCGAGAGCGAGACGGATGGAGCCGGGTCCCAGGATCAGCAGGCGCGTCTGGTTGCCGATTGCGCGCACGACTTGAACCAGGAACGGCGTCTCTCGGAGCCAACCTCGGCTGATCTCAAAGGTCGACATCCGACCGTCGCTCGTGATCTGCACCATCTTGGCCTCGCGACCATTGACCCAGACAACCGCGCTCGGGGAAATCCTCGGGCTCAGGCTGCCCCGGGGTGTCGGAGCTACTCGCATGAGCGACACCTCCTTCGAAGGGAGGCTACGGCTGCCGAACAGGAAGCGACACTGCCATTCGGCCCTCCAGAGAGGGCCCATCCGCTTGGTCCGCGAGGAGGGTAACGGACATGTGGTGTGCCATGTCGAGGTTGGGCGCCGCGGTGCCGAACCTGAGGTGGACGCCGTCCCGCAGGACGACGTCCGTCTCCCGAGACAGGGTCATCGCGGGCCAAACGGGAAGACAGGATCGAGCGAGACGGGCTCGGTCCGACTGTCGTCCAGTTCCCACGATACGTCGGCGTGAACGTGGATGACCCCGGGGACCATGCTCGCCGTCCGCTCGACCATCTCGGCGGTCGAGCGGCGCTCGACCCGCCCACTGATCGAGGCGACGCCGTCCGTGACGATGACCGTGAACAACGCCGGGTCGAGCCAGAGGATGCCTCGGATGACGTCCTCGCGGATCGTCCTGGCCAGCTCGTCGTCGGAGCGAACGTAGGCTCGAACGAGATCGGTGCGGGTGACGATCCCGACGAGCCGCCCGTCGTCCACGACAGGCAAACGGTTGACGCCTCGACCCGTCATGATCGCGGCAGCCTCGTGGATCGATCGACCCGATGTGATCGTGACAGCCGGCGCAGTCATGGCCTCGGCGGCCGCGACGGCCCCCAGCTTGGCGAGCTGGGCTCGCGTCTCCCGCGACTCACCCAGGAAGCGGGCGAGCGGCCGGTGCCGAACCGCGTTGGCACCCTGCATCTTCATCAGCAGGTCGGCCTCGGACACGACCCCGAGAACAGCGCCGTCCACATCGACGACGGGCACGCCACTGATCCGCTGGTCAACGAGCAGCAGGGCGACCTCCTTGAGAGGCGTCCCGCGGTGGACCGATACCACCGACGGGGTCATGACGTCGCGAACCGTCATCATCAGAATCACCTCACCCTTCAAGGCAAGCTTGACTGCTGAGCCACGGAAGCGACAGGGTCGAAGGTCACGTTCTGCGGGTCGCCAGGGATCTGCGGTCAGTCCTGCGTGGACTTCGCAGGTCGCGTCCTGGGCCGTTTGGCCCTCGCTATCGCGTCCAATGGCCGGTGCGCTCGAGGCTCGCTCGGCGCGAGTCTGTGTCAAGCGGACGCAGTGCTGGAGGACGCGACACATGAGCGCAACTACGACCCTCGGCCGGCCATATCCACCTCTCCTCGACTGGCTCAAGAGCCAGGGCGTCGACTATGAGATCCACGAGCACGACCCGGCGTTCACCGCCCGTGCCACAGCCACCGCCGAAGGGGTCGATCCACGCACGTTCGCCAAGGTCGTCGGGGTCGCGCCACATGACGGTCCCCAGATTCTCGTCGTTCTCGACGCCACGGACCAGCTCGACCTCCACAAGGCCCGCCGGGCCTTCGTTACGAGGGACGTTCGACTGCTTACCGAGGCCGAGCTGACGGCTGTTGCGCCCGGCTGCGAGGTCGGTGCGATCCCGGCTGTCGGCTCACTGTTCGGGCTGGCGACCTACGCCGACTACGCCGTACGCGAGGACCCCGAGATCAGCTTCAACGCCGGCAGTCACCGCTTCAGCATTCGCGTCGAGCGGGCGGCCTGGGACCGAGCCTGCGACGTCAGCTACGCCGATTTCGCCTCGGACGGCGACCTCGCGCCCGCCTGGGCACGCTCGTGACAACGGACCGCCGCGGGGAGAGGAAGGCGGACATGAAGTGACGCAACCCAGGCACCGTCGTGTGGATCGACGCTCGTCAGGCGGTTATCGTCCGCTGGCAGGACGACAGGGCTCGACTCGCGCCTCGAGCGCCTCGAGCGCTTCGTCGAACAGATTGCGACTGGGCTGCCCGCGGACGATGAGCTGTTCATCCTCGGGTCCGGGTTCCGTGCGCGGTGGCGGAGGCCGTCGAATCCGGGGCCGGACTGTTCGGTGGACCATGGCCGGCGCCCGCCATGATCCAGGCGGACACGCTCGAAGCGCAACTGCGTGGCGAGGCGAAGACGACCGTCGAAGGGGCGCGTGCGCGGCTCAAGCGGCTCGATGTTGTCCAGTCCACGGTCCTCCGCGGCCGGCCGGCTAGTGCGATTGTCGATCGAGCGCGGGACATGGGGGTCCGCGCCCTTCGCGAGGGCAGCGTGTGACCTGACCCTCGTTCCAGGTGCCGACGCTCACTCGATGGTTGGCCACAGGCGGGCGACATCGTGGCTCCGGTCGATTCCGGATCCCCAGCCTCGGGCGGTCGCTATCATCGACACGACCCCAGGTGCAATCGAGCGCAGCGGTCAGGCCGTGCGCCTGAAAGCGGAATGTGAGATCGAACCAGCCCCTCCCCGACCCACCCGCTCGCGTTCGCGCGTGGGTTCGCCCGCAGGCCGACCTCGAAGAGCCGATCCTCGCGGAGCTCTTCAGCGTGGAACGGCTGGAACAACACGCGCGGACCCTTGCCGCCGCCCAAACGGTCACCAACGCGCCCCGTCGGGGACGCGCCGTCGGGCCGCGCATCGCCGAGAATGGCCGCGTCCTGCTGGAGTCTTACCATGTCCTGGCTCGGGCGATCAAGGACGAACGTTCGATCACGCCGGCCGCCGAATGGCTCGTCGACAACTTCCACATTTTCGACGAGCAGCTCCGTGAGATCCGCGACGACCTGCCGCCGGACTACTACCGCGAGCTCCCCAAGCTGGCCGAGGGCCATCTCGCGGGCTATCCGCGGGTCCTGGGTCTCGTCTGGGCCTATGTCGCGCACACGGACAGCCGCTTCGACCCCGAGAGCCTGCGGCGCATGGTGCGGGCCTACCAGGAGGTGGAGCCGCTGACGATCGGCGAGCTGTGGGCGATCGCGATCAGTCTCCGGATCCTCCTCGTCGACAACCTCCGCCGCCTCGC
>JBKJOK010000341.1:0-13866 GCA_046595595.1 Candidatus Limnocylindrales bacterium
CGCGACCCACAGTTCGGGCGGATCTGGTTCATCCAGGCGTCCACCCAGGTCGGCGGGAACATGGCGCTCTACGCGCTGACGATTCTCGTCTTCGCGACGACCCGATCCAACGCGGCGGTCAGCGCCCTCGTCATGTCGTTCCTGATCCCGACGATCCTCCTGTCGTCGTTCGCCGGCGTCCTCGTCGATCGCCTCGACGTCCGTTGGGCGCTGATCGTCCCGAACACGATCCGGACGCTCCTCACCCTCGGCCTCGCGGTCGCCGGCGCGAACGTCCCGATCCTCCTGGCGCTGAACCTCGGGATCAGTCTGACGACCGTCGTCCTGACGCCCGCCGAGGCGTCGATGATCCCGCGGGTCGTGCCCAAGGCCCAGCTCGAGACTGCGATGGGCATCTTCAACCTCACGCTCCAGGCGGCGTTCGCGGTCGGGTTCGCGTTCCTCGGTCCACTGATGGTCAGCATGGCGGGACCGTCGTTCGTGCTCGTCGTCGTGACGGTCTTCTACGCCGCCGCGACGGTCGCCACCTTCGGTCTACCCGCCGCCCCGCCCGTCGCCCGGCCCACGGACACGACCCGGCACGCCCTCCACGAGCCGCTCGTGCAGCTCCGCGAGGGCCTCGTCGCGATCGGCGGCAACCGTGAGGTCGGCCGGCCGCTGATCCACCTGGCCGCCGCGGCGTCCCTGGTCGGGGTGATCGGCGTCCTCGGACCGAATCTCGCGGCGTCGCTCGGGCTCGACCCGAAGGACCTCGTGGTCGTCGTCCTGCCGCTCGGGCTCGGCGTGGTCGGCGGCGTCTTCGGATTGCGCCGGTTCGGACAGGGCGTGCCACGCCGCCGCGCGGGCGAAGCCGGCCTGATCGTCTTCGGCCTGCTGGCGATCGCGATCTCGGCTGTCGGGCCACTCGGGCTCGAGGCCGGGCTGCCCGTCATCCCGCTCGTCGTCGTGCTGGCCTTCGTCGCCGGGGCCGCCTACGCCGCGACGACCGTCTCGGCCCAGACCGCGCTGTTCGAGAACATGGCCACCGGCGTCCGCGGCCGGGTGTTCGGGGTGCTGGCCTCGATCGTCAGCGCCGCGAGTCTCCTGCCGATCCTCGTCGCCGGGCCGCTTGCTGACCAGATCTCGGCGCCGCTCGTGATCGCGATCACGGCGGGGGGCGTGCTCTTGATCGCCGCGTGGTCGGCGGCGCTGTTCGGGCCCCGCAAGGACGCAGCCTCGACCTGAGCTGCACGTCGGGACCGTGCGGCGGGCCACAGCGCACTGGCCCCGACGGAGCGGGCGTCGGATCCGCGCCGCGGCGGATCCGCACCGCACGGGAGTCGGGTCAGGGCCCCTCGGTCCTGAGCGTCCCACCCACGACCGCGACCGCGACCGAGACGAGCAGGTCGCGTGGCCCGTCGTCGGCGAGGCCGCCGCGGCTGAGGGACCGCCACGTCTCGAACGCCAGCGCGTGGCCGATGACTGCGTCGAGGACCGGTCGTGCCGACGGGGGGCAGTCCCAGCCCACAGCGAGGGTCGCGAAGATCAATCCCATGTGGCGGTCGAACAGGTCGGGCTCGAGGGGAACGGCGGGAGGCTCGGCGGCCATCGCGTCGCCGAGGATCGCGGCGAGCATCCGTTCATTTGCTCGGAACCACGCGAACAGCTCGGTGAGGCCGTGCCGAAGCCGCTCCACTGGGTCCGCGATCGAGGCCCAATCGGCGGGTTGGGGCACGCCGCTGACCTGGAGGCCGTGGGCGGTGCAGGCCTCGTACAGCGTGTCGAGGTCGGGGAAGTGGTGGTAGACGGTGTGACGCTGGACGCCGGCTCGCTGGGCGATCGCGCTGACGGTGGTTCGCGATGGCCCGATCGTGGCGTGCAGCTCGAATGCCGCGGCGGTGATCCGTCGGCGCGTCTCGGCGACGGCGACCTGTCGCCTGCGCAGCGTGTACGTCCGTCGCGGCTCCGAATTTCGTGGCCCGGTCATGTGCCTCCCCGTATTGACGATGGCCGTCGGATGCGCCAGACTCGCGCATAATCACTGCACAATATTGTGCAGTCATATGTCAAGGGGTCAATCATGCCGGTCGTCGCCCAGTCCCGCTTCCTCGTTGCCGCCGCGGACGGCAAGGTGATCTTCGACGGACCGATCGGGACGACGGTCAAGGTCGGCGGCGATCGGACGAATGGCGGACTGGCGATCTGCGAGATGCCCGTGGCGCCCGGATTCATGGTTCCACCGCACACGCACCGTGACATCGACGAGTGGAGCTACGTCCTCGAAGGCCGGATCGGTGCCCGGGTCGGCGATGACGAATTCACGGCCGAGCCCGGTGCCTGGATTCTGAAGCCACGCGGGATCATGCACGTGTTCTGGAACGCCGGACCCGAGCCGGCTCGGATCATCGAGCTGATCACGCCGTCGGGCCTCGAGCTGTTCTTCGAGGAAATGGGCCGGCTGGCGGCGCTCGACGAGCTGACCGACGAGCGGATGGTCGCGATGGCCGACGAGCACGGCACGACCGTGTCCATGGACTGGGTCGAGGACCTCGCGACGCGCTACGGCCTCGAAGTGACCGCCTGACATCGGCGGGTATGGATTGGCGCCAGTCTGCGCGGGCTGCGCGAGGTTCCGGTGGAGCGGCAACGGTGGCTGCGCCAGGAAGAGAGAGGGACGCCCATGACACCCGACGAGCTCGACGGGCCGGCCGCGGACCCGGCGCACCACAGGATCCTGTTCGAGAACGACGTCGTGCGGGTGCTCGAGACGACGATTCCGGCGGGCGATCGGACGCCGATCCACAGCCACCTCAGACCGACCGTGTCCTACGTCGTCTCCGGTTCGCACATGGTCCGGCGCGACCCCGATGGAGCCGTCCTGCTCGACACCAGGACGGATCCGTCGTTCGTCATGCCCCGCGTCCAGTTCTCGACCGGGATCCCGCGGCACACCCTCGAGAACCCCGGACCCGACGAGATCGTCGTGATCGGCGTGGAGCTCCTCGACCGGCAGGAGTGAGTCCGCGGAGGAATGCTCGGCGTCAGCTGTCGGTCACGCACCCGTCGACGTCGACCCGCGGTCGTCCGGACGTCCCGACCACCACGATCCGGATGGTCCGGTCGGCCGATCCGGACGAATCAAGGGCTTGGCGGCGCCGGGCGCGCGCCTGGAGCGGACGCGCGCCGGCACGCGGCTATCAGTGGCGGATCGGCTTGCCCGTCGCGAGGTGGCGGAGCTTGCCCTGGCGCGACGCCGAGCGGATCGCAGCCGTCGCGGCCTTCGCCGATCCCTTCGGCTGACCGCTCGCGGTCGAGGTCGCGATCGCGGCGCAGATCCCCGCATCGGGCGGCAAGGCCGGCACGGACGCGAGGAACTGGGGCATCGGCCGGCCGCCGATCTCCTGCTCGAGGTCGTACGCGAAGGCGAGGAGCTCCGGCTCGCGCAGGAACCCCGAGTACATCCAGACTCCGCCCGGGCGTCCGTCGCCGGTGACCCCGGTCGGGACCGAGATGCACGGATAGCCGGCCGCCGACGGGGCCGAGGAGCCGAAGCTGTACGTCGGCGCGACGATGGCGTCGTAGCCGGCGTTCATCAGGGCATCGATCCCCTCGGTGCGCGTCTTCCGGAGGCAGTGCGCCCGTGCGTCGATGTAGACCGGGTCGTCGAGGCCCGGCGTCAATTCCGCGATCTCGAACAGCTCCTGGCCGAAGTACTGCATCTCCTCGGGGCAATGGTCCTTGTTGAACTGGATCAGGTCGGCGAGGGTCCGCATCGAGGTGTGACCGAGACCGGCCAGGTACGTCGCAACGTCGACCTTGAACTCGTACAGCAGGACCGTGAACTCCTGGTCGAAGAACTCGAACGGATCCGGTCCGTCCACGTCCTCGACGGTGGCGCCGAGATCGCGCATCACATCGAGGGCGGCCTCAGTGACCTCGTTGAGCGCGAGGTCAGCGTAGTAGTCGGTCGAGAACAGCCGGCGATCGACGCCGATCTTCTTGCCGTTCAGTGCCCCCCGCCGGAGGTACGCGGTGTAGTCGGCCGGCAGGCTCTGGCCGACCACCTCACCGAACGGCGACTTCATCGCATTGAGCATGATCGCCGTGTCGGTCACGCTCCGCGTCATCGGCCCGGCGGTGTCCTGGCTGTGGGCGATCGGGATGATCCCGTCCTGCGCGATCAGGCCGAGGGTCGGCTTGATGCCGACGATCCCGTTGTTGCCGGCCGGACAGACCACCGAGCCGTCGGTCTCGGTCCCGACCGCGATCGCGACCATGTTCGCGGCCGGCGCGACGCCCGACCCGGAGCTCGACCCGCACGGATCCCAGTTCAGGACGTACGGGTTGCGGGTGAAGCCGCCGCGCCCGCTCCAGCCATTGAGGAACAGGCCCGCTTCGTAGACTGCCGGCGGCACGAACCCGCGGAAGTTCGCCCACTCCGAGAGGTTCGACTTGCCGATCACGACGGCGCCCGCCGCCCGGAGTCGAGCGGCGACGGTGGCGTCGCGCGGGACCCGGCTACCAACCAGAGCCAGCGAGCCCGCGGTCGTCTGCATCGCGTCGTCGGTGGCGATGTTGTCCTTGAGCAGGACGGGAATGCCGTGCAGCGGGCCACGGAGCCGGCCGGCGCGGCGCTCGCCGTCGCGACGGGCCGCGATCCCGATTGCCTGAGGGTTCGTCTCGATCACCGAATGCAGGAACGGATCCAGGGCGGCGATCCGGCGGAGATAGGCCTTCGTCAGCTCGCGGCTGGTCAGTGCGCCGCTCGCCATGAGCGCCTGGAGCTCAGGCACGGTGGCCTCGAACCACTCGGCGTCCTCGTCGAGGGTCGCGGCCCTGGGCTTCGCGGACACGAGGCTGGTGGCGCCGCCCGACAGGACCGCCGCGCCGCCGAGGGCGGTCGCTGCGAGGAACTGACGCCGGCTGAGACGTGCGCGCTCGAGTGCTTCCATCCGAACCTCCAGGGCGGGCGACGTCTGGGTTCGTCGTCCGGATGCCGAGCCGATCCGTGGCGGCGGGGGACCGCCTGCGACCGATTCAAGTCGAACCATAGGCCATGCCCGTCGCGCGCGCGTCTCACCCGGAGCCAGGGCTCCAGCTAGATGCCGAGGGCAGCCTTGAGCGCTGGTCGTAGAAGTTCCACCACGCCGTGGCCGACAACGGGAATGGGCCCGGCCCGTGCCGGTCGCGGACCTGTCGCGGGCGGGGGCCTCAGCCGGCGTGGCCTCAGCCGGCGGCGGCCTCAGCCGGCGGGGGCCTCGGTGGGCATCGGGCTCATCAGCTGGAAGTAGTTGTCGTCCGGGTCGGCCAGCGTCGCGATCGTTGTCTCCGTGTCGCCGTCGAAGCCGTACGGCTCGCGAACGACGATCGCGCCGGCGGCCTGCATCCGCGCGAAGTCGCCCCTCACGTCGGGTGTCTCGATGTTCCAGATCAGCCGGCCCGGTTGGGTGTTCTGGCCGCGAACCGCGTCGTGCGGGCCGATCGTGACCCAGCCCGATCCGAGCTGCCAGCCGGTGTAGCCGCCGTCCGAGAACCCGGGCTCGCCGAGGACCTTCGTGTAGTAGTCCACGAGTCGCGCGGGATCGGCCGAGCCGATCAGGATGCTGTTGAAGTTCACGGTTGCTCCTTCAGGTGTCGAGGCGTCGATGGTGGTTGGACGAGTGCGACGGATGCAACTCATCGGCGACTTTGTAGAGTGTGACCGCCATGATCCGCGTTGGTTCGATCGTGATCCGCGTCGACGACCTGGAACGCCAGGCCGCGTTCTGGGAGGCGGCGCTCGATTACGAGCGGGGCATCTTCCGGCCCGATGAGTTCGCGTTGCTCCGGCCTCGGGGCGGCGCGGGTCCGAACGTCTCGCTCGATCGGGTCCGGTCGAGCGTCCAGATTCCGCCACGGATCCACCTCGACCTGTACACGGACGACCAGGCGGAGGAGGTCGTCCGGCTCATCTCCCTCGGTGCGACCGAGATCCACTGGGACAGGCGGCCCCCGGACGCCGACTTTGTGATCCTGGCGGACCCCGAAGGCAACCGCTTCTGCGTGATCGACGCCGGCTGACGTCAGCACCCGGGGATCGGCACGGCTCGAGGCTCGGGCGCATCATGGTGACCGACGAGGCGGCCCGCGCTGGGACGGACCAACCCTCGGATCCGGCTGGAGGAAGAGCGCGTGACGTCATCGCCCGGGACGTCGAGCACGGACGGAACGACCAGGGCCGGCCCGGCCTCGGGCGCGGACTCCGGCGCGGCCCGCTCGTTTCTCTTCACCGACGTCGAGGGCAGCACGCGCCTCTGGGAGCAGTCCCCGAAGGCGATGCGGTCGGCCCTGGAGCGCCACGATGCGATCCTCAGGCTTGCGATCGCCGGCGCGAGCGGCACGGTGGTCAAGTCGACCGGTGATGGGTTGATGGCCGTCTTCGACGCCCCCGCGGCGGCCGTCGCGGCCGGGATCGACGGCCAGCGCGGGCTGTTCGCGGAACGCTGGCCCGACCTGTGCGCTATCCGGGTCCGGATGGGCATCCACACTGGCGACGCCGAAGCGCGCGGCGGCGACTTCTTCGGGCCCGCCGTCAATCGCACCGCGCGGATCATGTCGGCGGGTCACGGCGGGCAGATTCTCGTGTCGGGCTCGACCGCCACCCTCCTCCAGGGCACCCTCCCGACCGGGGCAGCCCTGCGCGACCTCGGCGAGCACCGGCTCAAGGACCTCGGCCGGCCCGAGCGATTCTTCCAGGTCACCCATCCGGAGCTGCCGGTCGAGTTTCCGCCGCTGTCGACCCTCGATCGCCGACCCAACAACCTGCCGACCCAGACGTCGGCCTTCGTCGGCCGGGACGGCGAGGTCCGGGCGATCCGCGAGCGCCTCGACGACCGGAGCGTGCGCCTGATCACCCTGACCGGGCCCGGCGGCACGGGCAAGACTCGTCTGGCCCTGCGCGTCGCCGCCGACCAGATCGACCGGTTCACCGACGGCGTCTTCTTCGTCGACCTCCTGACGGCGACCGACGCCGACGCGGTCCTGGCGCTGATGGCCACGGCGGTCGGCCTCGATCCCAGGGAGCGCTCACCGCTCGATGAGCTGCGAATGCTGCTTCGCTCGCAGCAGGTCCTGATCGTCCTCGACACCTTCGAGCAGGTCACCGTGGCTGGCCCGATGCTCGTCGAGCTCCTTGGCGACTGCCCCGGCCTGAAGCTGCTCGTGACGAGCCGCCAGGCGCTCCGGGTCCGCGGCGAGCACGTCGTCTCGGTGCCGCCGCTGTCGCTCCCGGCCGCCGCCGATCGGGCGACGACGGCCGAGGAACTGAGCCAGTTCGAGGCGATCCAGCTGTTCGTTGAGCGGGCACGCGGCGTCCGCTCCGACTTCCACCTGACCGATGACAACGCCGCTGCGGTCGCGGAGATCTGCCGCCGGCTCGACGGCCTGCCGCTCGCGATCGAGCTCGCGACCGCGCGGCTGAACCTCTTCTCGCCCGAGGGGCTGCGTGACCGGCTGGGGAGTCGGCTGAAGATGCTGGGCGGCGGGGCCCGGGACCTGCCCGAGCGCCAGCAGACGCTCCGCGCGACGATCGAGTGGAGCCACCAGCTGCTGGACCCGGCCGAGCAGCGACTGTTCGAGCTCTTGTCGGTGTTCGCGGGCGGCTCGGTGGAGGCGATCGAGGCGGTTGCGGCCGGCCTCGATGGCGAGGCGGGTATCGAGCTCGACGTGGTGGACGGGCTCGGATCGCTGCTCGACAAGAGTCTCGTCCGCCAGGCCGACGCGACGACCGAGGACCGGGCGCCGCGGATCGTGATGCTCCAGACGATCAACGAGTACGCCGCCGAGCGGCTCGAGGGCCAGCCGGACGTTGCGACGGCCGTCCGAGACCGGCATGCCCGGTACTTCACCGGCCTCGCGTCGGCGGCATCCGCACGCGAGCGCGACCGCGAGAACGCCCGCGACCCCGGCCGCGCCTCCGGCCGCGACCCCGGCCGCGACGACGATGCGTCGGCCGCCGACCCCCTGACACCGGAACTCGACAACCTCCGGATCGCGTGGCGCCACTGGCTGGCCGCGTCGGACCTCGACCGACTCCACGAGCTGCGCGACGCGCTCTGGCCCCTGTACGAGGCCCGCGGCTGGTACCACGCCACGGTCGAGCTGATCCACGACCTGCTCCGCGTTCTCGCGACGACGCCGGCCGGTGACGAGCGCTGGCAGGAGGAGCTGACCCTCCGGACGAGCCTCGCCCGGACGCTGACCCTTCTGCGCGGCTACAGCGGCGAGGTCGAGGACGCCTATGCGGAGGCGCTCGCCCTGTTCGAGGGCCATCGGGAGGTGCCCCAGCTCTTCCCAGTGCTCCGGAGCCTGGCCAGCCTGCACGGGTTCCGGGGCGACTTCGTCAAGGGCATCGAGTATGCCAACGAGATCGTCCGGCTGGCCGACGCCCAGGACGACTCGAGCATGCGCGTGGACGGGCTGTTCCTGCTCGGCTCGAACACCGCGTTCATGGGCGAGATCAAGGCCGGGCTGGGGTACCTGGATGCGGCCATCGAGGCCTTCGAGAGCGGCGGCTACCGGCCGCGCCGGCTGCGCCTCGGGATCGACGCCCGCGTGTCATGTCTCACGACATCCGGGTTCCTGCTCTGGCTGACGGGCTTCCCCGACCGAGCGCTCGAGCGGGCCGCCCGGGCGATCGAGATTGCGACGGACCTCGAGCACCCGTACTCGCTCGCTTATGCCCACTTCCACGCCGGCTTCCTGCACCTGTGGCGCGGCGAGCCGGCGCTCGTCGCCGCCCGGGCGCGGGCGGTGCTGGGTGTCGTGAAGACCAGCGACCTCCCGATCTGGCGTGCCCTCGGAACGTGCCTGCTCGGCGCGGCGACCAGTGCTCTCGGCCGGCCCGACGACGGACTGCGCCTGATGGACGAGGGCCTCGATCAGTACCAGGGGCTCCGGACGCCGCCGGTCTTCTGGCCGATGATCCGGTTCATGCAGGCGGCGGCGCACGTCGATGGCGGAACGCCGGACGCCGGATTCGCGCTGATCGACGAAGCATTGGAGGTCGGCGGGCCGGACGACATGACCGGGTCGCTCTTCCATGTCGTGCGCGGCGACCTGGCGCTCCTCGGCCCCGCCCGCGATGTCGCGTCGGCAACGGTGTCGTACGAGCGGGCGGTCGCGACGGCGGCCCGGTTCGAGACCCCGCTGCCCAGGCTCCGCGCTGCGGTCCGCCTGTGCCGCATCGCCACCGACGCCGAGCTGCCCGACCGCATCGCGGCCGTCCGGGCCATCCACGTCACGTTGACCGAGGGCTTCACGACGCCGGACCTCGTCGAGGCCGAGGCTCTGATCGCCGACTGATCGGTCGGGCCGGCCAAGGCGCCCGTGGCGGGATCGAGACGCGGCTCGTGAGGCCGCCGCGTACCGTACGAGGGTGTCCGACGACCCTGCGCCCACCCCGCCCAGCGCCTCGGCCCCGCCGATATCGTCGCGCCCGCCATGGAGCCGGCCTGGCGCCCGGTCGGCCCTGCTGAACGCGGTCGGCGCTGTCCGCGAGGCGCTCGCCAACGACGGAATCCGCCGGCTCGGCACCTCGTGGACGCTCGGGATCGCGGCCGATGCCGCGCTCACCGTGGCGACGCTCGTCACCGTCTTCAATCTCGGCGGCGTCCTTGGCGCGGGTCTTCTCGGAGCCATCCGGCTGATCCCGGCCGTGTTCGTCGGCATGACATCGGGCGCGCTGGTCGAGCGGTTCCGCGGCGACCGGATCCTCCTCGCGGTCGGCCTGGTCCGCGCGACGGCGGCGGCACTGACGGCGGTCGCGATGGTGACCGCCGGACCATCGCAGGCCGATCACGAAGCCACCCTGATCCAGTTGTTCGTTCTCGCGGCCATCGCGGCGGCGGCCGGCGCGCCGGTCCGACCGACGCAGGTGACGCTCATGCCGGCGATCGCACGGAGCCCGGCAGAACTCGTCGCGGCGAACATCGCGTGGAGCACCGGCGAAGGCCTGGGCGCCTTCGTGGGGCCCTTCGTCGCCGGAGTCCTCATGGCCATCGGACTCCATGAGCTCGTCGCGGGCCTCGCCGCGCTCGGCTTTCTCGTCACCGCGTTGATCGCGGCCGGACTCCGGTTCGAGCAGGCGGACGATGCCGCGGGCGGCAGCCGGCGGGTCGGCGGCGGACTCCGGATCGTCGATGGGGTCCGCGCGATCCGCGGCCGACCCGTCCTCGCGTGGACCGTCGTCGGCACGTACGGCCAGGTCGTGACCCGCGGGTTGCTGAATGCCCTCGTGGTCGTCGCGGCGATCGACCTGCTCCGGATGGGCCAGTCCGGTCCCGGACTCCTCAGCGCGGCCCTCGGGATCGGTGGCCTGCTCGGCGTGGTCTTCGCGATGTCCTCGACGCGATCGGATCGCCTGGTCCGGACCCAGATCCTCGCCCTCGTCTGCTGGGGACTGCCATTGGCGGTCATCGGCATCGCGCCGCTCGAACAGGTTGCGCTGGTCGCGATGATCGCGATCGGCGTCGCGAATGCCACCTATGACGTCGCGCTGTTCACGACCCTCCAACGGGGCTGCAGGAACGACGAGCGCGCCCCCGTCCTGTCCGTGCTGGAGGCCGTCATCGGGCTCGGCGGCGTGTCCGGCAGCCTGCTCGCCCCGCTCCTGCTGTTCGCCCTCGGAACCCAGGGCTCCCTCATCGCAAGCGGCTTGATCCTGCCGATCCTTGCCACCGTCATGTGGTGGCGGATCGGTCGAACCGAGCGGATCACCGTCGTCGACGAGGACGTCGTCGAGCTTCTCCGGGCGGTCCCCGCGTTCGCCGCGCTGCCGATGACGGCGGTCGAGCGGGTGGCGGCCGATCTCGTACCGATCACGGCCCCGGCCGGGACGACACTGATGGTCCAGGGCGAGCTCGGCGACACGTTTGTCGTGGTCGTGACCGGCGAGATCGAGGTCGTGGTCGACGGCCGCCCGATCCACCGCCTCGGGCGCGGCGCCGGCGTCGGCGAGATCGCGCTCCTGCGACGAAGTCGTCGAACGGCGACGGTCAACGCGATCACCGACGTGACCGGCTACCAGGTCGATGCCGGCACATTCCTCGCGGCCGTGGCCGGGCCGGCCGCCGCGGCCGTCGCTGAACGGATGGCCCAGGCCAATCTCCAGCGGGCGCACGCAGCGCCCTGAGGAACGGCTTCGGACGACATCCGAAGGTGATTGGTCCGAATGGGTGATGACGAGCGGGTCTCGCGTGGGCGACACTGCTGGTCACTGGGCGCGAGGCGCACCACCACGGGATGGGGGATCCGATGGAGGAGTTCTGCCCGCGCTGCGGCGCGGAGCGCGTGGGCGCATTCCGGTTCTGCCGCGGCTGCGGCCTGGACTACGACTCGCTGCCGACCGAGTCGACTGGCCAGCCCACAACCGCTCGACTCGGAGTGACCGGTCGACGCCTGACGCGACGCAAGTCGGTCGTCGCCGGCTTCGCCGTCGTGTTCGGATTGGCTGCGATCGGGTCCGTCTCGCAGGCGGCTCCGGCGACCTCGCCGCCAATCGCCCAGGCTTCGATCTCGACCCCCCCGCCGACCTCGACGACGATTCCGACTCCGACGCGCACGCCGGCAGTGACGCTCGCGCCGACGCCGACCGTCACCCCGGAGCCGACCTTCGGCCCGACCGGCCCGACCCAGGAAGCCGAGGTCGTTCAAATCGTCGACGGCGACACGATCGTGGTGGCCATCGAGGGCACGGAGTACAAGCTCCGCTACATCGGCATGGACACGCCCGAGACCGTCGATCCCGCGAGCCCGGTCGAGTGGCTGGGCCCGCAGGCGGCCGCGGCGAACGAGGACCTGGTCGGCGGCCAGACCGTCGTCCTCGAGAAGGACGTGTCCGAGACGGACCGATACGGCCGGCTCCTGCGCTACGTGTGGCTCACGAATGGCGTTACGTGGACGCTGGTCAATCTCGAGCTCGTGAAGCTCGGCGTCGCATCAGCAGTCAGCTATCCGCCCGATGTGAAGTACGACGACGTGTACCAGGCGGCCGAGGCCGAGGCGCAGACGAGAATCCTCGGCATCTGGGGCCCGGTTCCGACTCCCAGACCCACCCCGAAGCCGACGCCCAGACCCACCCCGCGACCGACGCCGAAGCCGACGAAGAAGCCGTCGAGCTGCCACCCGTCGTACTCGCCGTGCCTGCCGATCGTCGGCGATCTCAATTGCCCCGACGTCCGGGCGATGGGCAAGGCTCCTGTAACCGTGATCGGCCCCGACGACTACGCCCTCGATCGCGACAATGACGGGATCGGCTGCGAATGAGGAGAGCGTGCCGAGCTGCTGGCGAGGGTATGAGCCAAAGCGAGACGGCGCCGTCGGCGAGACGTTCGGTCAGGTTCCGAGAAGCCGCTGCCGCGTCGGCTCCCTAGCATGAGGATCCTCGGTATCGAAGCGCGAAGAGGATTGAACCACATGGCAGAGAAGAAGCTCGCGAAGAGCACCACGTTCTCGGACGAAGAAAAGGCCGCGATGAAGGAGCGGGCGAAGGAGCAGAAGGCGTCCGCGCGGCGCAGCGCGGACAAGGCGGACGGGGAGAAGGAAGTTCTCGCCAGGATCGCCGAGATGCCCGAATCGGATCGCGCGATGGCCGAGCGGATCCACGCGGTCGTCAAGGCCAGCGCGCCCGACCTCTCGCCGAAGCTCTGGTACGGGATGCCCGCCTATGCCAGGGACGGCAAGGTCGTGTGCTTCTTCCAGGCCGCCCAGAAGTTCAAGACTCGGTACGCGACGCTCGGCTTCAGCGACGAGGCGAAGCTCGACGACGGCGCCATGTGGCCGAACGCATACGCCCTGACGAAGGTGACCGCCGCCGACGAGAAGCGGATCGCCGAGCTCGTGAAGAAGGCGGCGAGCTGAGGCCTGGGTTCGCCTCCGCGGAGGTGCGGGGCCCGGACCGTCTGCGGCGTGCCGTGAGCCGCATACTGAGCCGACCAGCGAGAGGTCCTGACGCATGCCCGACGTTCCCAGGTCATCCCCGCGCCTCCCGCCCCGCTGGGTTGTCATCTCAGCCTGGGTGATGCACCGGGCGCTCTACCGGCTCACCGGCGGCCGCAAGGGGCTGTGGCCTCCAAAGCCGAACCGCTGGGGAACGATGCGCCTCACGACTGTGGGCCGCCGCTCCGGCAAGAAGCGCAACGCGATCCTCGGCTACTACGAAGATGGCCCGAACCTGGTGACGATGGCGATGAACGGCTGGGCCGAACCCGAGCCCGCCTGGTGGCTCAACCTGCTGGCTCACCCCGACGCCACGGTCAGGCTTCGCGAGGGCTCGCGCCTGATCCGGGGGCGCGCGGCAGAGGGCGAGGAGCGCGAGCGCCTGTGGGCGCGGTGGCATGACATGGGCGACGATGTCGATGGCTACGCCACACGTCGATCGTCAACCGCGGTCGTCGTCCTCGAGCCACAGCCCGCGGCGGCCGTGCCCGCGTCCGACAGGCTGATGACGCCGTCCTGAGCCATGCCCGTTCGCACCGTGATCGAACCTGGTCCGAAGGGCAAGGGGGCCGTGGCGTTCGGCCTCGACTGGCCAGGGTGGAGTCGGGGCGCCAAGACCGCCGACCTCGCCCTGCGCAGACGCTCCGCCTTTCACGCGCTCGACCATGCGCGGGAGATGGAGGACAAGGACCTATCCGGCCAGGAAGAGGCCTGACCATCGGGTCGGAACCGGGTCGACCGACTTCCGGGGCAGACCTCGACCTTCATTCGGTCATCTCGCGGAACAGCCCGTAGAGGGGGGCCTTGCCCTCGATCCCGATCCCGGGCTCCTCGCCAAGGCGGATGTGGCCGTCCTCGATCGTCGCGTCGTCGGCGAACCCGCCGATTGGCTCGAACACGCCCGGGTACGAC
>JBKJOK010000336.1:0-2198 GCA_046595595.1 Candidatus Limnocylindrales bacterium
CAGCGACCCCCGCGAGGGCCAGGACGGAGCGGCGTCCCACGATCCGTCGGGTGCGCCGTACCGGCCGCCGCGCGAGCGGGTTGCTCCGATCCGCAAGCCGACCGAGGGCACGGAGGAATTCCTCACGGAACTGACCGCCGAGCGCAGCGACCCACCCGAATCCCGATGACCGCGATCAGCCTGTCCGACCGCTCCCGGCTCGACCAGGGCGCGGCCCGGCGCCTCCTCGCCGGCGCGCTGATCGCGGCAGCCGCGATCGCCTTCGTCCTGTTCCGTGGCCAGGCGACCCTGCCCCACGACGACGACTTCGCGCTGTTCAGCAGCCTCAACGGCGTGCGTGACTTCGTCGACGAGAACCGCTACGTCCTCGATCCGGTCCGGAGCGCCGTGGCGGGCCTCGTGGACGTCTTCGACCTCGTCATCGCCTCACTCGGCTGGCCGGGGATCATCGGCGTCGGCGGGGCGCTCGGGCTCGTCTTCGGCGGCGTCCGCCTGGCCATGCTTGCGGTCGCGGGCTTCGCGTCGCTCGGCGTCCTCGGTCTGTGGGACGCGAGCATGGCGACCCTAGGCCTGATGCTCGCCGCGGTCATGATCGCGATCGCCATCGGCGTTCCGCTCGGGATCCTCGCCGGCCGCAGCCGGCGCGTCGCGGCGGTGATCAGCCCCGTCCTTGACGTCATGCAGATCATGCCCACCTTCGCCTACCTCACCCCGATGACCCTGCTCTTCTTCATCGGAGCGGCGCCCTCGACCGTGGCGACCCTGATCTACGCGATCCCGCCGGCGATCCGGATCACCGCCCTCGGCATCCGAGGCGTGCCCGAATCGACCGTCGAGGCGGCGACCTCGATGGGCGCAACCAGTCGCCAGGTCCTGACCAAGGTCCAGCTGCCGCTGGCTCGCCGGGCGATCGGGCTGGGGATCAACCAGTCGATCATGATGGCCCTCTCGATGGTCGTGATCACCGCAATGATCGGCGCGCCGGGGCTGGGCCGGAACATCCTGAGCGCCGTCCAGAAGGTCGACGTCGGGGCGGCCTTCGACGCCGGCCTCGCGATCGTGATCCTGGCGATCATTCTCGACCGGCTGACATACGCCGCCGGCGAGTGGCTCGACCCGCGCAGCCACCTCGACGGAGCCCGGACGCTCGCCCGCCGGGTGCGTGGTTGGAGCGGCCCAGTTGCGATCCTGGCGGTCGGCCTGCTCGCCCCGTTCGTCGTCGACGCGACCCGCTTCCCAAGCGACATCACGTTCTCGTTCCGGGGCGCGATCAACCAGTCGGTCGACTGGTTCACCGGGTCGTTCTCGGGGATCACCAAAGGGATCAAGGACGACCTGACGACCAACATCCTCAACCCGATCGAGACCGTCCTGACCGACTCGCCGTGGTGGCTCGTGGTGGTCGTCGTGATGACCGTCGCGTGGTACCTGTCGGGCCGCCGGGCGTCGATCATCGCCGGCTTCTGCCTGTCGGCCATCGTGCTCCTCGGACTGTGGGGCCACTCGATGTCGACGCTTGCCAACGTCCTCGTCGCGACGGGCCTGACCCTCGCGATTGGAATCGCGATCGGGATCCTGACGGCCCGCAGCGATCGGCTCCGGGTCGTCCTCCGGCCGATCCTCGACGCGGCCCAGACGATGCCGGCCTTCGTCTACCTGATCCCGGCCCTCGCCCTGTTCGACCCATCGCGGTTCACTGCGATCGTGGCCGCAGTCATCTACGCCGTGCCGCCGGTGATCCGCCTCGTCGAGGTCGGGATCCGGGCGGTGCCGGCCACGATCGTCGAGGCGGCGACCGCGTCGGGCGCGACCGAGCGCCAGCTCCTCTGGAAGGTCCGCCTGCCGCTCTCGCAGCGAGCCCTGCTCGTCGCCGCCAACCAGGGGATCGTGCTCGTCCTCGCGATGGTCGTCGTGGGTGCGCTCGTGGGCGCGGGCGCGCTAGGCTACGACGTCATCACGGGATTGGCTCAGGGCAAGGACTTCGGCAAGGGCCTTGCGGCCGGCGTCGCGATCGTCCTGCTCGGCGTCATGCTCGATCGAATCACCCAGGGCGCGGGTGGCCGTCGCCGAAGCACCGTCGCACGGGCCGGCTGAGCCGGCAACCACAGGAGGAGCGATCGTCATGCAGCGCAATCGATGGAGCCGCCGGTTGGCCGGCCTCGCCGTCATCGGCCTGATCGTGGCCGGCTGCGCCCGGG
>JBKJOK010000053.1:0-4971 GCA_046595595.1 Candidatus Limnocylindrales bacterium
TCGCGCCGCGCGATCATCTCGGGCGCCCGATCGTGCCCGCGGGCGAGCCGTATTGCCCCAAGGACGGCCTGATCTACCTGACCGGCGCCACGCGCTGCGACGTCGACAAGACCAATCTTCTCGTCCGGTGCCCCAAGTGCGACGTCGTGCGCGGGGCGGCCACCTCGACCTGCGGCAACTGCGGCCTCATCCTGAAGGTCGAGCCGCGGGCCCTGATCATCGCGACCGACGGTCCGCCGCCCGGTGGCGCAGCCCTCGCCTAGGATTCACCTCGGAACCCTCGACCCGCGCGCACCGTCGCAGGCGGCACCACCGTCGCGGGCGGTACAACCGTCGCAGAGGCACGTCATGACCACGATTGCCACGATCCTCTTCCCGCTCGGCGTCGTCGCGATCGCGATCGCGTTCGCCGCCCACGTGGGGCATGCCGTCCTCCTCGCCAACGGCCGCCGATCCCTGTCGCTCGCCCTGAACCCCGCCACTCGCCAGCCGGCCTGGGCGGGCGTCGTCACCGGATCGTTCGCCGACGCGCGGGCCGCCGACGCCACCGCCGACCCGTCGACCGCGCCGCTCGGCCTGGCCCCGACCCCACTCGGCCGCGCCGCCGCCCTGATCGCGACCCTCGGCTTCGGCCTCCTCGCGGTCTATCTGTTGATCCGCGGCGTCAGCCTCGGGCGTGGGCCGTGGGGCAACATGTTCGAATTCACCGTCGCGTTCGCGGCCTCGATCACCGGCGGCTACCTGTGGCTCGGGCGGCGCTACCCGATCCGGGCGATCGGCTTCATCCCGACCGGCGTCGCGCTCGCCCTGCTCCTCTACGCCTCGAGCCTGCCATCGGCGATCAGCCAGCTCGTGCCCGCCCTCCAGAACCCGCCGCTGCTCACGATCCACGTCGGGCTCGCGGTGCTCAGCTACGGGATCTTCGCGACGAGCTTCGCGGCCGGCGTCGGCTACCTGCTCCAGGGCACCGAGGACCGCTTCGCCTGGCTGCCGAGCCACAAGGTCCTCGACGAGGTCGCCTATCGGTCGGTGATCATCGGCTTCCCGATCTTCGCGACGATGATCATCCTCGGCTCGTGGTGGGCAGCGATCGCCTGGTCGCGCTACTGGGGCTGGGATCCCAAGGAGACCGCGGCCCTCGTGACGTGGCTGTCATACGCGGTCTACCTCCACGCCCGGAACCGCAAGTCGTGGGCCGGGCGGCCGGCGGCGCTGCTCCTGATCGTGGCGTTCGGAATGGTGATCGTCACGTATTCCGGCTCGCTCTGGTTCACTGGGCTCCACTCGTACAGCGGGCTCTGAGGGTGGCTCCGAGGGGGACGCCCGAGGCCGGGCGGCGAACGGGGTGGCCTCGCCTCGCGGTGCGGGCCCTCGCCGGCCTCGCCCTCGCGGTCAGTCTCGGCGGCTGCGACCTGCTGATGAGCGGCCCATTTGGCCCGGCCTTCGACGGCGACTTCCCGTCCTCGTCGCCGATCGCGACCTATCGCAGCGGGACGGCGACGATCGCGATCGCCGGCGGCGAGACGATCGAGCTCGATCAGCTCGCCGACGGCGCCCAGGTCGACTCGCTCTTCGGGTCCGAGGTGCGCTGGACCGACCCGAGCGGCTGGAACCTGCGGTTGAGCGGAGCCGGGATGGACGGCGGCGAGCTCGGCCCGATGCCGTTTGGGGCCGGCTTCCTGACCCTGGACCGGATCGCTGACGGCAAGCACTGGTCCACGTTCGACGGGACGCGCTGCATCGTGGACGTGGACGCGATCGATGCGAGAGCGCTCCGGGGCCGTGCGACGTGCAAAGGCCTGGAGTGGTACGACGACCTGGATCTGCAACAAAACGCGGCCGGGCCCAAGCCGCTCGACGAACCAAAGTTCGACGCTGAGGTCACGTTCGAAGCGATCCGCTAGGGTCGTCGGTCGGCAACTTCGTCATCTACTCGCCGGGGGACTCTTACGGCGGGTTTGACGCCTGCTTGGGCGCCAGAGTCGTGGGTGGAGGCACGGGGTCGTGCTTGCGGGGGAAGCGGATTCGGTGTCGGGTGGCCCGGATCGCTGGAGAAGGCGCCGTACCAGTCCCCGGAAGACTCCCTGACCAGAAACTCAGGCAACCGATCGCCCGCCCGGGTCGGGCGAGCCAGCTCCGGATCGCGCGCCCATCGAGTGGGAAGGCGGCCCGGAGCATCGTCGCGTGGTCGGCCGCACGCCGACGACTCGTGCTGCTGTCGGCCACGATCACCCAGACCGAAACGCTCGACGCCCGGGCCAGCCAGCCACGCTCGCGCGCGATCTCGGCAGCGTGCCGGCGCTTGCGGTCGATCGTCCCCAGGAGCTCATTGAAGTCGACGAGCTCGGTCTTGAGCTCGATGACGAGCAGCGACCTCGACGCGGCATGCCAGGCGAGGATGTCGATCACTCCGCGTTCGCCGAAGATCGAGAACGACACCTCCGGCGCGAACTCCCAGCCGTCGAGGTCCACGAGCCGCCTGGAAACGGCCTCGTTGAGCGCTGAGTGGCCCGCGCTCAGCATCCGGTCGAGGTCGCCGGCCCGCCAGCGCGCGATGACATCGACCCGGATGTCGAGGGCCGCGGCGACGGCCCGGATCGTGTCGAGGCTGAGCGTGCCGAGGTGGCCGCGCTCGAGGCGCGACACGACGCTCTGGCTGACGCCGGCTCGCTGCGCCAGGTCCCGTTGCCGCCAGCGGCGCCGGATCCGAAGGAGCCGAATGGCCGCACCGATGCGCTGATCCGTCATGGGGAGAGGATCGCGGCGACCGCTCACCGGGCGGTCACCGGGCGCTCATCGACCGCCCACCCGGCGCTTGCCCGGCGCTCTCCGCTCCCATTGGCCCGCCCCGGAACTTCGCTCAATAGTCGCCGTGGGACTGGTACGGCGCCTTCCGGGCCCCGACCGAGCCTACCCATCGACAACCCACGCTCGGCGTGGTCCGCCAAGTCGCGGATCGGGACTGAATTCGGGCCCGTACCCGCCGTACGAGTCCCCGGAAGACTATTGAGCGAAGTCGCCGCGCCGCCGCGACGCCCTGATGAACCGAACGCCTGTTCGGTACCATCATCGTGGACAACCACCCCGCGCGACGTGCACAACCGCCCCACGCGACGTGGACAACCGGCCCGAAACCGTGGACGACGACCCCCCGAACGTGCACGGAGCGTGGACGGCGCCCAACCACGCTCGGAACCACATGTTGCGGTCGGGCGACACAGGACACCACTACATCTTGTGTTTTGGGCCTTGACTGGGGCCATGTCGCGGCGTAGGCTGGACGCTCGCGCTGATCGCTCCGCGCCGCTTCCGAGGCCCGCCCGCCGACCCCCAGCGTCGGCCCGCGAACACCCGCAACGGCTCCACGAAACGACCGGCACAGGAGGGAAGTCGCAGCTACTGCGGACGTGAGGATGCGGCGCCGAGTGAGCGACCTGGAGCCAGGGCCCTGAGCGACCCGGCGTAGCAAGGTGGAGGAACAGGAACGATGGCCCGAACCAGCAGCGACGTGGCCCCCGTCATGGAGCGCGAGCACGGAACCGCGAAGGCGAAGAAGGCCGCCGCCGCCGCCGCGCACGCGACCGCGGTCCGCCAGCTGAGCGGCCCGTGGGGCGCCAGCTTCGACGGGACCGACGGCCACGGCCACCAGGCCACGGGCCTCACCTTCGAGCGCCGCTGGACCACCCCGGGCATCCATCCCTACGACGAAATCGCGTGGGAACAGCGGACCGCGGCGATCGGCAATGAGTCGGGCAAGCTCGTCTTCGAGCAGAAGGACGTCGAGGTCCCGAACTTCTGGTCGCAGCTCGCCACGAATGTCGTCGTCAGCAAGTACTTCCGCGGCCACCTCGGGACCGAGGAGCGCGAGACGAGCGTCCGCCAGCTGATCGACCGGGTCGTCCTCACGATCGCCGGCTGGGCCGAGACCCAGCACTACTTCGCGACCGACGCGGACCTCGCCACGTTCCAGGCCGAGCTGACCCATCTTCTCGTCCACCAGAAGATGAGCTTCAACTCGCCGGTCTGGTTCAACGTCGGCGTCGAAGCCCGGCCCCAGTGCTCAGCCTGCTTCATCAACAGCGTCCAGGACACGATGTCCTCGATCATGGACCTCGCCAAGACCGAGGCGATGCTGTTCAAGTTCGGCTCGGGCGCGGGCAGCAACCTCAGCACCATCCGCTCCTCCCGCGAGAAGATGACCGGCGGCGGCACCGCGTCGGGCCCGGTCAGCTTCATGAAGGGCTACGACGCGTTCGCGGGCGTCGTGAAGTCGGGCGGCAAGACCCGCCGCGCGGCCAAGATGGTCATCCTCGATGCCGGCCACCCGGACGTCGTCGACTTCATCGACTCGAAGCTCAACGAGGAGAAGAAGGCCTGGGCCCTGATCGAGGCCGGCTATGACGCCAGCTTCACGGGCGAGGCGTACGGCAGCGTCGCCTTCCAGAACGCGAACCACAGCGTCCGCGTCACCGATGACTTCATGCAGGCCGTCGTCGACGACAAGGAGTGGACCACCCACTCGGTCGTCGGTCACGAGCCGATGGACACCTACAAGGCCCGCGATCTCTTCCGCAAGATGGCCGAGGCAGCCCACGTCTGCGGCGATCCCGGGATCCAGTACGACACCACGATCAACGACTGGCACACGTCGGCGAACACGGACCGGATCCACGCTAGTAACCCATGCTCTGAATACATGTTTTTGAACGACACGGCATGCAACCTGGCCTCACTCAACCTGATGAAATTCGTCGGCGACGACGGCGAGTTCGACGTCGATGCCTACCGGTTCGCGGCCAAGGTCACCCTCACCGCCCAGGAGATCCTCGTCGACAACGCGTCCTACCCGACGCCCCGGATCGAGGAGAACAGCCACAAGTTCCGCCCGCTCGGCCTGGGCTACGCCAATCTCGGCGCGCTGCTGATGAGCCGTGGCCTCGCCTACGACTCGGACGAGGGCCGGAACTACGC
>JBKJOK010000056.1:0-3998 GCA_046595595.1 Candidatus Limnocylindrales bacterium
GAGGTCCATCTCGCGGAGCGCCTCGCGGCCGTTGGCCGGATCCATCTGGTAGGAGCGCCGATCGCCGAACGCGGGGGCGCTGTCGGCCGCCTCGCGGAACGGCCCGTAGAAGGCCGAGGCGTGCTTGGCGGCGTAGGCCATGATCGCGACATCGGCGAACCCGGCCGCATCGAGGGCCACCCGAATCGCTGCCACCTGGCCATCCATCATCGCGCTCGGCGCAACGATGTCGGCGCCCGCCCGAGCCTGGCTGACGGCGGTCTCGGCGAGCCGGGCGAGCGCCTCATCGTTGGCCACGAGGCCGTCCAGGCCGATCGGGCCGCAGTGGCCATGGTCGGTGTACTCGCACAGGCACGTGTCGGCGATCGTCACGAGCGGCAGGCTCAGCGCGCCGATCCTTCGTAAGCCGTCCTGGACGATCCCGTCGTCGGCCGATGCTCCGGAGCCGTCGGCGTCCTTGGCTTCGGGCAGGCCGAACAGGATCACGCCACCGACCCCGAGCCCGGCCAGGCGGGCGGCCTCCTCCGCGGCGACATCGGGCGAGAGCCGGTGGACCCCGGGCATCGAACCGATCGGTTCGCGGACGCCGCTGCCCGGCCGGACGAACATCGGCGCGACGAGCATTGCCGGGTCGAGGCGCGTCTCGCGGACAAGGGCACGGAGCGCGGCGGTCCGACGCAGGCGGCGCGGGCGGACGGCCATGGCACCGACGCCCCCCTCCGGCCCGGTGACGGAACGGGTGGGCGGGGCCTCGAGGTCGAGCATCACGACTCCTTCGGGGGGTGCGCGGCGATGGCGTGGACGATGGCGATCGCGAGGGCGGACGCGGCCGGCGCGGCGGACACGGTCACGTTGCGGAAGCCCGCGGCCTTCGCGGCCCGGGTCGATTCGGGCCCGATGCAGATCGCCGGCACCCCGGACAGGTCGAGTCCCTCGTCCGCGGCCAGCGCGGCCAGGCCACGGACCGTCGAGCCGCTGCTGAACACGATCGCGTCGAGGCCGGCGTTGCGGACGGCGGCCCGGAGGAGCGGCCGCGACGAACGCGGGGCCTCCCGGGTCCGGTAGGCGATGACGTCATCGACGGCGGCCCCGCGAGCGCGGAGCACCTCGGCGACCCGAGCGCCGGCGAGGTCGCCACGGACCACCAGCACCCGGTCGCCGGCGTTCACGGGGAGCTCGCGGGCGAGCGCCTCGGCGCTGGCCATGCTCGACCGGAATTCGACCGCGATCTCGACCCCCTCGAGCACGGCGGCCGTTGCCGGCCCGATCGCGGCCCAGCCGGGAGCGCCGGTCCCGGGGCGGACGTGACCGGTCGCGAGGATGGCCCGGGCGCCGTTCGCGCTCGTCACGACGACCCATCGGTAGCTCGGGAGCCGGGTCGCGGCGCGTCCGAGCTCGTCGTGGTCGCCGCCGGTCTCGATCGCGATCGCCGGCACGAGGACCGGCTCGAGGCCGGCATCGACCAGGGCAGCCGCCAGCTCGCCGGCCTGCGCCTCGGGTCGGGCGACGAGTACCCGGCCGCCGCGCGGTGGGGGCGATCCCGCGCGCCGATCCGGGCCGGGGGCCACGCCGCGATTCGCGTCGTGCCGCGCACTGAGCTCCGACGCCAGCTCGACGGCCAGCCGCTCCCCCGCGTCGAGCGGTCCGTGCCGCCGCCCGAACGTCGTCCGCGTGCCGTCCGGCTCGGCGTGCCCGCCCAGCAGACGGAGCTCCCTGCCCGCGAACGTCGCGAGGGCCCCGATCGGCGACCGGCAGCCCCCGCCGGAGGCGCTCAGGAACAGGCG
Source organism: Candidatus Limnocylindrales bacterium (assembly GCA_046595595.1). Taxonomy (GTDB): domain Bacteria; phylum Chloroflexota; class Limnocylindria; order Limnocylindrales; family CSP1-4; genus CF-46. Next base: position 1,785 of record JBKJOK010000056.1, read on the forward strand.
CTCGGCGTCCACCGCGCGGTGGGTCCGCAGGTCGTCGATCGCGGCGGTCAGGCCCAGCATCCGGCCGTCGTCGCTCCGGATCTGGACGGCGATCGCGCCCTGGCCGGGAGCCGGCGGCACGATGTCCGGCGAGAGCCGCTCCGCGATCCGATGCCCGAGTCCGAGTCGATCGAGGCCGGCACAGGCGAGGACGAGGGCGTCGGTCTCGCCGGAGTCGAGCCGGTGCAGGCGCGTGTCGACGTTGCCGTCGAGGCGATGGACGACGAGGTCCGGGCGCTGAGCGAGGACGAATCCGGCCCGGCGCGGGCTGTCGGTGCCGAGCCGGCTGCCGGGCGCCAGGTCGGCCAGCCGCCGGGCGGGCGCGTCCACCCGGACCACGAGCGCGTCGCGCGGATCGGCCCGCGCCAGGTAGGCGGCGATCCGGAGCCGTGGATCGAGATCGGTCGGGACGTCCTTGGCGCTGTGGACCGCGACGTCCACTCGGCCGTCGAGCAGCGCATCCTCGATCGCGGCCACGAACGCGCCTTCGCCCCAGGCCGTGTCCGGCGCGCGGCGATCACCGGCGGTCTCGACGACGACGATCCGGGTCGACCGACCGTCCCGAGCGAGCGCCTCGCTCACGAGCCGCGCCTGGACCATGGCGAGCGCGCTGCCGCGCGTGCCGATGGCGATCCGCCGGCCGGTCACAGGGCGAACAGGTCGCGGACCGCCCGGCTCTCCCGGCCGTCGCCGTCCCGGCCGAGGCGTTCGAGCGGCTGGCGCAGCAGCCGGCGCGCCAGGTGGCGGGTCATGTCCTCGATCGCAAGCCGCGCGTCCGGGTCCAGGTCCGGCAGGGCGCGCCAGAGTGCCTCGAGCTCCGTTTCGCGCTCGCGGTCGGCGTGGGCGACGAGCGCGGCTGCCGCTGCCCGGCCGTCGCGGCCGCGCTGCCACTCGCCGAACTCGGCGGCGGTCCGCTCGATCAGCGCGGCGAGCCGTGGGTCCGTTCCAGCTGTGACGTCATCGCCCACGCGGGCCAGGGCGTCGACGACGATGAGGCGCGGACCGAGGCGCTTCGCGAGTCCGGCCGGGACGGCCGCCGGCATGGACAGGTCGATGACCACGGACGTGCCGCCGGCCAGGGCGTCGACGGTTGATTCGGCGATGACCCACGGTCCGCCGAGAGCAACCACGATCCCGGCGAACCGGGCGACGTCGTCACCAGGATCGAACGGCACGACCTGCCCGCCGACGGCGCCGGCCAGGGTCATCGCGCCCGCCACCGTCCGGTTGGCGATGCCGACCGAGGCACCGACCGAGACCGCCGCCCGAGCCGTGAGGCGGCCCATCTGCCCGGCCCCGACGACGAGGATGTCCCGACCGTCCAGCGGACCGGCCGTGCGCTCAATCGATTCGAGCGCGAGATCAGCGAGCGACCGCCGTGGACCCTGCTGCCATGATCGGGCCGTCCGGCCGGCCCGCAGGGCGAGCCCGAGGAGGCGCTCCAGGGCTGGGTCGACGGGTCCGGCGGCCCGGGCCGATTCGAGCGCGGCCCGCACCTGGTGCAGGATCTGGTCCTCACCGACCACGACTGAATCGGTCCCGACCGCGACGCTGATCGCGTGGACAATCGCCTGGTCGCCCACAAGCAAGCGCCCGCCCCGGGGCAGACCGGCCGTCAGCGCGGCGACGGTGGCGTCGTCGAGACCGATCCCGTATGCCTCGACGCGGTGGCAGGTCTCGAGGATCACGAGGGCTCGGGACGTCGCCTCCCGGAGTCGTCGGACGAACTGCTCGCGGTCGATCGCGGCCACGAACCGGGCGTGGCAGGCGAGCGCGATCGGGTCGCGCGTCTGGATCTCGGTCATTCCCGGCCGATGGGCGGAGCGGCTTCGGTGGTTCGGCGCGCCCCACCAGCGCGACCGGTGGCCAGGCTGTGGCCGGTCATCGTCGCAACGAGCAGCCGGTCCATCGCCCGCTCGGCGGTCCCGAGGAGGTCCGTCGACTCGGCGGTGTCGAAGCCGCGTCGCCTGGTCGCCACGGCCAGCTCCTGGTGGAATGGCGCGCGAAACCGGAGGAAACCCTCGACGGTCTGGCTGAGGGACAGGCCCAGCCCGGCTCCCACCGTCCCGTACTCGGCCGCCGACGCGGACGCGTCCTTGAGATGGTGGGCGGCGGATTCCGCCTCGGTCGCGTCGAGATACTGGAGGAGACTGGCCGCCAGGACATGGCCGCGCT
>JBKJOK010000093.1:0-31963 GCA_046595595.1 Candidatus Limnocylindrales bacterium
CTGACAGAATCACTTGGCAACGACAGTCGCGCGTGGCGCTCTCAGGTGCCTCTGCTAGACTCCGCCCCCGACATGGGACCCCTTGCCGCCGTCGAACGCTTCCTCGAACGGCTGTTCGAGCGCCAGACCGCGCGGCTGTTCCGGACCGCGATCCGGCCGGTCCAGGTCCAGCGTCGCCTTGAACGGGCCATGGAGGCCAACCGCGTCCGCGACGGGGCCCGAACGGTCGTCCCGCATCGGTTCCTGATCCGCATCGTGCCCGACGAGATGACCGCCCTGCGGAGTTCGGCGCCGGATCTGGCCTCATCCCTCGCCGACGGCGCCCTCGCGTTCGCCCGCGGCCACGGCTACACCCTGCTCGCTCGGCCGATCGTCACGCTCCGACCCGACTCGACGGTTCCCGCCGGCGACATCGTCGTGGACGCGGCCGACCCGTACCAGACAGATGCGGGCGCGGGCGACGACGGCGCGGACGGCGCGGCTGGCGCGGATGTCGGCCGGGAGACCGGTCCTCAGGCCCCGAAGGCCGGCGATTCGGTCGGGGCCGAAGATCCAGTCTCAGCCGTCGATCCAGCCGCTGTCGGCGATCCGGCCGCGTCCGTGGCCGACGCGCCGAACCCTGCCCGCCCGACGCCCTCCTCGATCGAGCACACGGCGGTGTTTGTCGTCCCCGGCGCCGAGGGACCACGAGCCACGATTCGCGAGATCCGACAGGATCGCTCGAGTCGGACGATCGAGTTCGACGGCCGTCCGATCACGATCGGGCGGGCCCCCGACAACGGGCTCGTCGTCCGCGACGGACGGGCGTCGCGTCACCACGCCCGGATCGACGGCCGACGTGGCTCCCTTGTCCTGACCGACCTGGGCAGCACGAACGGCTCGTTCGTCAACGATCGCCAGGTCGAGTCGATCGCGCTCGGGGAGGGCGATCGGATCCGAATCGGGACGACGAGCCTCATCGTCGAGGCCGTCCACTTCGACGTCAAACGGGGTCCGACGACCGGGCCGTCGGCCGGACGACCCGACGGCGGCGGGGAGGAGATCGGCTGATGGACCCGTTCCTGATCACCGTCTGGGTCATCCGTCTCCTGTTCCTCGGCCTGCTCTACCTGTTCCTGTTCCGGATCGCCAAGGCACTCGTCGGCGACCTGCGAGCCGCGGCCCGGGAGCCCGGCGCGGAGCTCGGACGCCTGGTCGTCGTCGCGTCGCCGGAAGGGGAGCCGGCCGAGGGCACCTCGCTCGCGCTCGATGCGATCGCGACGATCGGGCGCGACGTCAACAACGCGATCGTCGTCGAGGACATGTTCGCCTCGGCCGAGCACGCAATTCTCACCTTCCGTGGCCGAGCCTGGTACGTCGAGGACCTTGGCAGCACGAACGGGACCTTCGTCAACGGCGCGCCGGTCGAGGGCGTCGCCCCGCTCGGCTTCGGCGACATCATCCAGGTGGGCCAGGTCCGCCTCCGCCTCGAGCGACCGCGAGCCGATCGGTCGCGGCGATGACGGCCGGCGCTGCCCGTCTGCCGTCGATCCTCGGCCCGATCCGACCGCGTCCGCGCGGCCGTGAGACCCGCCTCCTCGCCCTCGTCGCGATCACGATCCTCGTCGGAAGCGTGTCCCTCGAACTCGCGCCGCGGGTCGCCGACCCGGGCGAGTCGCAGGGACTGAGCCTCGCCAATCCTCTTCACATCGCGATCTACCTCGGCCTCATCGGGATCGCCCACCTCGTCCTGATCCTGTCCGGCCGACGCATGGACCAGGTGCTGCTGCCGGCGACGGCGATGCTCGGCGGGATCAGCCTCCTCCTGATGGAGCGATTGCCCCAGTCGATCGTCTCCCAGACGGTCGGACCCTGGAAGCTCGGTCTGGGCGACGTCCAGCTGGCCTGGCTCGTCCTCTCGTTCAGCCTCGCGACGGCCCTCGCCGTCACGGTCCGAAGCGATCGCTGGCTGCGCCTCTACAAATACACCTGGGCCGCGGCCGGGGTCGCCCTCCTCGTCGCGACCTACTTCCTCGGCGACGAGATCAACGGCCAGCGGCTGAGCCTCAGCCTCGGCCCGATCAGCGGCCAGCCGGCCGAGCTGCTGAAGGTGATCCTCGTCGTGTTCCTCGCCGGGTACCTGTCCGAGTACCGGCCGCTCCTGGTCGAGGAGTCCACCCGGATCGGTCCGATCTCGCTGCCGCCCGTGCCGTTCCTGGCTCCGATGGCGGCGATGTGGGCGATTGCGCTCGGCCTGGTCATCGTCCAGCGCGACCTCGGCGCGGCGCTCCTGTTCTTCACGGTGTTCCTGTTCCTCCTCTTCGCGGCGACCGGCCGGCCCGGCTACGTGGTGGTCGGCGTGGTCCTGTTTCTGGCCGGGTCGTTCGTCATGTACCGACTCGTGGGGACCGTCCAGACCCGGGTCGACATCTGGATCGACCCGTTCAAGGACCCGAGCGGCGACGGCTACCAGATCGTCCAGTCGCTGTATGCGTTCGCCCGGGGCGGACTGCTCGGGACCGGCCTCGGCGCGGGCCTCCCGACGGTGGGCGGCAACCTTCCGATCCCGGCGATCCACACCGACTTCCCGCTGGCCGCGTTGGGCGAGGAGCTCGGCCTCGTCGGGATCCTTGCGATCCTCGGCCTGTTCCTCGTCGTCGTTCAGCGCGGGCTGCGGATCGCGGCCTCGGCCGCGGATGACTTCCGAGCACTCCTCGCCGCCGGCCTGGCCCTCGTGATCGGGACCCAGGCGTTCATCATCGCCGCGGGCAACCTGAAGCTGATCCCGCTGACCGGGATCACACTGCCGTTCATCAGCTACGGGGGCTCGTCGCTGCTGGTGAACGGAATCATCGTGGGCCTTCTGCTTGCGCTCTCGGATCGGGGGGTCGAGCCACCGCCACCGCCGAAGCCGCGCAGCCGGCTCGCCCGCCTGACCGGGCGGGTGACGCGGCTCGAGACGCCCCAGGCCGGTCGTGCGCCGGTGCCGAACGCGCCCGGCGGGCCGCGCTGATGCCGGCCACGATGCACGGGGTCTCCGGATGACCGCCCCGGCCTCGCCCCGCCCGAAGCCGATCGGCCGGGCGATCGGTCACGTCGGCCTGGCCCTGACGGTCGCGTTCGCCGGCCTGGCTCTCGGCGCGGGGTACTGGCAGGTCATCCGCTCGCCCGACCTGTCGACCGCTCCGGACAACCCGGTCGTCATCGCGGCCGCCCGGAACGTCGTTCGTGGCCAGATCGTCGATCGCGATGGCAAGGTCCTCGCCTCGAACAAGCGCAACGAGGCCACGGGCGAGCCGTACCGGGTGTACGCCGACCGTGCCTTCAGCACCGCGATCGGCTACGCGACCCCGAATTTCGGCACGGCCGGACTTGAGCGCTCGTGGAATGCCCAGCTGACGGGCGTCTCGAACGGCAACCCGATCGGCGATCTCCTGCGCAAGTTCCAGACCGATCCGTACGATCCCCAGAAGCTGACCCTGGGCATCTCGTCGGCGCTCCAGCGGGCGGCTGTGGCGGGACTCGGCGCCGATCGCGGGGCGGTGGTCATGCTGGACCCCACCACCGGCCAGATCCTCGCCCTGGCCTCGACCCCGACCTACGACACGAGCGCGATCGCCAATCCGACGACGTCGCGTGAGGCGTTCGCCGCCGTCCGCGACGCCGCCTCGAAGCCGCTCCTGACCCGGGCGACCCAGGGCCAGTACGTGCCGGGGTCGGTGTTCAAGATCGTGACCGCCGTCGCCGGCCTCGGCTCGGGCCGACTCACGGCCTCAACGACCTTCCCCGAACAGCCGAAGGCCGAACGCGACGGGCTGCTGGTCGGCGGCTTCCGGGTCAAGGAGCACGCCGGCGTCCCAGCCCGCTCGTTCAACCTGGCCGCCGCGACCGAGTGGTCGTCGAACATCTGGTATGCCCTCGCCGGGATGCGGACGGGCGGCGACAACCTCGCGAAGTTCGCCGAGCGGATGGGCTTCGGTTCGCCGCTGGCATTCGACCTGCCGACCGCGCGCTCGCAGGTCACCAACGGCGACGGCAGCGCGCCCGGCGGCTTCAGCGACGAGACCGAGTTGGCGAATGCGTCGTACGGCCAGGCCGAGACCCTCGTCACGCCGCTCCAGATGGCCCTCGTCGCCGCGACGGTCGCGAACGACGGGATCCTGATGAAACCCCATCTCGTGATCGCGGCGACCGGCCGCGACGGCACCCGGTCGATCACGCCCGAGCGCGCCGGAGTCGTCATCGCGCCGGACGAGGCGGCCGCTCTCCAGGCGGCGATGCAACGCGCGGTCGAGAGCTCGATCGGGCGCCAGTTCACGAGCGGGGCGAAGGTCCCGGGCATCCCGACCGCCGGCAAGTCAGGGACCGCCGAGCTCGGCGGCAGCGGCGCGCCGCACTCGTGGTTCATCGGGTTCGCCCCGGTCGACAACCCGACGGTCGCGATCGCGGTCCTCGTCGAGCGCGGCGGACGCGGAGGCGAACGCGCGGCGCCGCTCGCCGGCAACCTGCTCGAGCTGTACTTCAAGACGTTCGGTCGATGACCCGGCCGAGCGAGACTGGCGAACCCGACCCTTTGGCGTCCGACGAACCCAGCCCGGCGGCAACGGGCTCCGGCCCGCTGGAGCGCCGTCCATGGCTCGAGCGGATCGGTCTGGCCGCGATCGCCGCCCTGATGGGTGGCCTGTTCGCGGTCGTCGCCATCGCGGCCGGCGCCGGCGGCGAGTGGATCCTGGCGGCCATGAGCGCCGTCGGCGCGTTCATGACGATCGCCGTCGGCCTCTCGACACTCATTCGCGGCTGATCAACCCGGAAGCGGGAACGATTCCGACCCGCGCGACGCCGATATGAGTGACCGACGAACGCGCAACGATCGGGAGACGCCACACCGCCATAGTGCACCGCGTCAGAGCTGCGCCGCGAACCTCTCCCGCCAACCGGACGTACTATCGTTGAAACCCCCATCGCCGGACAGCTCGTCCGACGATTCCCGCGAGGAGCCCGATGACCAACCTTGAGCAGACCGGAGAGAAGGTCCTCGCCAACGTCGAACGTGTGATCGTCGGCAAGCATCATGAGGTCCGTCTCGCCCTCGTCGCGCTCCTCTGCCGGGGCCATCTCCTGATCGAGGACGTCCCGGGTACCGGCAAGACCGTGCTCGCCAAGGCGATCGCGCGGAGCCTCGGCTGCTCGTTCCGGCGGATCCAGTTCACCCCGGACCTCCTGCCGTCGGACGTGACCGGCCTGTCGATCTACAACCAGAAGACCCAGGAGTGCGAGTTCCGGCCGGGCCCGGCGATGAGCCAGGTCGTCCTCGCCGACGAGATCAACCGGGCAACCCCGAAGACCCAGTCGAGCCTGCTCGAGTCGATGGAGGAGCGCCAGGCGACGATCGACGGCACGACCTACGCGATGCCCGACCCGTTCCTCGTGATCGCGACGCAGAATCCAATCGAGTACGAGGGCACGTTCGCCCTGCCGGAAGCCCAGCTCGACCGCTTCATGCTCCGGATTCGGCTGGGCTACCCGCAGCCGCTCGAGGAGGTCATGATCCTCGACGAGCAGAAGCGCCATCACCCGCTCGACGAGCTCGAGGTCGTGTGCTCGGTGGACGAGCTCCGGGGGATGCAGAACTCGATCCGCGACGTCTACGTCGACTCGTCGGTGTCGGAGTACATCGTGCGGCTTGTCGGCGCGACCCGGACTCACCCCGACGTGTACCTCGGCGCGTCGCCGCGCGGCTCGATCGCCCTGTACCGAGCCGGCCAGGCCCTCGCCGCGCTGATGGGGCGCGACTACGTGATCCCGGACGACATCAAGGCACTCGCCGAGCCGGCGCTGGCCCACCGTCTGATCATCAAGACGAGCTCGTCGATTCACGACGTCCAGTCCGGCAACGTCGTCCGCGAGCTGCTCGACTCGATCCCGATCGACGGCATTCGCCCGACCGGCGGACCGGGTGGACCGCGCGTGATCAACCCGGCCGGCCGGGGCGTGGCCGGCGCCTGAGCGCGGCGCCCGACCGAGCGGACCGGACAACCGAGAACGACCGATGATCCGACGCTTCCAGCTCATTGTCATCGCGGCGATCCTCCTGATCGCGGCGTTCTCGACCGAGCTCGAGTTCCTGTTCTACCTGGTCTATCTGTCGATCCTCGTGGTCGGTGGCTCGTACATCCTGACCCGTCTCGGTCTGGCCGACCTCGAGGCCGGATACGCGGTCAACCAGCTGACCGGGCACGTCGGCGACAAGCTCCAGATCACCTACACGCTGCGCAACACGAGCCGACTGCCGAAGCCCTGGCTCGAGATCCACAACCCGACGACGCTGCCCGGTGGCCTGCCGGGTCGGGCGATCTCGTTGGGCTCACGGGGCGAGCGGTCATGGCTCGTTCGGGCGCCGCTGACGCGGCGCGGCCACTTTCGGGTGGAGCCGCTCCAGATCCGGACGGGGGACCCGTTCGGCTTCTTCGAGGCGTCCGCGTCGGTGGGCCAGGGGGTCGCGGTCGTGGTCTATCCCAGGATCGAGGCCCTGCCGTTGTGGCGCCTGCCGGCCGCGAGCATCGAGGGCAGCCATTCGGCCCCCGAGCGCACCCTCCAGACCTCGCCCCTGGCCACGGCGGTCCGGCCCTACGCCCCGGGTGACAGCTTCAATCGGATCCACTGGAAGGCGACGGCTCGCCATGGCGAGATCCAGGTCAAGGAGTTCGAGCTCGAGCAGACCGCCGACGCCTGGATCTTCCTCGACCTTGAACGGGTGGTCCAGGGCGGGCGCGGCGAGGAGTCGAGCGTCGAGATCGCCGTCCGCGCCGCCGCGTCGATCGCGGCCAAAGCGCTCCTCGAGAACCGGGCGGTCGGGATGACGGTCAACGGTCATCGTCAGGCGATCCTCCCGGCCGACCGGGGCGCCCGCCAGCATCTCAAGATCATGCAGCTCCTCGCCGCGGTCGAGGGCGACGGCACGACGCCCCTTGCCGAATCGCTCGTCGCCGCGGCCGGCCGGCTCCGGAGAGGGATGACCGCGATCGTGATCACGTCGTCCACCGATCGCGGCTGGGTCCGCCCGATCGCCGCGCTCAGGACGCGGGGCATCGGCTCGGTGGTCGTGACGATCGACGCAGCGGCCGCCGACGATGCGCTTCGTCTCGAGCGCAGGCGCCTCGGCGAGCCGGTGACCGAACCCGACGCCGCGACGATCGAGCAGCGGGCCCAACGGACGCGTGCCCTCCGCCATGCCCTCGCCGAGTATGAGCTCCGCGTCCACAGCCTGACGCCCGGCACGTCCATCGCCGAGGCGCTGACATGATGGCGTCGGTCCGCGCCCGGCTGGCCTCGACCCTGTCCGAAGGCTGGGTCAGCCTCGCCCTGGTCGCTGTCATGGCGGTCGTCGTCGGCTGGTCGCTCGACGACGCCGCCCTGGTCCTGGGTCGGCGCAACGACACCGACTTCCTGCCGTGGGTCGCCCTGGCCGGGGTCGCGGTCGGGTTCGTGGGCGCCCGGGCCAACTGGAACCGGCCGGTCGCTCACCTGGTTGGGGCCGCCTTTGCCGCGCTCATCGTCCCGCTCGCGGCCGGCGCGGTCCTCGAGCCCGGGGCGAGCCTCTCGGAGCAATACACGGCGACCGCGACCGCGACGACGAATGCCGCGTTCGACTTCGCGGTTCGGGGCCTCCAGTTGACCCGCGAGACGGGCCACTATCTCGTCGTCCTCGGGATGCTCTGCTGGGCCAACGGCCAATTCGCCGCATCGGCGGTCTTCCGCCAGGGCCGGCCGCTCGGCCCGATCGTCGTCCTCGGGACCGTCCTCGTCGCCAACATGTCGGCCACCCAACACGACCAGATCTGGTTCCTGGTTCTGTTCTCGATGGCTGCCCTGTTCCTGCTCACCCGGCTCCACGCCCTCGACGAGCGGGCGACGTGGGTTCGCCGCCGGATCGGCGATCCATCGACCGTCGGGTCGCTGTACCTGCGGGGCGGGACGGTGTTCATCCTGATCGCCGTCTTCGGCGCCCTGACCCTGACCGCCAGCGCCCGGTCGGCGCCGCTCGCAGGTTTCTGGGACGGCGCCCGGCCGGTCCTGATCGATGTCACCCAGTGGCTGCAGCGGATCATCCCGCCCGCCCCCGACAGCAAGACATTGGGGATCCCGTCGTTCGGCCAGCAGGTCGTGATCGGCGGGGTCTGGTCGCCCAGGGACGAGCCCGCCCTCGTGATCCGCCGCCCGTCCGGCAACGACGACCGGTTCTACTGGCGGGCGGTGACCTACGACGCCTTCACCCTCTGGGGCTGGAAGTCGTCGACGCCGAACGCCGCGACGCGGCCCGCCGGGGAGCGCCTCCTCGATGGGACCCTCGACGCGATCCCGGAGTCAGCGGCCCGGACGCCGATCACCTTCCGGGTCGAGCCCCAGTCGAACTTCTTCAACGTCGCCTTCAGCCCGATCGACCCGCTCGCGATCAATCGCGACGTCACCGTCGACCTGTCCGGAGCGAACGGCTACCTCCACTCGATCACCATCGAGTCGGGCGTGCCATACGAGGTGGCTGCAGCCGTGCCCACGATCGCCGACGTGGCCGGCGGGACGACCGAGAACCGACTTCGCTCGGCCGGCCAGGACTACCCGGCCGGGATCGCCGCCCGCTACTTCGACGTGCCGAAGGGCGCGATCGGGCCGAACGCCCGGACGCTCCTGAATGACATCGAGGCGAAGGTCAAGGCCGCTGGGAAGAACAACCCGTTCGACCTGGCGACCGCCATGGTCGACGTGTTCCGTGATGGCAGCAAGTTCAGTTACGAGACGAACGTGGCCGGAGTCTGCGACGACTCCCCGTCGATCTCGGAGTGCTTCGCGACATACAGGCGGGGATATTGCGAGTACTACGCCAGCACGATGGTGGTGCTCCTGCGTGACCGCGGGATCGCGGCCCGGATGGTCGAGGGCTTCCTGCCCGGCAAGCTCAACGTGGCGACCGGGGTCGAGACGATCTCGACCGCCGGTTCCCATGCCTGGGTCGAGGTCTACTTCCCGGGCTACGGCTGGCACATCTTCGACCCGACGGGTGGCGGCCGGGCCCAGCCGCAGGAGATCATCGAGGGCAGCCCCGTGCCCCTCGTCACGCCCCGGCCGAGCGCCTCACTGGGCTTCTCGAGCAGAGGCCCGGATGACCGGGACAACCCGACCCGGCGCCCGGACGGCACGTTGCCGGGCAGCACGGACGGCTCGACTTCGAGCGGGAACACGGCCCTCGCGATCAGTCTCGTGATCGTCCTGCTCGCGGCAGTCGGCCTGATCGCGTTCCTCGCCTGGCGGCGCGGCCCGCGCGGCGCGACGACGCCCGAAGGCGTCTACTCGTCGGTCAGTGGCATCGCCCGCCGATTCGGCTTCGGGCCGCGACCGACCCAGACGGCCTTCGAGTACGCCTCCGCGCTCGGCGACATCCTGCCCGGCGTCCGACCCGAGCTCCAGACGGTCGCTTCGGCCAAGGTCGAGGTGGCCTACGGCCGGCGGGAGCTCGGCGACGACCGGATCCGGGCCCTGCGGACCTCATATCGCCGGCTGCGGGTGGCGCTCCTCCGGCTGGCCCTTCGGCGCGGCGACCGGCGCCGGATGCGCTGATCGGCGTTCGCGCTACAGCGCGCCGGAGCGGGCCCGCGCCTCGTTCGCGGCCTGGGCCTCGTCATCGAGGAGGCTCGCCAGGTGCTCGGTCAGGTTCATCGCCCGGATGACTGGCCGTCCGGCCCGGAACTCGATGATGCTGATTCCGCACAGGTCGGACGACCACATCCAGAACTTCTCGAGGGGCAGGTCGAACAGGGTCAGCAGGAGCACCTTGAAGACCCCGTCATGGCCGACGAGGATCGTCCACGGCTGGTCGGCGACGGCGTCGCGGTAGCCGGCGACCTGGGGGCTGTGGATCGAGCCCGGCCGACCCGCCGCCGCCAGCTCCGCCAGCAGGTCGGCCAGGCCCGGTGCGACGCGCTCGCTGACCTCGGCGAGTCGCTCCCCGCCGGGTGCCCAGGCAAGGGTCGGTGTCCGTCGCCACGTCGCGAGCAGGTCGCCATGGCGAGCCGTGATCTCGTCGGCCGGCAGGCCTTCCCACTCGCCCTGCCCGATCTCGAGGAACCGGTCGTCGGGGCGGAGCGCGATGGGCGCGGCAAAGGCGACCGGAGCAGCGGCGGCGTCGCGGATCGCGGTCGCGGTCTCGGCCGCTCGACCGAGCGGCGAGTGGACGATCGCGAGCGGCGGCCCGGGCGGCAGCGGCAGGGCCGGCGGATCGAGCGGGCGGGCGAGGCGGCGGGCCACGAGGCCGGCCTGGCGCCGCCCAGTGGCCGACAGCGGCGTCTCGAGCTGGCCCTGGAAGCGGCGCTCGACGATCGCCTCGGACTCGCCGTGACGGACCAGGACGAGGGTCGCGTCGAGGTCGGGCGGGATCGTGAGGAGGCGCATCGGACAATCCGGGCCGGTCAGCGGTCCCGGCCCAGGCGGATCGCCCACAGCTCGATCACGGCCTCCTGGCTGCGGATCGCGTCGGCGACCGCGGGCGGGACGTCCTCGTCGAGGGCGAGGACCATCAGGGCGTCGGCCCGCGGCGCGCTCCGGCCGACGTGCATCGCGCTGATGTTCACGTCGGCCTCGCCGAGGATCTGGCCGATCCGCCCGATCATGCCGGGCCGGTCGCGGTGGTTGGTGATCAGCATCACGTCGGCGGGCTCGACATCGAGCCGGTAGGCATCGAGCCGGGTCAGGCGCTGCTCGCCGCCGGCCACCGTCCCAGCCACGGTCGTCGTCCGGTCTCCGCTCTCGCCGCTCAGCGTGATCTGGGCGGCATAGCCGCCTGCGTCCGGGGTCTTGCGCTCGACGACGGTGATCCCGCGAGCCTTGGCGAGCGCCGCCGCGTTGACCAGGTTGACCCGCTGGGTGGTCGAGGTCTCGATCATCCCGCGCAGGACCGCGGCGGTCAGTGGCGACGCATCGAATGCCGCCAGCTCGCCGGCGATCTCGAGGGTGACCGTCCGGACGCCACTCCGGGCGAACTGGGCGAAGAACCGGCCGAGCATCTCGGCCAGGGGCAGGTACGGCGCGATCGCCCGGGCGGTTTCGGGCGTCAGCAGCGGCGCGTTGACCGCGTAGCGGGCCGATCGCCCGGCGAGGACGTCGAGGACCTGGTCGGCGACCTCCTCGGCGACGAGGACCTGGGCCTCGGCGGTGGAGGCACCGAGGTGTGGGGTCAGGAGCGTATTCGGGGCGTCGAGAAGGGGCGACCCGGTTGGCGGCTCGTTCTCGAACACGTCGATTCCGGCGCCGCCGAGCCGACCGTCACGAAGCGCGTCGGCGACCGCGGCCTCGTCGAGGACGCCGCCCCGGGCGACATTCAGGACGATCGCTCCGGGCTTCATTCGGTCGAGCTGGTCCTTGCCGATCAGGCCGCGCGTCGAACGGGTCAGCGGGACGTGGACCGAGATCACGTCGGATCGGGCGATCAGGTCGTCGAACGCCACGAGCTCGACCCCGTGATGGGCGGCCTGCTCGGCGGTCACGAACGGGTCCGAGGCGAGAACGGTCATCTCCATCGCGACCGCCCGGGCCGCGATCGCCTGGCCGATCTTGCCCAGCCCGACGATCCCGAGCGTCCGGCCGCGGAGCTCGAGGCCGGTGAACTGGGCCCGCTTCCACTCGCCGCGCCGGATCGAGGCATCGGCCGCTGCAACCTTGCGGGCGACCCCGTACAGGAGGGCGAGCGTGTGCTCGGCAGCAGCGATCGTGTTGCCGGTCGGGGCGTTGACGACCGTGATGCCGGCCGCAGTTGCCGCGTCGAGGTCCACATTGTCCACGCCGACTCCGGCCCGCCCGATCACCTGGAGGCGGCTGCCGGCGGCGGCGATCACGGCGGCATCGACCTGAACCTGGCTGCGCACGACGAGGGCGTCGTAGCCCGGCAGGATCGTGCACAGTTCGTCCGGCGAGATGCCCGGGCGCTCGTCGACGTCGTGGGCGGAGCGCAGGCGTTCGATGCCCTCGCGGGCGATCGGCTCGGCGACGAGAATCCTCACGCGGGGACGGCGGCCCGGGCGAGTTCGCCCACGGCGGGCGACGCCGGACCGGAGGCGCCGGTCTGGATCGCGAGCGCGGCTGCCTGGGCCGCGCCGACCGCCTTGCCGGGCTCGATCCGGCGGCCCTGCTCGGCGGCGACCCGCTCGAGCACCGCGATGGCATCAATGATCTCGCCGACGGTCACCGAACCGAGATGACCGAGCCGGAAGATCTTGCCGGTCAGCTTGCCCTGGCCACCGGCCAGGACGACGCCGTGGCTCTTGATCGCGCTGTTGAACGGCTTCCAGTCGTGACCGTCGGGCAGGTTCGCCGCAGTCACCGTCTTCGATGCGTGCGCCGGATCGGCGAAGAGCGAGAACCCGAGGGCCGACAGGCCGGCCCGGGCGGCGGCGGCACACGCCTCGTGGCGGGCAAACACGCTGTCCCTGCCCTCGGCGTGCATCAGGCGCAGCCCCTCGTCGACCTGGTAGACCACCGCGATCGCCGGCGTGAACGGCGTCTGCCCGAGGGCCGCGGACTCGCGGTGGGAGCGAAGGTCGAGGTAGAACCGGGGCATCTTCGCGGTCTCGGTCGCGGCCCAGCCACGCTCCGACGCCGCGATCATCGCCAGGCCCGGAGCCGCCATCCACGCCTTCTGCGAGCCGGTCACGACGAGGTCGACGCCCCACGCGTCCATCTCGAACGGGACGGCCCCCAGCCCCGACACACTGTCGACGAGGATCAAGGTCTCGGGGGATACCTCGCGAACGGCGGCGGCGAGGTCGCGAATCGGGTTCATCACCCCGGTCGAGGTTTCGTTGTGGGTGAGCAGGACGGCGCGGTAGCCGGGATTGGCGGCCAGCGCGTCACGGACGGCCTGGGGATCGGCCGCGTGGCCCCACTCGACATCGAGCCTGGTGACATCGGCGCCGTAGATTCCCGCGATCTTCGCGAACCGGTCGCCGAAGCTGCCGATCGAGACGCCCAGGACGCGGTCGCCGGGCGACAGCGTGTTGACGATCGCCGCCTCGAGGCCGCCCGACCCGGCGCACGTCAGCATCGCGACGTCCTGGGTCGTGCCGAAGAACGGCTTCATGCCGTCGAGGATCCGGCCGAGCATCGCGGCGAACTCCGGACCGCGGTGGTTGATCATCTGGCGGCCGCCGGCCTCGCGGACGGTCGGAGGCAGGGCGGTCGGTCCGGGGATCCGGAGGTTGGGCTCGAAGCGGTCCACGGGAAGAGTCTCCTCGGGGCGCGGCCGGGCGCGCGAATGGGCGAAGCAGTGACGGTCCCCCGATGGTCGCAGAAGCGCCCGGATCGTGCTGGTTGCGGACCGGTTGCGAGGGCACGGGCGGCCTCGTGGGTCCGATCCGGCGAAGCCCGCTACGATCACGGGCGCCGCGTGGAATTCCGGGCGAGCGTCGCACGGGCGGGGTGTCGCGCGTCCCTCATCGGCCCGAACCGCATGGAGCCGCATGTCGTTGAACCAGGACCAGGCAGCACGCGAACGCATCCGCCTCGAGCGAGCCCGTGTTCAGCGCGGCTACCCCCGCCTCCGGATCGAAGGCGCTCCCCGGGATCGATCGCGGAGCCGGATCGTCGCCGCCGTCATCCTCGCGGTCGTCCTTCTCGGCGGGGCCACGGCGGCCGGTGCGATCGCGACGAACCGGTTCGGGGCTGGCGACCTGTTCGAACGGGCGATCGCCAAGGTCGAACGGTTCCTCGCCGGGCCCCCGCCGGACCGGCCGACCCTGCCGACCGTGTCGGTCACCCCGAAGCCTTCGCGCCCGTCAGCGAGCGCGATGCGGCCGCCGGCCAGTGGAGAGCCGACGCCGGAGCCGACCCCCACGCTGCCGCCGAAGGTCAAGGTCGATGTCGACATCGTCACCGACCATGAGGCCGTCTTCTCTCACGAGATCGACAAGGACTGGTGCGTCCCCGCCGGGATCGAGATGGTCCTCGCGATCACCGGCAACGGCGCCCCGAGCGACACTCGCCAGCGCAAGATCGCGTCCCGGGTTCGCGAATGGGAGAGCTACGCCGACAGCCGCAACGGCGCGTGGGGTCCTGCATCGATGGCCCTCGCCCTCGAGGAGTATGGAGCCGGCGGGTATGAGATCCGGGCGTACGAGACGCGCCAGGACGCCCTGCGCGGCGCGGCCCATGCGATCTCGACGACGAACTCGCCGGCGGTCCTGCTCGCCTGGAAGGGCGCCCACACCTGGGTGATGAGCGGCTACCGGGCGAACGCCGATCCGGTCGTGTTCGACGACGCCGTGATCACCGGGGCCTACATCCTCGACCCGTGGTACCCGTGGGTCTCCTCGATCTGGGGCCGCTCGGATCCACCCGGCACGTTCCAGGACACGGCCGAGATGAACCGCAACTTCCTCGAGTGGAAGCGACCGGAGGGCAAGTACCCGGACCGTGACGGAAAGTTCATCGTCCTGATCCCGACGATCCCGCTCGGCTGAGGCGGCGCCCCGGAGCGCCCCGATGATCCGCCTTCCCGCGCCCTTGATCCGCCCCGGACATCAATTCGCGACGAGTCAGCGCGGTCCAATCTCCAGATCGCGAAGCTGAGGTTCGATCTGCGAACCGACCGTGCTCGTTGGTCCGAAATTGATCCTTCGGGCACATCAAGCCGAGGGTTCACGCGGGTTCGCCACCGCGGCCGGACCGGCCGCGCCGTCCGATCCGATCCGACGCAGCCGCGGGACCAGGAACACGGTCAGCAACGCCACCTTCATGACGCCACCGGCCGCGGCCGCCAGTGGGATCGCGACGATCCCGGCCGGACCGGCAAGTGCCGAGCCCACGAGGACGACGGTCACGAACCCGGCGATCGATGCGACCACCTGGAGGACCGTGTTGTGGGTCGCGTACAGCGCGCGAGAGAGGGGATAGGACAGGCTGTCGAACGGAATCGACAGGGCGTAGGCCGTCAGGACCGTCGCCGTCCGGTTCACATCGTCGGGTCCGAATTCCCCGCCGCCGAGCAGGATCTCGACCATCGGATGGGCGACGACCGCGAGGGCGATGGCAGCCAGCACGGTCAGGCCGCCGATCGTGACGACGTTCCGGCGGAGGACCGCCCGGAATGTCGCCCCGTCGCCCGCGGCGTACGCGGCCGCGAGCGTGGGAAACACGGCCAGCGAGAAGGAGACCCCGATCAGGCTGACCGGAACGACCTGGTAATCCGACGCGAAGTTGAAGGCACTGACCGCGCCCACCCCGATCGACGACGCGAGGTTCGTGAAGTAGGTCAGCATCAGGGGATCGATCGGGTGGCTGATCATCCGCGGCAGCATCAGCCGGACGAACTCGCGGAAGGCGGGCGTCCGGACGTGGAACGCGGGCCGGATCCGGAACGGGGTGCGGAGCAGGCCCGCGACCCGGATGGTGAGATGGGCGGCGGCTCCGGCCACGGCACCCGCGGCCGTCGCGTGGATCCCGTAGGCCTCGCCGAACAGCACCGTCCCGAGCACGATCCCGGTCGTGTACAGGATCGGCGCCAGCGCGTAGAACAGGAACTGCTGGTGGGCGACGAGGACCTCGCCGACGGCGATCGAGGCCGCGAACAGGATCGGCGTGACGCACATCAGCCGGAACAGGTCCACGTACAGGGCGCGAGTCGGGGCGTCGAAGCCGCCGGCCACGAGGTCGACGGTTGCCGGGGCGACCATGAACAGGACGAGGATCACGACCGCCATGACGAGGACGGCGACGGTCATGACGGTCCGGGCGAAGTCGTGGGCGGCGGCCTCGTCGCGCTGACGCAGGCCGTTGAAGATGGGCACGAAGGGCGCCGTGAGGCCGGCGGCAACGAGGACGTCGAGGGCGATCTCCGGGATCTTGAACGCCGCGTTGTAGGCGTCGAGCTCGGGCCCGGCCCCGAACGTCGTGGCCAGGGCCCGGTTGCGCAGGATGCCCATCGCGAAATAGCCGAACGTGAGGGTCGAGAGGATCAGGGCACCGCGCGGGAAGACGCGGTCGACGAGACGGCGGACCAGGGTCACGCGGGCAGAATCCGGACCGGCATCGTTCCTCCTCGGGCGATGGTACGGGGAGAGGACGCGTGCGGGCGGCCGGCTGCGACGGAGCTGCTAGCTCGCGTCCTTCTTCTGCGTCTCGGCGAGCTTCTTCCGGCTCTCCATGCTGCCTTTCAGCGCGTCGCCCATCGACGCCATCGGTGGGTCGGCGCGCTGCTTCCGGCGCGGGCGCCCCTCGGCCCGAACCTCTGTGCGTGCCGCCATCCGCGCCCCGATCGTCGCCTCGTAGCCCTGGTCGCCGGGTACGTAGTAGCGCCGTCCGAGGAGCTCGTCGGGGAGATAGTGCTGATCGACGTCATCGCCTTCGAAATCGTGGGGGTAGCGGTATCCGACGCCGATGCCGTGGGCCTTCATCCGTCGGTCGCCCGCGGTCCGGACGTGGTTCGGAACCGGCAACGAGCCCTTGGCCAGGACGTCGGCCAGGGCGGCGCCGTACGCCCGGCCGACCGAGTCGGACTTCGGCGCGGTCGCGATGTAGGTCGTCGCCTGGGCAAGCGCGTACTGGGCCTCGGGCAGGCCGATGTGGTCGAGCGCCTGGGCGGCCGAAACGGCGACCTGGAGGGCCCGCGGATCGGCGTTGCCGACGTCCTCCGAGGCGCTGATGATCAGGCGCCGGACGATGAACCGGGCATCTTCGCCGGCCGCGATCATGGCCGCCAGCCAGTACAGCGCGGCATCGGGATCGTTGCCGCGGAGGCTCTTGATGAACGCCGACACGGTGTCGTAGTGGCCGTCGCCGGCGCGATCGTAGGCGAGGACCCGCTGCTGGGCTGCCGCCTCGACGTCCTCGAGCCGGGGCGAGACGCGGCCGGCCGAATCACGGACGTCCTCGGACTCGGCCAGGGCGACCGCGCCTTCCAGGACGTTCATTGCCGAGCGGGCGTCGCCGCCGGCCAGCGAGATCAGGTGATCGAACGCGGCGTCATCGAGGGCCGCTCCGCCGTCCGGCCCGAGGCTCCCGGCGAGTCCCCGTTCCGCGTCCGCGAGGGCTCGCCGGACGACGGTGGCGACCGCGTCGTCGGGCAGGGTCTCGAGCCGCCAGACGCGCATCCGGCTGAGAAGAGCCGAGTTGACCTCGAAATAGGGGTTCTCGGTCGTGGCCCCGATCAAGGTGACCGTGCCATCCTCGACGTGAGGGAGCAGGGCGTCCTGCTGGGCCTTGTTGAAGCGGTGGATCTCGTCGAGGAAGAGGATCGTCCGCTGCTGGTTCAGGGCGAGCCGGTCCTGGGCCTGGGCGATCGTCGCCCGGACGTCGGCGACGCCGCTCATGACCGCCGACATCGTCACGAAGTGGGCGTTCAGCTCCTGGGCCAGGAGGCGGGCCAGGCTCGTCTTGCCGGTGCCGGGCGGACCCCACAGCAGGATCGAGCTCAGATGACCGCGCGCGACGCTCCGACGGAGCGGACCGCGCTCACCGACGAGATGCTCCTGGCCGACGAATTCAGCGAGCGTCCTTGGCCGCATCCGGGCCGCCAGCGGCTGGCGCTCGGGCGGCGGCTGGAACAGAGCCTCGGGCTTGGCGCCGCCGGCCTTCGTTCGGGGAGTGGGCACGAGCCGATGGTACGCGGCCGGGGAGGGGAGTCGCCGGCTTGGCCGTGCCGGCGCCCGCCAGCGTGACCTGCGCCCTACAGCGTGAAGAGGTGCATCCCGTTCACGAGGATCTGGAGGACCGCGAGGATCCCGAGCAGGAACCCGCCGACGATCGAGATCCGGCGGATGTCGCGCTTGACGTAGCCGTACTCCTCGGCTGCCCGGACACCGAGCGGGACCGAGGTATAGCTGACGCCGCCGACCGCATCGGGCGTGCTCCGCCGACCGCGCTCGCGGTTCCGCCGAACGGTCTCGGCGGCCTTCTCCTCGGCCAGGATCGCGGCCTCGAGCTCCGCGGCGCGCGCCTCTTCGAGGGCGGTCACCTTGCCGGGCGCACGGATGGCGTCGGAATCGGGTCGGCCGGTTCGCTGGAGCGGTCGTCGCTGGCCCGGTCGGGCGGTGAGTCGGGAGCGCTTGGCCATCGGTTCTTGCGGACTCCGAGCGGATCGTGGGTCGGGCCGGAGGATAGCATCGGCCGGGTCGCGGAGGCGAGGACGGGTGTCGCTCATGCCTGGCCGATCGTTTCCGGCTGGGCCTCGGTCGCTTCTGCTTTGCCGCCACCAGAACCGTCGCGGGCCGGCTGGAGCCCACCTTCGCCATACGCTCGCCAGGCGGGCGCTGGGCGGCGGCGACGGGACGAGTGGACCCTCTTGGACCAGTTTCAAGCGCTCGGGGTAGCTGCCGAGGGCTGACGGCGAAGCGTTCCGACTCGGGCTGTCTGATCCCGTATGGCTAACGCGCACCCCGCGGACGGATGGCGAAACTCGAGACGAGGCCGTGCGGCCCAGGGGCGCGCCCCGGCGGCGAGGATCGGCTCGAGGACCCTGCTAGACTCGGCCCGCCCGGCGCACCCCGCCGCTGCGGAGCCATCCGGAGGAACCGCGCGATCGATCTCAACGCCCTGGTCGAGCCGGTCATCGGACCCGCCCTCGTCACGCTCGCGCTGGCGGTCCTCGTCCTGCTCCTCCTGACCCTCGCCCAGGCGCGCCGGGTCGGTCGGCTCCGGGGTCGGCTGGACCGACTGACCCGCGGCGCCGACGATGCTGACCTCGGGGCCGTTCTCGATGCCCACCTCGACAAGGTCTTTGCCGTCGCGCGTGAGCTCGACGAGCTGTCGGCCCGATCTGCGGTCCTCGAGGCCGCCGGACGGCGAGCGATCCAGCGCGTCGGGCTGGTTCGCTTCAACCCGTTCGAGGACACCGGCGGCAACCAGAGCTTCGCGATGGCCCTCACCGACGCCGCCGGCAACGGCTTCATTCTGAGCAGCCTGCACTCGCGGACCGGCACGCGCGTCTACGCCAAGGCGATCGCCGACGGCCGGTCCGACGGGGCACTGTCCGACGAGGAGCAGGCGGCCCTCCGGATCGCCCTCACCGGGCAGGCCTGACAGACTAGGTGACACGGGATCGGGCAATGATCCGGACATGGCCCCTGATCCCACCTCCCTGGGCGACGTCGTGAGCCGCCCGCGCACCCGCCGCGAGCCCGTTCCGCTGGACCAGATCCCGGTCTGGGATGGCTTCGTCGTCGAGCACCCGGCGACGTCCGCGGGCGATCCTCCTGCCGGCCTCGACGCGCTCCTCGGCGGGCTCAATCCGGAGCAGCTCCGGGCGGTGACCCATGGCGACGGCCCGCTGCTCGTGGTGGCCGGCGCAGGGACCGGCAAGACCCAGGTCATCACCCGCCGGATCGCCTGGCTGATCGGGACCAAGCGTGCCCGACCGTCGGAGATCCTCGCCCTGACCTTCACGGAGAAGGCCGCCGCCGAGATGCAGGTCCGGGTGGATCAGCTCGTCCCGTACGGCTACACGGACACGACGATCGGGACGTTCCACGCGTTCGGCGACCGGCTGATCCGCGAGTACGCCCTCGAGCTCGGGCTGCCGTCGGACGTCCGGGTCCTGAGCCGGGCCGAGGTCGTGATCTTCCTGCGCGAGCACCTCTTCTCGTTCGCCCTCGAGCGCTATCGGCCGCTCGGCGATCCGACGCGCTTCCTCGGGGCGCTGGCCACGCTGTTCAGCCGGTGCAAGGACGAGGACGTGTCGCCGGCGGCCTACCGGGCCCACGCCGATGGCCTCGCGGCGGCCGCGGCGCTCGTCCCCGAGGACGCCGCCCTCGCCGAGGAGGCGGGCCGGCAGGCGGAGCTGGCGACGGCCTACGAGCGCTACCAGGCCCTGCTCGAAGCGAACGGCTGCATCGACTTCGGCGACCAGGTCGCGCTCGCCCTCCGGCTCGTCCGCGAGTCGGCGGCTGCCCGGGACGAGATCCGGCGTCGCTTCCGGTACGTCCTCGTCGATGAGTTCCAGGACACGAACCGGTCGCAGTCCGAGCTCGTGTCGCTCCTCGCGGAGCCACACCGGAACCTGACGGTCGTGGGCGACGACGACCAGTCGATCTACCGGTTCCGCGGAGCCGCGATCAGCAACATCCTCGGCTTCCGCGATCGCTACCGATCGGCCCGCACGATCGTCCTGCGCCGCAACTATCGCTCGCGGCCGGCGATCCTCGAGGCGTCGCATCGGCTGATCCAGTTCAACGATCCGGATCGGCTCGAGGTCCAGGCCGGGATCAACAAGCGACTCGTCGCTGAGCGCGGCACCGATCCGGCGGGTCGGACAGTCCGGCTCGAGACCCACCCGTCGGGCAACGACGAGGCGGACCGGATCGCGGCCGAGATCGCCGGTCGGATCGCGGGCGGGACGGCGCCCCGCGACATCGCGATCCTCGTCCGGGCCAACGGCCACGCCGATCCGATCCTGCGGAGCCTCGACGCGGCCGGCGTCCCATGGCGGTTTTCGGGCACATCCGGGCTGTACGCCCGGCCGGAGGTTCGCCGGCTCCTCTCGTTCCTGCGGGCGATCGCGGACCTCGGCTCGTCGGTCGATGTGTACGCGCTGGCCACCGGCGAGCCGTACCACCTCGGCGGCGAGGACCTGACCTCGATCGTGAACAGCGCCCGGCGGCGACACCGGACGCTGTGGGACGTCCTCGACGAGCTCGACCGGCAGCCCGGCCTGATCCGCCTCGCGCCCACCACGCGTGCCGCGGCAACGCGCCTCGTCGCGGACCTGCGCGAACTCTCGACGCTGGCTCACCAGCGTCCGGCCGGCGAGGTCCTGTACGCCTTCCTCCGACGAAGTGGGACGCTCGGCCGCCTCGCCCTCGAGGCGTCGGTCGCGGCCGAGGAGCAGCTCCGTAACGTGGCCCGTTTCTTCGACATCGTCCGGTCCCAGTCGTCGCTCCTCGTCGACGACCGGGCGACGTTCGTGGCGCGCCACCTCGCGACGCTGATCGAGGCCGGCGACGATCCGGCAACCGCGGATCTCGATCCCGACGCCGACGCTGTGGCCGTCCTCACCGTCCACAAGGCGAAGGGCCTCGAGTTCCCGATCGTCTACCTGCCGGGCCTCGTGGCGGGCCGGTTCCCGATCGCGAACCGGCGCGACCCGCTGGCCCTGCCCGCCGCACTCGGCGACCAGGTCGATGCCCCCGACGAGGAGGTCCAGCTGCGCGAGGAGCGTCGCCTGTTCTACGTGGCGATGACCCGCGCCCGCGACGAGCTCATCCTGTCTCATGCGGTCGACTACGGCGGCGTCGGGGTCCGCCGCCTGTCGCCGTTCGTCCTGGAGGCGCTCGACCTGCCGCCGACCGCGGTCGCACCTGCCGTTCGTTCGTCGAGCGCGATCGATCGGATCGAGGCCGCCGGGGCCGCGCCGACCCCCGGTCGTCCGAGCAGCCCGCGCGCACCGAGCGACGAGCCGCTCAGCCTGTCCTTCTCGGCGATCGACGCGTACCTCAGCTGTCCGCTCCAGTACAAACTCGGGCACGTCGTCCGCCTGCCGGTGGCGCCGCACCACGCGATGATCTACGGCTCGGCCCTCCATCGGGCCGTCCAGGAGTTCCATCGCCGTCACGCTCGGGGCGAGGTGATGACCGAGGATGAGCTGATGGCCGCACTTGATGCCGCCTGGACGAACGAAGGGTTCCTGTCCCGCGAGCACGAGGACGCGCGCCTCGAGGCGGGACGGGCGACGCTTCGCCGCTTCCGGGCAGCCCAGCTGGAGCCAGGCGCGGTCATCCCGGCCTACGTCGAACGTGAATTCAACTTCTCGCTCGACGGCGACCGGATCCGGGGGCGCTGGGATCGGGTGGACATCGAGCCGGCCGACCCCGCCACGTCGACCGGCGACGAGCCGACGCAGGCGCCGCACGCCGACACGATCGCGCCGACTCTCGACCTGACCGGTCGCGAACGGGTGACGATCACCGACTACAAGACGAGTGACGTCCGGGACCCGGTCAAGGCCCGCCAGCGGGCACGTGAGTCGCTTCAGCTCCAGATCTACGCGATGGCCTACGAGGCGATTGCCGGCCGCCTGCCCGATGCCGTCCAGCTCCACTTCCTCGACACCGGGGTGACCGGTCGCGCGGACATCGACCCCAAGCGGATGGCCAAGGGCCGGGCGAAGATCGCCGCCGCGGCCGCCGGGATCAAGGCCCACGACTTCACGCCGCGCCCGGACCGCAACACCTGCGGCTACTGTCCGTTCAAGGCGATCTGCCCGTCCAGCGTCGCGCCGTGACGCGTGCCCCGGCCCGGATCGCGGCGATCACCTTCGACTTCGGGAACACGCTCGTGCCGGTCGGTCGGACCGCGCTCCGGAACGTGGTCGAGCGAACCGCGGACGCAGTCTGCGAGCGGTCACCGGACCTCGATCGGACGGCGTTCCTCGACGCCTGGGCCGACGAGCGCGAGCGCCAGTTCCGCGAAGAGGTGCCGCAGTTCCGCGAGGTCGACCTGAAGGAACGGCTGGTTCGCGTGTTCGCCCGGATCCGGGGCGGGGTGTCGCCGCCGGGCCCGGATGAGCGCTGGGACCAGGACGAGGCAACCCGCTACTCCGATCCGGCCGAGATCTCGGCCGCGATCGACGACTACAGCCGGGCCTTCGTCGAGGGGCTGCCGTCCGATCCGGGCATCGGTCCGATGCTCGCCCGCCTGTCGGACGCCCATGACCTCGCGATCCTGAGCAACTGGCCGCTCGCCGCGACGATCGATCGATACGTCGAGGCCCATGGGTGGCTGCCCCACCTGCGGGCGATCGTCGTCAGCCAGCGGGTCGGGACCATCAAGCCGCACCCGGCGATCTTCGCCGCGGCGCGATCCGCCCTGGGCGATCCGCCGCCCGCATCGATCCTGCACGTCGGCGACGACTGGGCGGCTGACGTGGTGGGAGCCGTCGCGGCCGGCTGGCGGGTCGCCTGGGTCCGGGACCGGCCGGCCGACTCGCCGCTGCCATCGAGCGTGCCCGACGCCTCGGTCGAGCCCGAGTTCGTCCTCGACACCGTGGCCGATCTCGAGCGCGCCCTCAGCCGAGGAGCGGGCCCGAGCCGATAGGGCATTCGCCCGATTGGCCGGGGCGTGGCGCGGTGCAAGGATGCACCGCCCGCCAGGGGGCGGCTCGACCCGACGATCCTCTCGGGCCCGGAGGACCTGATCGCAGATGGGGGAGAACACGCCGCATGACGTCGCGGCGAGCATCGGCTCGCCGATCGACGATCCGGAATCCACGATGGCCGGCCTCGCGGCCGGGCCCCTGCCGAGCGGGAGTGGCCTCACGATCCTCGTGGTGGACGACGACCCGGTCATCCGGACCCTGGTCGCCCGAACCCTGACCCTCGCTCGCTTCGATGTCGTGACCGCGCCAGGGAGCCGCGAGGCACTCCGCCTCGTGGCCGAGGGTCGGGTCCTGCCGGTCGTCCTCGTGACCGACATCGAGATGCCCGAGATGAACGGGGTCGAGCTCGCCGCGCGCCTGCTCGCCCTGCGGCCGGCGCTCCGGGTCGTGATGATGACCGGCGACCCCGAGCGAGCCGAGAGTGCCCGCCACCACCCGTCGATCGTCGACTCGGTGCTGCTCAAGCCGATGCCGCTCGACGATCTCGTTCGTGCCGTCAGCAGTGCGGCGGATCAGACCCGGGCGCGGTGACGGTCGACGGAGCCGGCAGGGCCGCGGGCGGCGCCGATGCGCCGATCGACGGCGGATCGGTGGAAGGCCGGGACGGCCTAGACTTCCTCGTGATGGAATCCCGTGACCGCATGGTCAACCTCGGGCTGTTCTCGGCGGCCGGCGTCGTGTGGATCCTCGTCGCCCTCGTCATCACGACCCGCGATCCGCGCCTCGATCCGACTGCCGGCTTCGTCGGGGCCCTCCTGATCGGTCTCGCATTCGGCCTGACCGTCGTGCCGCTCTTCTGGCTCGGGGTCTTCGCCCGCCACCGCCGGATCGCCTATCGTGGCGACTGGACCAGGGCCGTCCGACGCGGCGGCTGGGTGGCGGTCGTGACGGCCGTCTTCGTGATCCTGCGGCTCCAGCAGGCGTTCGTGCCGGCGATCGCCCTCCTCATCCTCGCCCTCGTGTTCATTGCCGAGGCAACCCTGTCCGTCGAGCGCTGATCGGCGCCCGGAGCGACTCATCCCGCGCCGGAGCGAACCGTCCCGCGCCGGCAGAGACCCGGCGCGGGCCGTCGCCAACCTGGCGCCGCATCCCGGAGGTTCCGTGACGCCGTCCACCGATCCGACCGCCGACCCGGCCCACCCGACGTCGGCCCGCTCAACCGCGGCCCCGACCGGGCCGCTCGCCGCCATCGAGCCGGCCCGACCGCATGCACCGGTCAAGACCCGCCTGGCGGCCGCGGTCGATGCCGCCCGCGACGAGATCGTCGATCTGTCGCGGCGGATCCACGCCCATCCGGAGCCCGCGTTCGAGGAGCACCTGGCCGCGACCTGGATCGCCGAGGCGCTGCGCCGTCACGGCTTCGCCGTCGAGCATCCCGCAGGCACGTTGCCAACCGCGATCCGGGCGACCCTGCCCGGCGGCCGCGGGGGCCACGGTCCGCGGATCGCGATCCTCGCCGAGTACGACGCCCTGCCCGGTCTCGGCCACGGCTGTGGTCACAACACGATGGCTGCCTCGGGCGTCGGCGCCGCGATCGCCCTGGCCTCGATCGCCGCGGAGCTGCCCGGCGAGATCGTGTTCTTCGGCACGCCGGCCGAGGAGCGGGGGAGCGGCAAGCAGGTCATGATCGAGGACGGGCTCTTCGCTGGCATCGACGCCGCCCTGATGTTCCATCCCTGCGATCGGAACCATGTCGAGTCCCATCCGCTCGCCTCCGAGGACGTCGAAGTGGTGTTCCACGGCCTCCAGGCACACGCGGCGGCCGATCCATGGAAGGGCCGCAACGCTCTCGACGCGATGATCCTGCTGTTCAGCTCGGTCGGGTTGTGGCGCCAGCAGCTCCGGACCGATGCCCGGGTCCACGGGATCATCCAGGAGGGAGGCACGGCCGCCAACATCATTCCGGAGCGGACCCGGGCCTGGTTCATGCTGCGCAGCCCGGACCAGCCGTACTACGAGGAGATGAAGACCCGCTTCCGGGCCCTCGTCGAGAGCGCCGCGCTTGCGACCGGCACGACCGCCGACGTCACGTTCAGCGGCGGCGCGCTGACGATGCACGCCAACACGACCCTCGAGGCGCGCTGGGTCGCCAATGCCGAGGCCTACGGGATTGTCGACGAGGGTCCGGACCCGAACTCGGGCAGCACCGACATGGCCAACGTGAGCTGGATCTGCCCGACGGTCCACCCGGAGCTGGCGATCGCGCCGGAGGGCACGCCCGGCCACTCGATCCTCTTCCGCGATGCCGCGGCGACGCCGGCAGCCGACGCGACCACGCTTCTGGCCGCGACCCTCGTTGCCCAGACCGCCTACGAGTTGTTCGCCGATCCGGACCTGTTGGCGGCTGCCTGGCGCGAATTCCACGCCGAGGCCTGACGGGCGGCGTCAGGGCTTGGCGCTGGCCGTGATCCGATGGATCTCCGGCCAGCGAGGGCGCCCGAAGACGGGTGCTAGGATGGCTGCGGCGCGCCCCGCTGGACGTTCGTAGCGAACCGGCGGCGCCCCCAGCGAGACGTCGACGTCACGCGTCGCTCCCGTCGCGAGCCCGTGCCGATCGTCTCCGGAGGAGCCCGTGGCCGAGCGCCCCCACGATCCCCGGCCCGATCCGTCGGCCGCGAGCCCGGTCGACTTCGCCCGGCTCAACGGCTGGGACCAGGATTGGGAGACGTTCAGCGACTTCGACCTGCCGACCTACGTCGGGCCGACCACGTTCATGAACCTGCCGTGGATCACGGACCCCGCCGAGCTGCGCGCTCGTGAGGTCGATGTCGCGATCATCGGCGCGCCGTTCGACGACGCGGTCAGCCATCGTCCCGGCGCCCGCTTCGGTCCGCGAGCGATCCGCGAGGCCCAGTACACCTCGGGCTCGGTCCATTCGCTCCAGCTCGGCGTCGAGCCGTTCGAGATCCTCACCGTCGTCGATGCCGGCGACGCGAACATCGTCCCGGCCTGGATCGAGCGCGGCCACGCGCTGATCCATCGCAAGGTCCGAGAGGTCGCCGCCACCGGGGCCATCCCGATCGTCCTCGGCGGCGACCACTCGATCACCTGGCCGAGCGCGACCGCGGTCGCCGAGGTCCGCCGGCCGGGGTCCATCGGCATCGTCCACTTCGACGCCCACGCCGACACCGCCAACGACGACTGGGGCGTCCTCGCCGGCCACGGCACGCCGATGCGCCGCCTGATCGAGTCGGGCGCCGTCGACGGCCGGAACTTCGTCCAGGTCGGCCTGCGTGGCTACTGGCCGCCGATCGAGACGTTCGAGTGGATGAAGGCGCACGGGCTGCGCTATCACTTCATGACCGAGGTCGAGGAACGCGGCGCGGAGGCAGTCATCGACGACGCGATCGCGGAGGCCCTCGACGGACCCGACGCGATCTATCTCAGCCTCGACATCGACGTGATCGATCCGGGCCTGGCGCCCGGCACCGGCACGCCCGAGCCGGGCGGCTTCATCACCCGTGAGATCCTCAGGGCGATCCGCCGGATCGTCGGCCAGGTGGAGCTCGCCGGCATGGACATCGTCGAGGTCTCGCCCCCGTACGACCACGCTGAGGTCACCGCGATGATCGCCAACCGGGCCGCCCTCGAGGCGATCAGCGCCCTGGCGGTCAAGAAGCAGGCCGGCCGACCGGTCCGGTTCGACGGGCCGGGCACGCGCGAGGCATGACCGAGTCGCGCGGGGACGCTCTCGCCCGCCTGTACGACCTCGATCTCGAGGACGATCCCCGAGACCTCGACCTGTACCTCGCTCTGGCCGGACGGACGGGCGGCCCGATCCTCGAACTCGCCGCGGGCAGCGGCCGCCTCGCCGTCCCGCTTGCGCTCGCAGGCCACAACGTCACGGCCGTCGATCTCGACCCGGCGATGCTCGCTCGCGCCGACGCCCGGGCCCGGGCGGCCGGCCGCGCCGCCGCAGGGCGGCTCGAGCTGATCGAGGCCGACCTCCTCGACCTGGCCCTGCCCGGCGCGGGCACGTTCCGGCTCGCGTTCATCGCCCTGAACTCGCTGTTCCTGCTCGCGACCCGTGACGCCCAGCGACGGGCGTTCCGGACGATGGCGACGCATCTCGCGCCCGGCGGCCTCGCCGCGGTCGACATCTGGCTGCCCGAACCGGACGACCTCGCCCGGTTCGACGGCCGGCTGATCTTCGAGTACGAGCGGATCGATCCGGAGACCGGCCACGAGGTCACCAAGGTCGCGGCCGCGCGCTACGACCCGACGACCGCGATCGTCGACCTGACCTCGATCTTCGAGGAGGGGCAGCCGGGCGGGCCGACGGTCCGCTGGATCCGGCGTGACGCGCTCCGCCTGGTCGGCGTGGACGAGCTGGCGACGATGGCCGAGGACGTCGGTCTCGAGCTCGAGCTGATCGCCGGCGACTACGGACTGGAGTCCATCCGGCCCGGCAGCGAGCGCGCGATCCTGATCGCCCGGCGGCCGTGACCGCGCACCGCCGGCCACCGCCGGCGATGGAACCACCGGACAGGATGCCCGCCCCCGTTCGCTTGCTACACTCGGCCCGATGTCATCGAGCGACCAGACGCGCCTCCTCCTCGTCGAGGACGTTCCCCAGGTGGCGCAGTACATTCGCGGCCTCCTGAACTCCCAGAGCTCCGTCAAGCTCCTCGATACGCTGAGCGACGGCAGCAAGGTGATGCCCCAGATCGGGCAGCTCCGGCCGGACGTCATCCTCGTCGACGCCCTGCTCCAGGGCCGGGTCAAGGGCCTGGCCCTCGTCGAGCAGATCGCCGGCTCCGGCTCCGGTGTTCCGGTGATCGTCCTGACCGTTCCCCAGAACCCGGTCGAGGTCGATCCGGCCAAGGGGATCCACGGTGTTCTCGCGATGCCGTTCTCGGGCTACGACCTGATGAACCGGATCAGCCAGGTTCGCAAGGACCACGCCCAGCTCTCGACGACCGGCTCGTCGCGGGTCTACTCCGTGTTCGCGCCGAAGGGCGGGGTCGGCAAGACCACGATCGCGTTCAATCTCGCGGTGGCCCTCGGCCAGGCCGACCAGCGCACCGTCCTGATCGACGGCAGCCTCCAGTTCGGCGACCTGCGTTCGCTCCTGAAGGTCCCGGTCGACGCGCCGTCGATCCTTGACCTGCCGACCGATCGGGTCGCGGAGTCCGACCTCCAGGACGTCCTCTGGCGCGATCCGTCGGGGATCGACATCCTGCTCGCGCCACCTCGGGTCGAGATGGCCGAGATGGTCACGGCGCGCGACATCGACAAGATCGTGTCGCTCCTGCGCCGGGTGTACGGCGCGATCGTGATCGACATGTCGTCGGCCCTCAACGACATCAACCTGTCGTTCCTCGATCTGTCCGACACGATCATCGAGATCGTGACGTACGACTCGACGACGATCCACAACACGATCGCGGTTGCCGACGCCTTTCGGATGATCGGATATCCGGCGTCGAAGGTCCGCTATCTCGTGAACCGCGCCGACTCGCCGGGCGGGATCGATCCGGACGATCTCGAGCGGGCCCTCGGGCGGGTGCCGGAGCACCGCGTCCAGAGCGACGGCCTGCTCGTCGTCCAGTCGAACAACGAGGGCGTCCCGTTCGTCCTGGCCAACCCCGCCGCCCCGGTCAGCCAGGACATCCACCGGGTGGCCGCCGAGCTCCTCGTCGCGAGCGGGCTCGCTCGACCGGCGGCGGCCGGCAGGCGCTAGGCGAACCGATGTCCGATCCGCGCCCGATCGGCGTCTTCGACTCGGGGGTCGGCGGTCTGACCGTCCTCCGCGAGATCCTCCGCCGATCGCCCCATGAGTCGACGATCTACCTCGGCGACAACCTGCGGGCGCCGTACGGCATCCGGACCGACGACGAGGTCCGGGCGTTCTCGATCGAAGCTCTCGACGCGCTCGCCGCCCGCGACGTGAAGGCGATCGTCGTCGCCTGCAACACGTCCACCGCGGTCGCCCTCGGCGACTTCCGGCGGCGCTACGACCTGCCGATCCTCGGCGTGGTCCGGCCCGGTGCCGTGACCGCATCCCTGACCACTCGCAACCGGCGGGTCGGGGTCATCGCGACGCCGGCGACGGTCCGGTCGCACGCCTACTTCAACGCGATCAAGGACGAGAACCCCGCCGTCGAGGTCTACGAGCACGCGACGCCGGCGTTCGTGCCGCTCGTCGAGGCAGGCCGATTCGGTGGCGAGGAGGTCGAGGCGATCGTGGCCGAGGCGCTCGCGCCGCTCCTCGGCGAGCGCGACGCCGCCGGCGAGTTCGTGTTCCCGCTCCCGCCGTCGGCCCGGATCGACACGCTCCTCCTGGGCTGCACCCACTACCCGCTCCTCAGGCCGGTGATCGCCCGGATCGCGGGCGAGCGGGTGGCGATCGTCGACTCCGCCACCGCCACCGCCTCCGCACTCGTCGAGCTGCTCGCGATCAATGGCCTCGAGGCGCCAGGCACGACCCGCGGCACGGCGGCCGACCCCGGCGCGAACGGGCACGACCGGCCCGACGAGGTCGCCGGACCGACGACCCACGTCCAGCTCACGACCGGCGACGTCGGTTCGTTCCGGGCGGTCGCCGAACGGATCTTCGGCGAGGCGTTCCCGGACGTCGGGTCGGTCGAGGTCTCGGCACCCGAGGTGGTCTCGTGACCGGCCGTCGGACGAAGGGCTCGGCATGGCGCGACGACCGGGTCTGGCAGGCGGGCTTCCTCGTCGGCTCGGCACTCGGTGCCGCCGCAACGGTCCTCGGCAAGCGGGCCGAGAACGTCGCCCGCCAGGGGCTCGTCGACTGGCCGGCCGCCGAGCGGGTCGCGATCGCCCGGCTGCGCTCCGCTCCGGGCGCGCTCACGCCGGGCCAGCTCCGAGCGGCCGAACCGGCCTACGCCGCGGCGATGGAGCGGATCGTGCCGCGCCTGTCGGCCGCGCTCGGGACGGAGCTGCCCGGCGTCGTCGAGCGCTCGGCGGTCGTCGATCGGGCAGGCTGGGTCCACGCCAACGTCGCGACCTTCGCCCAACTCATCGGCCAGCTCGAGACCGAGCTCCTCGACCAGGTGATGCCCAGTGGCGGTGGCCTGGCCAAGGCGACGATGGCCCTCGCCAACCGCTGGGTGACGACGCGCCAGCTCGGCTTCCTCCTCGGGTTCATGGGCTCGAAGGTCCTCGGCCAGTACGACCTCGCCCTGCTGACCGCCGAGGCAACGCCCGGCAAGCTCCTCTTCGTCGAGGAGAACATCCGCCAGACCGCGCTTGCCCTCGACGTCCCGCTCGATCCATTCCGGACGTGGATCGCCCTGCACGAGACGACCCACGCGTTCGAGTTCGAGGCCCATCCCTGGCTCCGGCCGTACCTCGCCGAGCGCCTCGAGCGCCAGCTCCGGCTGTTCGGCAAGGAGGCGAGCGGACTCGGGCGGGAGGCGCTCAAGAGCCTGGGCCGGGCGATCCGCGGCGACGGCGCCGGAGTCGAGCACTGGATGGAAGCGCTCATGAACGACGAGCAGCGAACCCTCTTTCGCGAGACACAGGCCGTGATGAGCCTGCTCGAGGGGTTCAGCGACTACGTCATGGACGAGGTCGGCAAGGAGCTCGTCCCGGGCGTCGCCCGGATCAGTGCCAAGTTCCACGAGCGCCGCCACGCGAAGAAGTCGCCGTTCGAGCGGGCAGTGATGCGCCTGACCGGGATGGACGTGAAGATGGAGCAGTACGCCAAAGGCGAGGCGTTCGTGTCCGCGATCGCGGCGGCCGGCGGTCCGGAGGCGCTGAACCTGCTCTGGGCGGGGCCGGAGAACCTGCCGCGCCACGGCGAGATCGACAACCCGGCGGCATGGATCCAGCGCGTCGCCGGGATGGCGGTCTCGTGACCGACGGCGTGCTCCGCCGGACAGCCGGCCCCGGCTCGGGACCGGGCGGCGCCCCGACTGCGATTGCCCTGTCGCCGATCCTGTCGGCCCGCTATCGATCGCGCGACCTCGAGCGGATCCAGGCCGCGGCGCCCGGCGCCCGGATCGTGACCCTCTCGCGCGAGGGCCTGACCGACGAGCCGGTCGAGGACGTCGAGGTCCTCCTTCGGGGCTGGCTGTCGTCGGACGCGTTCGATCGGCTCCTCGCCCGGGCGCCGCGCCTTAACTACGTCCACTCGGCGTCGGCCGGCGTGGAGCGGGCGCTGACACCCGCAGCCCGGGAGCGCGGCATCGTGATCACGAACGCCCGTGGGGTGTTCTCGCGGCCGATCGCCGAATACGTCCTGATGATGATCCTCGCGGTCAGTCGCCGGCTGCCGGGGCTGCTGGAGCTCCAGCGCGAGCGGACGTGGCAGCCGCTCGAAGGCGTCGAGCTCCGCGACGTCACCGTCGGGATCGTCGGGCTGGGCTCGATCGGTCGGGCGGTCGGCGCCCTCGCGACCGCGTTCGGCTGCCGGGTCGTGGCCGTCCGGCGCCGCTCGGATTCGGGCGATCGGGCGATCGCCACCGACGAGGACACGCGTTCGTTCGGCGAGGTCATGCTCGACCGCGTCGGCGGTCCGGAGTCGCTGCCGGAGCTCCTCGCCGAATCCGATTTCGTGGTCCTCGCGGCGCCACTCACGCCCGAGACCGAGGGCATGATCGACGAGGCTGCCCTGGCCGCCATGAAGCCCGGCGCCTGGCTGGTCAACATCGCACGCGGAGGCCTGGTCGATGAGCGAGCGCTCCTGAACGCCCTCCGTGACGGGACGATCGGCGGGGCGATTCTCGACACGTTTCGCGAGGAGCCGCTCCCGCCGACGTCGCCGTTCTACGACCTGCCCAACGTGATCGTCACGCCCCACACCTCGTGGTCGAGCGGCCGCGTCCTGGACCGGAGCGTGGAGCTGTTCTGCGACAACCTCCGGCGCTACGCCGCCGGCGAACCGCTCCT
>JBKJOK010000205.1:0-2485 GCA_046595595.1 Candidatus Limnocylindrales bacterium
GCCAGCGCCGGTTGAGCGGCACGAGGACGTCGCGGAGTGAATCGCGCGCGGCGTGGAGCGAGACCGCGAGGGTGAACTGCGGCCCGAGCGCGACCCACTCCGCGACGTCCTCGTGCCGCTCAACCGGCGCTGGCCGGTGGCCGAGGTCGTCGAGGCGGCCCGCGAGCATGCGGCCGCGACCGGCCGCCGCGTGACCTACGAGGCCACGATGATCGACGGGATCAACGATACCGAGCTCGACGCCCGGGCGATGGCCGACCTCCTCCGCGGTGACCACGCCCACGTGAACCTGATCCCGATGAACCCGGTCGCCCACACGCCCTGGTCGGCCTCGCCCGATGCGGTCATCGATCGCTTCGCGGCGATCCTCGACGAGGCCGGGGTGAGGGCCACGATCCGGCGCAATCGCGGCCAGGAGATCGGGGCCGCGTGCGGTCAGCTGGCAGCCGAGCGGGCCGGTGAACCGGCTCCGGCCGTCGTCGCCCGGCGGCGGGCCCGGCTCGTCGACGAGAGCGCCCATGCCCTGCGCGGCGAGCGCAGCCACGAGCCGGTCCCGACCGGGGTAGGGGAGTAGCGATGGCGTCGGGCCGGGCCCGGGTCGCGGTCAGCATCCTCGACGCCGACCACTCCAACATGGCCTACGCGATCCGGCGGGCCGAGAAGGAGGGCGCCGACCGAATCCACATCGACGTGATGGACGGCCACTTCGTGCCCAACCTGACGTTCGGGGCGAAGATGATCAAGGGCATTCGGCCCCGGACCCGGCTGCCGCTCGACGCCCACCTGATGATCAGCGACCCGCTCCAGTACGTGGACGAGTTCCTCGATGCGGGCTGCGACTCCGTGACGCTCCACGTCGAGGTCGATTCTGCCCAGATCGAACCGACCCTGCGCAGGATCCGGGCGGCCGGCCGAGCGCCGGGGTTGTCGGTCAAGCCCGGCACGCCGCTGTCGGCGCTCGATCCGTACCGCGGCCTGTTCGACATCGTCCTCGTCATGACGGTTGAGCCGGGGTTCGGCGGCCAGTCGTTCATGAAGGATGTGGCCGCCGAGAAGATCCTCGCCGCCCGCGACTACCTGGCCCACGCCCCGGCCGACGGCGAGGTCCACGTCGACGGCGGGGTGAACCGCGAGTCGGCCGAGTTCGTGGGCGGCCTGGCGGTCGACATCCTGATCGTCGGGTCCGTCCTCTGGCGGAAGGGCCGGAATATGGGCCGCGAGATCCGCCTCGTCCGGGCCCTCGCCGACGAGGGCTACCAGTACCGCCTGAACAACGGCAAGCCGCCGATCCCGCGCGACTCGATGGTCGTCTTCTCGCAGCTGCCCAGGCACCTGGCCCTCCGGTTCATGGCCGAGATCGAGGCCGGCGGGATCCCGGTCCTGCCGTTGCGCGGCAACGGTGACTTCAACCCCGACGGCGTGCGCGACTACGACATGCTCGTTCCCGCCTCGGTCGAGGCGCTGACGATCGAGCGCCACACTGCCGATCGGGAGCGCTTCGCCGCCGAGGCCGAGGCATGGCGGACCGACTACATCGCGAAGCACGGGATCAAGCCCCCCGAGACGCTCCTCCCCGCGCCCCCGTGAGGGCCCTCCTCCAGCGCACGAGCGGGGCGCGGGTCCGAGTTGCGGGCGCCGTGATCGGGGAGATCGCGGCCGGGCTCGTTGTGCTGCTCGGCGTGGGGCCCGACGATGACGACGCCGTGGCCGACGGTTTCGCCCGGCGGGTGACCGAGCTTCGCATCTTCGATGATGAAGCGGACCGGACGAATCTGTCGCTTATGGACGTGGGCGGCGCGGTCCTGCTGGTGAGCCAGTTCACCCTCTACGCCGACACGCGCCGAGGCCGCCGGCCGGGGTTCACCGGGGCGGCCGCGCCCGAGCTGGCGGAGCGGCTGTACCTCCGGTTCGGCGATGCCTTGCGCGCGCTCGGCGTGACGGTCGCCACGGGTCGGTTTGGCGCGGTGATGGAGGTCGAGTTGGTGAACGACGGCCCGTTCACGATCTGGCTCGATACGGCGGACCGCTGAGGGTCTCGTTCCGACGGATCCTGATCAGATATTTGCCCAGGGACTCGTACGGCGGGTCCGGAGCCCCGACTGCGCCCGAAGTGGGTCGTCGTTAGCCTTCGGCGACTAATTCCGGAACCCGATCCGGCCGCGAATGCGCCTGATAGTCCACCCACGACTATTGAACGAAGTTGCGCGGAACGGCGGACACACGAACGCCCGGCACCACGTGGGCCGGGCGTCGGAGCGGAGCGACGGGGGAAGCGCCACGCGGGCGCCGGGGCTACTTCGCCGCCTTCAGCGAGGTCCGTCGGCAGCGGGTGCAGGCGAGCACCTTGGTCGCGAGACCCTTGTTGTCACGCTGCGTGAAGGGCTGGAGGTTCGGCTGGTAGCGACGGTGGGCTCGGACGCGGTTCATGCCCGACGACTGCGGGTTGAAGCCGCCCATCGAGACCTTGCCGCAGATCGCACAGGAG
>JBKJOK010000225.1:0-8847 GCA_046595595.1 Candidatus Limnocylindrales bacterium
GATTGGTCTTGTCGACGTCGCAGCGCGTGGCGCCGGTCAGGTAGATCAGGCCGTCCTTGGGGCAATACGGCTCGCCCGCGGGCACGATCGGGCGCCCGAGATGATCGCGCGGCGCGATCTTGGTGCCCTCGTCGTAGCGCACCTTGACCCGCGGCTTGGTGATCGTGTAGGCGAGAAAGCCCACGGCGATCAGGCTGAGCACCGGCCCCACGACTCCGATCAGGACGAACAGGGGCAGGAGCGCGATCAGGCTCGACCAGTCGGGGATGACCAGCGTCGACACGAAGCCGAGCAGGTCCGACCACATCTTCGAGATCGAGTCGAGAACGGTCACGCCCGCATTCTAGCCGCGCCAGGCCGGCCGGGTCTCCGTCGCGCGCCTGCGCCGGCCGTCGTGCACCCGCCCCCCCCGCGCCGTGCCCGTGCGCCGGCGCGGCAACTTCACCAACCAGTCGTGGGTGGACTGGTATGGCGGGTATCGAGGGTTCCGGGCGCGGAGCGGGGTGCCGGTGGCCCCGGGTTCGTGCGTGGGGCAGCACTGGATCCGGGCCCGGCGACCGATCCGGCGACGAAAAGCCGCCGTACGAGTCCCCGGGCGACTGGTTGACGAAGAATCCGTGTGGCAGGGGCCGGCCCACCAGCCCGTGGACCGGCGCGGGTCAGCGTTTCGGGGCGCGCTTGCCGTTGCCGGTCTTGCGAGTGGCGCCTCGGCCGGGCGACCAGGTCGAGTCGCCGTCGCCATCGTCGCTCGGGCGCGCGCCCGGCGCGTCATGCGCGCCCGACCTCGCGCCAGCGCCTCGGCCCTCCGCCAGCGCTCGCACGGAACCCGGCGCCGGCTGCTGGACCCGCGGGGGCGCAGGCGGCCGGGCGTTCCCGATCGAGGGCGACGACAGCTTGCTGCGCGCCATCCGCTGGACCAGCCACGAGGCCCCGGCCGTTCGGGCCCCGCGATGCTGGATCGCGTAACGCAGGGCTCGATCGTCAGTCACGACCAGGATCGACTCGGTCGCCAGCGATCCGCCCCCGGCCGGCGCGCCGGCCGCCATCGCGACGTCCTCGACGAGCGTGACCAGGACCGTGTCGGCCGTGTGTCGCCCGCCGTATCGGACCGACACCCCGTGGGCGATCCGCTCGCCGCGCAGCCCGCGCTCGGCGGGGCCGTCGAACACGAGCTCGATCGCGATGTCGGGCGGGATCGCAGCCCGCAACCGGCCGATCAGCGCCGCCGGCGGCTGGCGCTCGGGCCCCGACGAGAGCTGATGGAGCAGGTTCGTGCCGTCGACGAGGAGGCGGGTCGTGCCGGTCATCGGGTCGTTGCGGGGCGAAAGGCGGGTCACCCGGCAAGGGTAGACCCCGGTAGCATTCGGCGGCGATGATCGCCCTTGGCCTGCTCTTGCTCGTCGACCTCGATGGCGTCCTGTACCGCGGCGCGGAGCCCGTGCCCGGGGTCGGCGCGCTGCTGGCGACGCGGGCGGCTCTCGGCGACGACGTCGTGTACGTGACGAACAACTCGATGTGGTACCGGACCGAGTACGTGGCCCGGATCGCCGGGATGGGTGCGCCGGTGAACGCGGATCGGATCGTCTCGTCGCCGCGCGCGACCGCGCTCTACCTGCGCGAGCACGAGCCGGAGATCGAGCACGTGCTCACGCTCGGGGCGAGCGGCCTCGATCGCGAACTCGCCGACGCCGGCTTCCGCGTGACCCGGGCCGCAGACGCCGCCGAGCGGATCCGCGGCGACGGGGTCGATGGCAGCAACGGCGGCAACGGCTGGGAGGCGGCCGGCCGACCGGGAGCGGTTGTCGTTGGGCTCGATCCGGGGCTCACCTACCTCCGCCTGACCGTGACCACCGACTGCATCCGGGCCGGCGCCCGGTTCATCGCCACGAATCGCGATCCCCAATACCCCACCGAGCGAGCGATCCGGCCGGGGGCGGGCTCGATCGTGGCGGCGGTCGAGGCGGCCAGCGGCGTGACCCCGATCTCGATCGGCAAGCCGGCGCCCTATCTGCTCGAGGAGGCGGCGCGGGTCGTCGGCCGGGCGGCAACGGACGCGATCATGATCGGCGACGGGCTCCCGACCGACATCGCGGCCGCACGGGCTGTCGGCGCGCGCAGCGTCCTGATGCTGACCGGCGTCACGACTCGGGCCATGGTCGACGCCGCCCCGGCCGACGCGCGCCCGACCGCGGTCGCCGCCGACGCGGCCGAGCTGGCCGTGATCCTCGATCGGCTGGCCGCCGGCGGCTGAGGCCGCCCACAGCGGATCGTCCGATATCGAACGCCGTCGGGAGTCACCCTCATCTTCGCGACTCATCCGATCTCGGACTCCGATATCGGAGGACATGGCGGCAGCGAGGTGACTTCCTGACGGCGAACGATTTCGGACGATCCCGCGGACGCGGCGATCCTCTGACGCGACGATCCCTCAGGCGAGGAGCGGGGAGGCGGCCCGCGCGGCGCTGAACTCGACACGCAGCCGGGCAAGCGAGGCCTCGTCGGCGAAGGCGACGTCGAGGGCGTGCAGGTCGATGGCCCAGAGCTCGTCCGTGGTGAGGCCGATCTGGTCGAGCGCCCGCTCGTACTCGTCGGTCAGCGAGAGGTCGGACACGGTCGTGTCGTCGGTCGAGAGGGTGACCGGGACGCCGAGGCGGTGCAGCCGGGCCAGCGGATGGGCGGCGATCGAGGGCACGATCCCGGCCTGCCAGTTCGAGCTCGGACAGAGATCGAGGGTCACGTTGCGGGCGATCAGTTCGCGACACAGGTCAGGGTCGTCGACGGCGCCCGGCCCGTGGGCGATCCGCTCGGGGTCGAGCTCGAGCGCTCGCCGGACCTGGGCCGCGCCGCCCCACTCGCCGGCGTGGACGGTGATTCGCAGACCGCCGTCGCGCGCTGCCGCGAACGCCGCGCGGTGGAGCTCCGGATCGGGGAACTGCTCCTCCCCGCCGGCGAGATCCCAGCCGGTCAATCCCTCGTCCCGGAACTCGGCCGCGACCCTGGCCAGCTCGACGTTCGCCGCCGGGTCGTGCGACCGGAGCGCGGTGCAGATGAGGCGGACCACGGTGCCGGTCCGTGCCGCGGCGTCACGAGCCCCGCGCGCCACTGCCGCGATGCCATCGGACAGGGAGAGCCCGCGCGCGACATGCAGGAGCGGGCCCCAGCGGATCTCGACATAGCGCACGTTCTCGGCGGCCTTCGTCTCGACCAGCTCGGCCGCGATCCGCTCGAGCGCCTCGGCGTCCTGCATCAGGGCGATCGGCAGATCGAACGCGCGGAGGAGCTCGGCCTGGGACGTGCAGGGCATCGGCGCGACGAGCACCGCCCGCATCGCCTCCGCGTCCCGTGGCGCATCGACGCCCCGAGTCCGGGCCAGCTCGAGGGCGGTCGCCACGCGCAGCGATCCGTCGAGGTGGAGATGGAGCTCCGCCTTGGGCATCGCCGCGAGCGCCGCCCGACGGTCGGCGCCGGAACCGGCGCCGGAACCAGTCGGGACGAGGGGCCGGGGCATGACCCGATGCTACGATGCCGGCGATGTTCCGGTCCCTCCAGCAGGTCGCGCTCGCCGTCGGCTGGCTGCTGATCGTCGCGGTGATCGCGGTCGGAGGCGCCGGTCTCGTGGCCGCGACCGCCAACCAGCCGGGCACCGCCGGCCGACTCGAGCTCACCGCCGAGAGCGACCGCCCCGCCGCCGCCGCCCTCGCGGCCGCCCAGACGGAGCTGACCGATCTCGCGTCGGACGTCGAGCGCCTCGGTGAGCTCGGTCGGGGGGCCCTCACCGCGCTCGTATCGTCGGACTTCGCGACCCTCGACGCGGCCGTCGCCGACGGCGAGGTGCTCGCCCGCTCCATCGACGAGCGATCCGGCGCCCTCCGCGAGCGGCTCCTCCTCATTCCGGGCAGCGGCCCTCGCGAAGCGATCCTCTGGTCGCCCGACACCCGCCAGCGACGCGACCTCGCCCTCGCAGCGGTGACCGCGACCGGCGGGCTCGAGGTCTCGTGGTCCCGGCTCGCCGCCGGCTCGACCGTCGCCTACCGACTGACCGTCCTGCTCGTCGGTCACGACACGACCGCCGGCAGGGCGGCTGCCCAGGGGCGGACAGAGAAATACGCCGAGGGCCTGAAGACGCTCGAGGCCGCCACCGCCCTGCTCGACCAGGCGCGAGCCCTGCGCGACGCACTCGCGAACACCGTCGACGTCGACACGCTGACCCAGTGGATCGACCGGAACGCCGAGTACGACACGGCCCTGGCTGCCCTCTTCCGGGCCACGATCGAGGCCAAGGGTGCGATCACCGAGAAGCTCAAGGCAGCGGCGATCGCCGAGCGCAAGGCCCGCGACTTCCTGCCGGCGAACACGTCGGGCCTGGTGATCATCCTTGCCGAGATCGGGCGCGGCGGACTGAACCAGGCCGTGATCGGGATCGAGGAGACGCGGGCCCGCCTCCAGACCGCGGTCGACCGGATGACTGCGCCGCCGTCGGCCGAGCCCGACGCAGCCGGCGGCCTCGATCCGTCGGATCAGCCCTGACCGACCGCTACACTTCGGCCACTGAACCGCGACGCGCCCGACCCCGGAGCGCGATCCACACCGGAGGAGAGTCCGCCCGTGCAGTTGCGCGTCGTCACCGACCAGCCGTGGGACGTCAAGGCCGACGTCGTCGCCATCCCGATCGTCGGCGAGCCGGCCTTCGACGGGCAACTCGGCGAGCTGAACCGACGGACCGGTGGCGAGCTCGCGACCCTCGCCGCGTTCGGCGAGCTGCGGTCCAAGCGCTACGCCTCCGCGGTCGTCGCGCCGGGCGAGACGGCCGCCGGCCGGATCCTGACCGTCAGCGCGGGCGAGGCCGACAAGCTCGACCGTGAGACCGTGCTCCACGTCGGAGCCGCGGCGGAACATCGCCTCGGGGGCCGTCACGCGCGCTCGCTCGCGGTCTGGCTCAGCCCCCTGGCAGACCTCCTCGACGGCGGCGTCGATGCCGTCGCCGAGCTGGTCGCGCGCGGCGTCGTCGAGGGGAGTT
This sequence comes from Candidatus Limnocylindrales bacterium, assembly GCA_046595595.1. Taxonomy (GTDB): domain Bacteria; phylum Chloroflexota; class Limnocylindria; order Limnocylindrales; family CSP1-4; genus CF-46. The sequence goes on from JBKJOK010000225.1 coordinate 5,018, forward strand.
TCGAGCCGAAGTCGCTGTACCGCGACGACATCGCGACCGCCCCGCCGGCCCTCGACGAGCTGATCCTCATCGCGCCGGGCGCCGACCTTGCCTCCGCCCAGAAGGCCGCCGAACGCGGCGTGATCATCGGCGAGGGCGCGAACCACGCTCGCTCGCTTTCGAACCGGGCCGCCAACGACATCACCCCCGAGGTCCTCGCCCAGGAGGCCCGCGACGTCGCCGCCCGCCACGACCTGTGGATCGACGTGATCGAGCCCGATCGTGCCCGCGAGCTCGGCATGGGCATGTTCCTCGCGGTCGGCCAGGGCAGCGACAACCCGCCCCGGATGATCGTGATGCGTTCCGGCGGGGAAGGGGAGAAGGACGCCCTCGACCGTCACCTCGCGATCGTCGGCAAGGGCGTGTGCTTCGACTCGGGCGGGATCTCGATCAAGCCATCCGAGCGGATGGAAGAGATGAAGATGGACAAGATCGGTGCCTGCACCGTGATCGCGGCCATCCAGACGGTCGCCCGGCTCGCCCCCGGCACGCCCCTTCTCGCGGTGGCGCCGGCCGTGGAGAACATGCCCGGCTCGCACTCGACCCGGCCGGGTGACATCGTCAAGGCGCTGAACGGCAAGTTCGTGGACATCACGAACACCGATGCCGAGGGTCGCCTGATCCTGGGCGACGCGATGACCTACGCGGAGACGCTCGGGGCGACCCACCTCATCGATGTGGCGACCCTGACGGGCGCGGTCTCGCGCGCGTTCGGGCACCTGATCACGGGCGCGTTCGGCACCCCCCAGGCCTGGTACGACGACGTGATGGGCGCGGCCGACAAGGCAGCCGAGCGCTACTGGCAGATCCCGCTCGTCGACGACTACGTCCCCGACATGGAGAGCTGGTACGGCGACCTCCAGAACTCGGGCTCGGCGGAGGGCTCGCTGATCAAGAGCGGCCTCTTCCTGCGCGAGTTCCGGACCGTGCCGTGGGTCCACCTTGACATCGGCGGCACGGGCTACTTCCGCAAGACCACGCCGTATGCCCCGCGCGGCGCGACGGGCGTGACCCACGCGACGCTCGTCGAGCTGGCCCTGGCCGGGGCGAAGGGCTGAACGCCAACCCGATCCTCGAGCGATGACGCCGCTGGCGGTCGGCCTGGCGCTCGCCGGAGCGGTGTTCGGCGTCGTCGCCGACCGGTTCGCGGTTCGCTGGCCCGAGCACGACGAGGAGATTCCGGCCGGTCGCGCCGTGGGCTGGCGGACGGTCGCCACCGCCGGGATCGGCGCCTTCGCGTTCTGGCTGCTCGGCGATCGATTCGACTCGGCCGAGCTCGTGGTCCAGGTCCTGTTCGGGCTGTGGTTCGCGGCTCTCGTCGTCGGGTTCGCGATCGATCTCGACCAGCGCCTCCTGCCCGACGAGCTGACCCTGCCGATCATCCCGCTCGCGCTGCTCCTCGACATGACCGGTCGCAACCCGCTCGTCGGCGGGGAGCTGCTGGCCGCGGTCCTGATCGCGGTCATCGTCCCGTTCGGGCTGTACCTGGCGTCGGTCCCGTTCGGAGCTGGCGCCTTCGGCATGGGCGACGTGAAGCTGCTCGTCGGCGTGGGGCTGATGTCAGGGCTGGTTCGGACGTTCAGCGGCCTGCTCGCGGGGCTGCTGGCGGCGGGTCTGGTGCTCGCCCTCCTGCTCGCGACTCGCCGGATCGGTCGCCGGACGTTCGTTCCGTTCGGGCCGTTCCTGATTTTCGGCGCGCTGTGGGGGATCTTCGTTCGGGTCTGAGGGCGGCCCCATCCGGCTCGGACCCGGCCGTACGGCCGGGCTGCAACTTGCCCATGTATTCGTTCGGGGACTCGTACGGCGGATCCGGAACCGATCCGGTCCGCCGTGTCGCCCCCCGCCGAGCGTGGGACATGGCCGGTGGAGCGTCGAACGACCGCTCTCTGACCCTCACACCCGCCGTACGAGTCCTGCCACGACTGGTTGGTGAAGTTGCCCCGGCGGACGCGGCAGCTCCGCGGCCGCGGCGGCCCCGGCGGCCCCCGACGCCGGCCCCCGCCGCCGGCCCCACGTGTCGCGGTTTCGCGCTCGAGGTGGTGCGCTGAGATGCGCTCCGGGTGCTGATGGGACCATCGTCAGGGTGGTCCCGATGTTACAAGTTGGCTACATTTGCCTCCCGAGGTATGATGCCGGGCAGCCGGTCGTCGTCCTGAGGGTGCCCGTCGGGGCGGTCGAATCGGCGGGCGTCGCCGCCACCCGCGCCCGCGCACGTTTGCGCACCAGACGCGACCAACGGAGTTAGCTCGCACGATGACATCGCTCCTGTGATGCGCCCCAGCGCGCACACGGACAATCATCCGTCACACCTGGACCAGTTCGGTCGGATCGAGGGCACCCCGCCCGTCGCCCCTGCGACGCGCCGGACCACTCGCCGCCACCGGGTGCTGACGCGACTGCCGCTCCTCTTCCTGCTGCCGCTCATCCTCGGCGTGTTCGGCGGTCCGGTCGTCTCCGTCGGGGCCGACGAGCTGGCCGACGCTCGCGCCCGCCAGACCGCGCTCGCCCAGCAGCTCAAGGACCAGAAGGCCGACGTCGCCAAGATCAACGCCCTCCAGGCGGATCTCGGATCGCAGATCTCGTCCACCCGTCGGCAGCTGAGCGGGATCAACGCGGACCTCGCCTCGGTCAGGAAGTCGATCAACTCGATGGTCGCCAAGATCGGCGTCGTCAAGCAGAACTACCTCAAGCTCGTCGCCCAGCTGGAGCTGCTCGACACGCAGCTCGCCCGGGTCAAGATCACCGAGCAGCGGATGCGCTGGCACCTCGCCGAGCGCAAGGCCCTCCTGTCCGAGCGCCTCCGCCTCGCCTACGACACCGACCGAACCTCGATGCTCGAGACGTTCCTGTCGGGCGGCTCGTTCACCGACGTCCTGTCCGAGGTCAGCTACACGATCGATGTCGGCGAGCAGGACAAGGCCCTTGCCCAGCAGATCGAGCAGGACCAGACGACGCTCGCGGCCGTCCACGAGACCGTCCAGCAGACGCGCGTCGCCACGGACGACCTCCGGGCCGAGACCGCCCGTCAGCGAGTCAAGCTGAACGCCCAGCTCAAGGAGCTCAAGGCCGCCCAGCTCCAGTTGAAGCGGCTCGAGGCCGAGACCGCCCGCGCCCTCCGGATCCAGAACCAGGCCTACGCCCGGCTCGTCGCCAGCAAGAAGGATCTGGCCAAGGCGATCCGGGCGACCGCCGCTGCCCGTGCCGCGCTGACCAAGCGGATCAACAACCTGGCCGCCCAGCAGTACGCGCTCGGCAACATCCCGTCGCAGTACAACGGCCAATTCGCGTGGCCGCTCCGGGGCGACATCAGCGGCGAGTTCGGATGCAGCTCCTACCAGGGCTACAGCCCAGGTTACGGCTGTGCGAACTTCCACAACGGGATCGACATCGTGGCCCGGAGCGGCTGCGGTGCGCCGATCGTGGCGGCCGGCGCCGGGCGCGTCGTCTTCATCGGCTGGAACTACGCCGACGGCTCCGATCCGGCCTGGATCGTGATCGTCGCCCACGCCTCGAACCTGACCACGTGGTACGCCCACATGCAGCAGAACAAGTTCCCGGGCGGCATCGGCGTCGGCTCGGAGGTCAAGGGCGGGCAGGTCATCGGGTACGAGGGCAACACCGGTCGCTCGACCGGCTGCCACCTCCACTGGATGGTCGAGTACGAGGGCCTCTGGCGAAACCCGCGCCTGTTCGTCTGAGGTTGCCGCTCGGGCGTTCAGACGGCTCCGGTCCGTAACGAATCGTTCACGTCCCGGTGACGGCCGCGCCCAACCGGAGTGTTAGCATCCGAC